>JAJZNR010000010.1 GCA_021811605.1 Microcaldota archaeon | reverse complement strand
CCTTTCGCGTTACGGGAGATGATGCAAAATAGCGAATTCCTCTTGTAAAAAAGCGCAAATACGTGAGATTTAAATATCTGGATAATCTGCAGTATAATCAATGAGCGAAGGATATACACCAGGGACAAGATTCGCAGTAATGGACAGCCCCTATCTCTTGAAACAGAAGCTTAGGACTTCTGAGACAGTACAGCAGGTTGTCGAACCACTGCAGAATCAGACCGCGCAGAAGCAGCCTGAAGAGCAGAAGGCAAAGAAAGGAGCCAGGAGCAGGATTGGGCCCGTGCCTAAGAAGAAGCCTGCAGCAGGGAGCGCAGGTGATGCGGCTTCGGATGAGCTTCAAGAGCTAAATGATGCCACTGCAGGAAAATTTGGGCTCCCGCAGGTGCTCACCGAGCATCTTGCATCGGTGCCTTACAGGCCAAGCAATGCGGCACTACTGAAATCGACCGCGCCGGCGATACACAGGCTTGTAGATGCTCACCTGCATGCGGAGGAGCTTTCTTTCAGGGCAGGGAGCGTGTTCGCAAGGGTGGGAAGGTCGCGGGTCACTTCGTGTCATGATTATTCTCAGGTTTACGTGCAGGTCGGGGACACACATCATGAGCCGAGAACAGTCACGCGCTATCCGATATCTGGATCCGGCTCCGCGCTCGTCTCCCCTGCGAACGCCACTATGGTTGAAACCAGCCACGGGAGAACAGAAACAGGAAGCAGAAGGCTTGCGCCAAACGATCTCCGGATAATAAGAGAAAGGAAGAAGTGGGTTGGAGGCTGGGGCCTGGTTAGGACTACCACAAGAGGAACAGTAAGGAAGGCAAGACCGCTGATCCTGAAAGCTCTCAAGACCATCAGCGTTGCACTGAATGAGGGGAGCAGATTCGCACTCGATAAAATCGATGCGGCTGCGAACACGGTGGACAGGTTCTGATTTCTCTCTTTACGGAAGGTTCGCATCTTCTGCAGTTGGGTGGGGTGGGAGAAGCAATAAATAATCAAGCATTAGAGATATCTCCGCATGGGGCTGTGGTCTAACCTGGCAGAATACCAGCTTCGGGAGTTGGTGATCCGAGTTCAAATCTCGGCAGCCCCATTTTGATTAGGATAAAACACAAGTCTTAAATCTCTATCGACAAAACCGCCTTTGACACGGTTTACGGAAGGCGGCGGTATACCTTTAAATGCCTTTACAACCTAACAATAGTGCATATCCTTGGTGGTTATATGTTCGAAATGAAGATAGATGATGCTCGTTATTGGAAGAACTGCGTGGACGCCATAGTCAGCCTGGTGGACGAAGGCACGTTCAACATAGCTAAGGAAGGCATAACCCTTAAGGCAATGGACCCAAGCGGCATAAGCATGGTGTCGTTCTCGATACCCAACAAGGCGTTCTCTAAGTACGAAGTGGAGAAGCCGGCGCAGATAGGCCTTAACCTAGACAACCTCAGCAAGATACTCAGCACCGCAAGGCAGAATGAGCAGCTCCTTATGAAGGACGCAGGAAACAAGCTCCATATAGAGTTCATAAGCACGGACAGCAAGAACAGGAGGAGGTACAAGCTGCCGATAATAGACGTAAGGAAGGATGCAGAGAAAGAGCCGAACATCGGCTTCGAGTCGAAGGTGGAAGTCAAGAGCGATGCCCTCAGGGAGATACTGAAGGACGCGAACCTGCTCTCCACTTACATAAGCTTCAAGACCGACAAGGAATCGTTCATGATAGCGGCGAAGGGGGACGCCGGAGAGCTCGAGGAGGAGCACAACGGAAATACTGAAGCGATAAAGAAGCTGGAGATAACGAAGCCGTCCTCGGCCACGTTCAACCTCGAGTACCTGGAGCGGATAATCGGCGCAGCGCCGGCGGAGTCTTCCGTGCATCTTTCACTGAAGACAGAGGAGCCACTCAAGATAGATTACAAGGTTGGTGACGCAGTACTCGCTTATTTCCTGGCTCCGTATATGAGCGAATGAGTGGAACGATGAAATTCCTCGTATTCATAGCGCCGAACAACTACAAGGATGAGACACTATCCATTGTGCGGATGTTTTTTGACAGGTGGGGCGTGCAGTACGCGATAAGCAGCTATTCCACAAAGCCGTGTGTGGGCATGCACGGCGCAACCGTGAATTCCGACATAAACACGGCAAAGGTCTCGGCTGCAGACTATGATGGCGTAGTGCTTGTCGACGGAAAGGGCGTGGACGATTACAAGCTTTTTGAATACCGTCCGCTGCTGGACCTGATTCTCCATTTCAACGAGAGCAAGAAGCTTGTATGCGCAGTAGACAGCGCGATAAAGGTAGTGGCGCGGGCGAACATAATCAAGGGCAGGAACATCGCAACGCCGCAGGACGAGGAGGCGAAGCGGGTGGTGCGGCTATTCCACGGCACGCCTACGGACAAGAGCATAGAGATTTCGGGGAACGTTGTTACGATAAGGAGTTCTCAGAACATGGAGGGGTCTATGCAGGAGCTCCTTAAGCACATTGGGGTACTGTAATCTTTTTGTGAGTCGGTGAGAGAGGATAGGAGGGAACTCGCGCAGAAGATCGCCGCAGAGCGCATTGGGATACTTTTCGGTCTGGCGGAAAGAAAGGCTGGGAGCGACAGCGCGCTCTCGCACAGGTACGTATTGATGCTGAAGAGGATAGCGGCGCATTACAAGGTAGGGTTGCCGAAGAACATTAGGAACGGGATATGCGCGAAGTGCAACCATGTGCTTGTGCCGGGGCTCAACTCAACAGTCAGGGTAGTGAGCTCGAAGGGCTACATGGCGTATAGGTGCGCCGGCTGCGGCGCTGAGAAGCATGTTTTCTACAAGAAGAGCGCTGGCGGACGCTAACGGTTCTTCGTCTCGCCGCCGCCATCCGGCCGTATGCTCTGTGGAGCCATGTTGAGCTCTGCCGTGGAAGAGGACGCGAACCTGCCGCTTCCGTCTCTCAGGATTGCCATGCCTCCTCTCAAAAAACGCTGCTGCAGGCGTTCTGCATTTCTTCCTGGTGCACCGTCCGGGTTTATCACCCTGTCGGCTTCCTGTTCGGTAAGCCCTCCCCTCACCAGAATGTATCTGACAACCAGCCTCTCCCTTGTGGTGGTGAACTCCCTCGCTCTATGAGCGGCAAGTTCGTGCAGAGCTTCCTCGGTCCTGCTCGCGAGGAAGATGCGTTTGCCTCTCGGCAGGTCTTTATTGAAATAGTAATGATAAGGCCGGTCTGGGGATAAGGGGTCCCTGTAGGATAGGTCGATGCACCTTACCACTCCATCCGCCATCAGGGTCTTCAGAATCGGCTTTATCTCTTCCGCGGTGGCCTTTTCGCTCTCCGTGGGGAGGGGTTCGGATAGAGCATCGTGGCGCGCGGGTTTCTTTCTCGGATTAGCCGCCATGGCCTCAAGGTCCCTGCCGAGCCAGAATACAGTCGTAAGCGGCTGCGCGCGGAGGAGACTGATCAATGTTCCCTCATCGCGGGCAGCCATGGCTGCCATTTCCGCCTTTGACAGCTCTGCCATTGCACTTTTGTGCCTGGCAGTTCTGAGATTTGTATGAGCCATGGAATCCAGAACATCTGCATCGGACTGATATTTATGCGTGACGCTCGTGTTGACGATGGATTTAAAGCTTGCATGCGAGGAATAGTAGACGGGGTTGAATGGATTCTGATAATGGTGGGATTCTGGAAGGTTGTATATTCTGCGACAGGAAGAGGATGGAACGGGAGGGGATAGTCTATGAAGACGGTCTTTGCTTTGCCATAATCAACAAGTATCCCGCTTCAAAAGCCCATCTGCTTGTGATATCGAAGGCGCACTATGAGGACCTGCTCTCCACGGATGACAAAATCCTGGACCGCTGCTTTGAGGTTGCGAAAATGCTCTCCGCCCGCATAAAGGAACGGATGAGACCCACCGGGATAAAGATGATTGTGAATATGGATGGGGAGGAGGAACTGGCGCATATGCACATACACCTGATCCCTGTCTACAACAGGAGGGAGCCTAGGCTCGACATAAGCTACAAAAAGAGAAGGAAAATAACAGAAAAAGAAAGGAAGGAGCTTCTTGTGAAGCTCGCTTCTGCAAAACCCGAAGGCAAACGCGAACGGGCTTAGAACTTCTTTGCTATGTCTGCCACAACAGGGATTTCGATATCCTTGCCCTGACCGGCGTTGTAGCCGATGTAGATACCGTATATCCATGCGAGTATTGCGATTATCCCGCCTACGAACGGAATATAGCTCACTATGATTATCACGATGCCAAGAATCAGGGCTTGGGCTCCGTGGAATTTGAGCGTTTTATCGTCCTTTGCGATCAACAGGGCGATTATCCCTGATAGCCATGTGAAGAAGTACACTGCGATGTACTTGAGCATGCTTCTTCCTCCTTTTGCCTTTGGTTGGTCGTTCTTTGCCATTTGGAACACCTGTCTATTCATGGATGGTAAGTTTTAAAGCCTTACCCTTATGCGCATACATCAGAATCGGAGTGGGCCCAGTGAGATTTGAACTCACGACATCTGGCTTATAAGACCAGCGCTCTGACCAGGCTGAGCTATGAGCCCACGAAAAGCAGTAGGATTGTATAAATAAACTATATATAGTTGTGCTTATCCGCACAGTTTAATTTACATGTGATTGCGGCAGGTAAAGATTATAAAACCATGCGGAAAAGCTCTTGTGGCGTTCATGAAGATATTCATAATCGACATTGACGGCACGATATGCGACAATGTGAGGAACGAGGAGGGCATAGAGGCTATGCGGAAGGCGAAACCCTACCAGAATTCGATAGATCGCATCAACAAGCTGTACGAGGAAGGGCATTACATCTGTTTCTTCACTGCCAGAACGGACGAACATGTTGCGGTCACGGAGGAGTGGCTCAAGAGTCATGCGGTTAAGTACCATAGGCTCATCGTGAACAAGCCCAGGAAAATCCCCCCTTATGACGAATATCACTTCATCGACGATGCGAAGGTGAGGGCTACAACCTACAAGGGAAAGTTCACCCCGTTCGTAAAGAAGAAGGTTGAGATAGAGGATTTCGAGTGATAAGCCCTTCCCTCGACCCTCGGCTTTTGAGGTTCTGTGGTATACTATTTAAGCTTTCTTCGTAAATGGATTGTATGCATATCTGGTTCCGCAGCCAATCCGCGATGGAATACCTC
>JAJZNR010000024.1:129804-148156 GCA_021811605.1 Microcaldota archaeon | reverse complement strand
GAACAACTCTTTATATAGGCAAGGGTTTAGACCGATCAGATTTTATAGGATACATTTCAAATGTCCAGGCGTATAACACTTCGCTTTCACAGTCTGAGATCCAAGCTCTTTACCAAGAAGGTGTAGGAGGCGCCCCGATCCGCCCTCAGAACCTAGTGGGCTGGTGGCCGCTCAACGGGAACGCGAACGACTACTCGGGGAACGGGAACAACGGCCAGCTCAGCAGCGTTACGTTCTCAAGTTCGTGGGAGAGCGGATACACCGCTCCGTGACAGGCTAAGCTATATATAAGTTCCTCGTGTATAGGTAGCATACCAATTCGGAGTATATCCGACAAACAACAACTTTTTATAGGTGGTAAAATGCCAGAGGAGGACAAGAAGATTGCGGAGACTATAGAGCAGATAGTAAAGAGGATGGACATGCTAATCTCCGACACCAGCGTTCCGAAGAACGTTAGGGGAGCTATCAGCGAAGCGCGTTCGAAGCTCACCGCACAGGGCGACTATACTGTCCGGGTTTCTGGGGCCATCTACAACATCGATGAGGTGAGCAACGACATAAACTTGCCGCCACAGGCACGAACGATGATATGGAACCTGCTGAGCATGCTGGAGTCCGTCAAGGAGTAAGTCAACCAAGTACATTATATGCCGCAACCACAGGAAAACATGCGGGAGCTCGTGAAGCTTCTCGCAAACTCGAAGATATTCGTTGGTTCAGACGTAGACGCCTCGCTTCTCAGGGACGTGGACGTAGATCTGCTGGCGAGCAAGGCGATAGAGTCGAAGAAAGGGGCGGAAGGCCTTGCCGTAATCAACGCAAAGGAAATTAGGGACATACTCGAAGGGATGAAGGTTGAGAAGGCGCCGCTTCCTGTGGAGGTGATACGCTCACCGGACTTCAAGCCTGTGGCGTCCGCGGTCGATGCCAGCTATAGGATTCAGAACAGCGAGATACAGAGGGTTGAGGGTTCGGTCAGTGACTTCGTGTCGTACTTCAACAACAGGCTTGACAAGATGAAGAACATCATCGAGACGAGGAGGGCGACACTCCCAGGACTTGTCCGTGACCTGGAACTGCTGCAAAGCTTCACACAGGGAAAGGAGGTTACTGTTGTGGGTATAGTTTCGCAGAAGAACACGACGAAGAAGGGCAACCTGATGATAACAGTAGAGGACGATACCGGAGAGGGTCGGATAATCTTCTCCAACGGCACATCGAAACCGCAGAAGGAGCTATTCGAGAAGGCAGGCAGGATAATCAACGACGAGATAATAGCGGTGACTGGGAAGATCTGGCAGGGTATGGTCATGGCCAACGAGATACTCCTCCCGGATGTGCCGATAAAGGATAAAAAGGTGGTGCAGGACGATATCGCGATCGCCTTCCTTTCCGATGTCCATGTAGGGAGCAAGAGGTTCATGGAGAAAAATTTCCTGCGCATGATAGACTGGCTCAATGGCAGCGTGCCATCCCAAAAAGCTCTCGCCGAAAAGATAAAGTACGTGGTGATTGCCGGAGACGTGGCGGATGGAATAGGCGTCTACCCGGGACAGGAGAGAGACCTTGCGGTATTCGACATATACGCGCAGTACAGGGAGCTCTTCCGGCTCCTCGAGGCGATACCGGAGTATATCCACGTTTTCGTCATGCCAGGCAACCACGATGCGGTCCAGAGAGCGGAGCCGCAGCCGCCGCTCACCGAGATGCTCCTGAAGGACAAGAAATGGAACAACATCCACATAGTGACAAACCCGAGTTTTATCACCATGCATGGAATGGACGTGCTCGCCTACCACGGCACCTCTCTTGACGACACGATAGCGTCGATACCTGGGCTCTCTTATGCGGAACCGGAGAAGGCGATGATAGAACTGCTCAAGAGGAGGCACCTGTCTCCCGTATACGGAGGGAAGAACGTGCTGGTCCCGAGCGCTAACGACAATATGGTGATTGGCAGGGTGCCCGACATACTCCACATGGGACACATACATAAGAACGGCATTTCGAACTACCATGGAGTCGAGATAGTTAACAGCGGCACGTGGCAGGCAAGGACCGACTTCCAGATAAGGTCGGGGCACATCCCGACTCCGTGCATCCTTCCGGTATACGAAATGAAAAGCCATATCTTCACCCAGGTGAACTTCGCAGGTGAGAAATGATGGACTCCGACCAGTACTTCGAGATGCTTAAAAAACAGTACGAAGAGGCCAGCAGGGTGGCGAGCGAAGCGAAAGCCATGGGATTCGATCCAGAGCCGTTCATAGAGATAAAAGCAGCGCCGGACATAGCGAGCAGGGTTGAAGGGATAATCGGATACGAAGGCCTTGCCGAGATAATAAAACGTAAGGCCGAAGGCGGAAAGCCAGAGAGGGAGCTCGCTTTCGACATAGTGAAGGAGATATGCACGGACAAGAGGTTCGAGATGGAAAAGCAGAAAAGGCTGACGCTTGCCGTCAGGGTAGGGCTCTCTATCCTCACCCAGGGCGTGCTGGTCGCACCTACGGAAGGGATACAGGGAGTAGAGCTCCACAAGAATGCGGACGGCACGGACTACATCGCTGTGCTGTACGCAGGTCCGATAAGGGGAGCCGGAGGCACGGACGCTGCGCTGTCGGTAGCGCTGGCGGACCACGCAAGGAAGCTCATGGGTATAGGCGCGTATAAGGCCAGCCAGACCGAGGTGGTGAGATACATAGAAGAGATGCTCCTGTATGACGCGAGGTGTGCGCGGCTCCAGTACAAGCCTCCGGAAGAGGACATGAAGCTGATACTGGAGAATTTGCCCGTGTGCGTGGATGGGGTGCCCACCGAGCAGATAGAGGTGAGCGTTCACAGGAACGTCAAGAGGCTTGATGCCAGCGGGCAGGAACAGATGTATACGAACATCGTGAGGGGCGGAGTTGCGCTGGTGATATGCGAAGGGATTGCGCAGAAGGCAAAGAGCGTGATAAAGTATGCGAAGATGGCGGGATTGGACTGGAGCTGGCTCAACGGCGTAATAAGGGTCGACAAGGGCACGGTTCCGGCAACGCAGCTGCAGGTGGACAAGAAGGAGGAGAAGAAGGAGGCGGTGTTCCTGCAGGAGCTGCTCGCCGGCAGGCCTGTGCTTGCATATCCAGGGTATCCGGGAAGCTTCAGGCTAAGGTACGGACGTTCGCGCATGACCGGGATAGCTGCAAAGGGATTCAGTCCGGCAACAATGCACATACTCGACGAATTCATAGCGGTAGGCACGCAACTCAAAGTTGAGAAACCGGGAAAGGGCTGCATCGCCACTCCAGTTGACAGCATCGAGGGACCGTTCGTGAAGCTGAAGTCGGGAGAGGCGTTGAGAATCAACACGGCGGAGCAGGCGAAGGCGCTGAAAGGGAGCATAGCGAAGATACTTTCCGTCGGGGACATTCTCATCACGTTCGGGGATTTCAAGAAGACCAACACGCCGCTGCCGCCTACCAGCTACGTTGAGGAGTACTGGCTTGCGCAGTTGAGAGGAGCCGGCTACGACGGACCCCCGGAAACCCCATCCTTCAGGGAGGCTTACCTACTCTCGAAGAAGTACGGGGTGCCGATGCACCCGCGTTACATATACGACTATTCTGACGTGAACGGGGGCGCGCTCGATCTTGTCGCTAAGTCCATCATGAATGGGGCGGTGAGAGGTACCGGCGACAGCTTGTTTGACATAGAGGAGGTGGAGATTCCGGTGGCCAACGAGGAGCTGAGGGATGCGGTAGAACGGATCTGCATACCGCACGTCGACAATAAGGATACTATAAAGGTAAGCGGTGGCGACGCGCAGAGCCTGGTTGCGTCGCTGGGGTTCACGAAGGACGAGAGGCTGAACCTTGAGTACAATGCGATGTCCCAAGCAGACCTCACAAAGGAGCCCGTGGAGATACTGAACTCGTTCTCCCCGTTCAAGATAATGAAACGCGCGACCAGGATAGGTGCACGCATAGGGAGGCCGGAAAAGGCGAGAGAGCGGCTTATGAAGCCAGCGCCACATGTCCTCTTCCCAATTGGGGAGCGCGGCGGAAAGGAGAGGAACATCTTCAAGGCATATTCGGAGAGCAAGAGGAGCTTCGACCCGGCGATGGAGATCGAGATAGCACGGTACAAATGCCCTGTCGGAAAGGAGTTTGTCACTTCGCCATACTGCTCGCTCCATAACACGAGGGCAGAGCTCGAGAGAATATGCAAGGCATGCGGCAGGTACTCGACAAAGGACACCTGTGCGTTCTGTAAAAGCAAGACGCAGGGCTACGACACAATAAAGGTGCAGCTCGCGGTGGAGATAGACGCCGCGATGAAAAGGGTGGGGGAGCAGAGCCTGCCGAAGGTGCTGAAGGGGGTGAGGGGGCTCGTGAGCAAGGACAAGATAGCTGAGCCTATAGAGAAGGGCATACTGAGGGCGGCTCACGGAGTGTACATATTCAAGGACGGGACGTCGAGATGGGATGCCACGGACACCCCCATAACGCACTTCTATCCGAGTGAAGTGTCGGTGAGCGTTGAAAAGCTGAGGGAGCTCGGTTACACGGAAGACTATATGGGAAACGAGCTTAGGAGCGATGACCAGCTAGTCGAGCTGAGGCACCAGGACGTAATACTCAACACGAGAGCCGCAGATTACCTTGTGAAGGTGGCAAAGTTCATGGACGGGCTTCTTGTGAAGTTCTACAACCTGCAGCCGTTCTACAAAGCGGAGAGCCCGGAGGATCTTCTCGGCCACTGCGTTGTGACGCTCTCGCCGCACACCTCATGCGGCGTGCTGGGCAGGATAGTAGGTTTCACTAGCGCGAACGTAGGGTTCGCGCATCCGTACACGATATCTGCAAGAAGGAGGAACTGCGATGGAGACGAAGACACCACTATGCTGCTGCTCGACGCCCTTGTCAACTTTTCGAGAAGGTACCTGCCGACTACGATAGGAGGCACTATGGATGCCCCGCTTGTATTGTCGGTTAACATACATCCGGACGAGGTCGACGACGAAGTGCATGCGATGGAGGTTGTGGATGCTTATGGCATAGACTTCTATAACAAGACGTTCAACTATCCGCCGCCCGGAGAGATGTCGGTGGAGCTGGTGGGGAGCAGGCTGAAAAAGAAGGAAGTATACAGCAACGTGCGCTTCACCCACGCGACCGGGCCGCGGGCCGTTGCGGATTCACCGAAGCGCAGCACATACACCACGCTCAAGACCATGCAGGAAAAGCTCGACAAGCAGTTCGAGCTGATGGATATGCTCTATACGATAGATAAGTCGGACACGGCACGCAGGCTGATAATAAGCCACTTCATCCCCGACCTTATCGGAAACCTGCACTCGTTCTCTAAGCAGACGTTCAGGTGCGTATCCTGCAATGCGAAATACAGGAGGGTCCCGCTTGTCGGACACTGCACAAGGCTGAGGTGCGGGGGCAAGCTTGTGCTCACGATATCGAAGGGTGGAATCGAGAAGTACCTCAACACGGCGATAGCACTTGCCGACCGTTACAACATAGAACCATACATAAAGCAGAGGCTGATGCTGGTGAAGGAGGAGATAGAGGCGATATTCGGGCAGGTCGGCGGAGGCGAGATACCGACGAAGCAGTTCAACCTGGCAAACTATATGTGATGCGGTAAATCTTACGCAGTGCGTTGTATACTTCCAGACCGTAGGGCGTCAGCCTCACTACGGCCTTTTCGCTTGGCTCGTCGTGTTGCTCGTTATCAGAAGTACGGAGCCCGCCCTTGGGGTCATTAAACTCGACAATTCCCTTTTTCATCAGTTCGTTCATCAGCCTTTTTGCTCCGACATAATCCTCGCATATCCTGTGCTGTACCTCCATGGACCACGTGATGAAGTGCCACTTCCGCGTAAACTTGGAAATAAGAGAGATCGTCTGCCTCTCCCCGTACGACAGCATCTCTGCCATCATCTGTGGAGGGATGCGCGTGGGCTCCAGTTTGTGAATCTGCACCGGCTTCTCCGCACTGGGGGCAGGTTGCCCTAATGTCACCTTTCCGTTCATCATGAAATCAGCAAGGCTGTAATTTTTCAGATATATATTACTTCTTGAAGGTCTTTAACAGACTGTCCAACGGCTTGGAGTTGATGATCTTGTCCTTAGTGAGCCATCCCCTCCTTGCAGTGCCGACGCCGTACCTCATCAGCACGTAATCGTTGGTACTGTGAGCGTCGGTATCAATCGAGAACATCACCTTGTATTTCGCTGCCAGCATTATGTTTGTGTCGTTGAGGTCCATCCGCTCCGTGCTGTTTATTTCCAGAGCTACGTTGTTCCTCTCTGCAGCTTCCGCGACTTCATCAAGGTCGACCTGATAGGCCTCGCGTTTCCCGACTATGCGCCCTGTCGGGTGCGCGAGTATATGGATGAGCCCGCTGTCCAGCGCCTTTACTATCCTGTCAGTCATCTCCGACTTCTCCATCTTAGTGTTCATGTGGACCGCTCCTATTACGCAGTCCATATCATTGAGCGTGGATTCCTTTAGGTCTAGCGTACCGTCCTTCAGTATGTCGCACTCCACCCCTTTCAGTATGCGGAACTTGCCATTGAAAGAATCGTTGAGCTTGTCTATCTTGGGGATCATCCTCTCGAACTCCGCGTCGGTCTTGCCGTTCGCTATCGTGACGTTCTTTGTGTGGTCGGTGTTGGCTATGTATTGGTAGCCGAGCCTTATCGCGGCGGCAGCCATCTCCTCGAGCGTGTTTGCGCCGTCGGTCCACTTGGTATGGGTGTGGAGGTCGCCACGTATGTCTTTCTGCTCGACAAGCACAGGTATCTTGTGGGCGAGGGCGAGTTCCACCTCACCGCGCGCCTCCCTCATCTCCGGAGGCATCCACTGCATGCCTAGCGCCTCGTAGACGCTCTCCTCCTCTGAGCCCCCCACGTTCTTCCCGCTCTTGTCGAAAAGCCCGTATTCGTTGAGTTTGTATCCCTTCCTCACCGCGATGGTGCGCACCTGTATGTTGTGGTCCTTGCTGCCTGTGAAGTATTGCACTGCCGCGCCGAAACTCTGCGGCTCCAGAACGCGGAGATCGCAGTTCAGGCCCGCCTTCAGCCTCACCGAAGATTTTGTCGGTCCCTTTGCTATGACACTTTCTACGGCGTCTAGTGCCGTAAAGAAATCCATTACCTGCTCGGCTTTCTTAGATATCACCAGTATGTCCAGATCGCCGACGGTCTCCCTCATCCTCCTTGCGGAACCGGATAGCAGGACCTTCTCCACGTTTCCACCGGCCTTCAGCTTTGCTATCAGCTCCTCGGCGATAGGAAGCGCCTCTGAGATCAGCATGCGCCCGCTGCTTGACTCTGCGAGCTCCAGTCCCTTCCTTATCGTTTCCTCGCTTTTCTCCCCGAAACCCTCCAGTTTCGCTATCCTATGCAGCTCTATCGCCTTCTTCAGAGTGGCGATGTCCTTTACCTTTAGCTTCTTGTAAAGGGTAAGTGCCTTCTTGGCTCCCAAACCCTGTATGGAGGTGAGCGACGCCATGTCTATCGGGTACTTCTTCTTGAGCGTATCGTACTTGGATGACTTGCCGGTCTTGATGTATTCCTCGATAAGGCCTGCGATGCTTTTCCCCACTCCTGGCAGCTCCATGAGCGCTTCTGTGCCTCCCTTCCTGTACATATCTTCTACTGGCTCCTGGAGTGTGCCTATGGTCAGGGCTGCCTTCTGGTATGCGCGGATCTCGAACCGTATGTTGGGCTTGTCCTCAAGACTGAGCATTTTGGCTATCTCGTCCAGAAGATCCGCTATCCTCTTGTTCTCCATCCACTATCACATGATATGGAATAGGATAGGAACTAATAAAATCAGTGCGCTGTCAGTCACGGTTCTCTATGTCTGCCAGCGGATCCTTCCTCTGTTTTCTGAGGAGATGCTGTTGCTCGCATTTGGTGTATGCATCCTTCTCGAACACCGCGAAGTTGACGCAAAGGATACGGTACTGTTCCAGCTCTTCTTTGCTTAGCGGGAGGTCCGTGAAATCCGAGAGTTCGAGATAACTAAGTTTGCCGCTGTACTGTATCATGTTGAGGCTTGAAGTGGCTGTCCTTATAGAGCTGAAGCCCAAGGCACGGTGGTCCACTCCTATCCCGAACAGCTGCATCTCCGCCTTTACGATATGCCCGTTGTCTAGCTCCAGAACCAGTGGCGTGTGCTCCAGCACCCTGACTGCCTTTCCCCTGCACATCGGCTGTGGCGCAGGAATCGGTGCATACGCATGCTCAGGGACTTGAGCTTGCATGGGCGTGCGCAGCGCTAAGTTTGAAAGCATCACAATCCCTAGGCTCGTTCCAATCCTGAACCTGAACCTGAACCTAAGCCCTTTTATTCCTTGCAAGCTTTAAATATCTTGTGTGTAGGGCATGCCCAGCGAGGAGCAGAAAGCCCTGGACAGGGAGCTTAAGCTCAACCAGGTCTATCTTGCGATAATATCCAGATACAAGGATGTCATCGAGGAGCGTGAGCACCTATCCGTTGCCGAGCTCCCCACCCTGGTAAAGCCGAAGGACGAGCGCATACTTAGGAAGGCAGAGGAGATAAAGAGCAGCTTCGGGATATTCTCGTACAAGCAGAACTTCTACGAAGCCAGCATCGACGCGTTCTATTTCGTGAGGAACAATATAGCGGATGCGGCCATGCCAGTGCAGTTCTGGCTGGCGCCGGAGGAGACTATGAGTTTCGGGATAGGTGACCTGCTCGACAGGAACGTGCTGCTGTGCAGCCTGCTCATCGCGCTTGGAAACCCCTCTACGAAGGTGCTGGTCGTGATACGCGATGGAGGAAGGAAGGTGCTAACCTACTATGAATTCGAGGGCAAGGCTTACTCCTTTGACCTTCTCGACCTCTCGCACGGGTTTAAGAGCCACGAGAGCAGGGAGGAGATGATAAGACGGCTGGGGCTCGTTGAGGAAGACACCGCGTACGAGTTCAACGACAACACGTACCAGGATATTGCCTAGGGAGCAGCTAGGAATGGGCTCGGCGTCCTGCCTTTCTCTTGTTCGCCATGAATACGCGCCTATGCTCCCTCTTGAGCCTGCGCATCTTCTGCGTGTGCCTGTATTTCTTCCCTATCCTTCTGTTCGATTTGCGTACGCTCTTCTGCACCATAGAATCACAATAACGATCAGTAGCCTTTAGGCTTAATCATTTATAGTTATTACGGTGGGCTTGCCGTGCGAGGCAGCCCTCCTGAAAACTAGCTCCAGGACGCCGTTGTGGAATTCCACGCTTCTCGCCTTTGGGTTCAGCGGATGGTTGACGCGCACTTTCGTGTTGAAGTTCCTCCTGTGGTCCTTCGCCGTTATCCATACCTCGTTGGGGTGCGTCTCTATCCTTATGGTGCTCCTCTCCGCTCCTGGCATCTCGACAATTATGGTTATTTCCTTATCCTTTTCGATGACGTCCACTAGCGGTTCGCGCTCCTCCCCGTACTTAACGTTCGGCTCCGATGGCTTGACGTTTCCGAAGCTGCCGATTATCGGCTGCCCGTCCGGCCCAAGGCGCACGTTAAAGCCGTAGATTATGGGCTCGTTGACCGCGTTCATATCCGAGAACTGCGAGAACTCCTTTGCCACGTCCTCGAGAAACTTCGCTATAAGCTTGTTTATCTCTTGTGAGTTGTCAACTCTGGGGGGTCCGTTTGTAGGTCTTTTCGCCATCTCATCCACACTTTTATTTCCACGCTCTAATATAAAGCTTTATTTGGAAGCTGCGGTAAGAGCCGCCGTGAGTGTGCTCTCGAGACCGGACACGATGTCGTATCCCTTTATCTCAACGGGTGATACCCACTTGTACTCCGTGTGCTCCCAGTCGATCCTGATTTGCGGCTTTCTCTTCAGCTTCACGAGAACGGGCACTATCAACCATGTCTTCCCTATGCTGTCGTCGGTTTCCTCACGTGCATTGCCGATATATATTGCGGATATTGTGTCCTCGCCCACGCCCAGCTCTTCGCGCAATTCCTCAAGGACCTTCTCCCTGACCGGACACACTTCATCCAGGTAGCCGCCGACGCCGTTCCATTTTCCCTTGTATGTGCGTACCTTGTCACTTCTCTTGAGGAGAAGTATCTTGCCGCCGTACTCTACGAACGCCATGATGACCGGTGCGTAGTCAGAGCCGGAATAGTTTATCCTGCCGTCATCAAAGTGGGGAAGCTTGCTTCCCATCTCTTCGATTTTCTTCAGGACACCCTTTTCGTTCACTTGAACCACTGTCCTATGGTCTTCTGCCGCGACTCGCTGCGGAGCTCGTTCAGCCTTTCGGAGAACTTCTGGATCCTCTCGGTGCTGAAGTCGTGCTCGTCGCACATGAACTTGACAATCCCTTCGGTGTTTGGCACCGCGCCCAGCATCTCCTCTATTTCCTTTTCGCTCACCTCCTTGACCTCCGGCTTGAGGAAGAGGTCCTGCACCTCCGTGATATCGAGCTCGAACTCCGCGTTGTACTTCTCCTTCACCGCCCTCTTTATGTCCTCTATGCTCTTCGCCTCCTTCGCGATTTTGAGAGCCGTCTTCGGACCCACCCCCTTTATGCCGTCGTTGAAGTCCGTGCCCAGGAGTATGCCTATCCATATGAGCTGGGTGTGGTTTATCTCCAGGGATTTGAGAGTCGCATCGAACTCCATCAGCTCAGGCTCTATGTTTATGTAGACGTTCTTGCGCGGCAGCTTCCTCCTTCCGCTTATGGTGACATTTCTTGCCACGCGGGGGGCGCCGAAAAGCATTGTGTCGTAGTCCTGGCTCGCCACCGCATATACGGCGCCTTTCTTGCACATGTACGAAGCCTGGCCTTCTCCTTCGCTGGGCGCGACCATGTATGGTATACCCATCAGGTGTAGAAGCTTCTTCCCGCTCTCGACTATATCCTTCGTCACCCGCGTGCTGCCCATCGCATGTGCCCTCGCCTCCTCCATCTTACCCTCTTCCTTGGCGAGCTCCCACGCCTTCCGCTCCTCATCCCTATGGCGTATGCGTGCCTCTATGGTCTTCTGCTTCAGCGAGGACGGAACCCCGTCGAACACGTAAATCGGCTTGATGCCGTAGCCGATGAGCTCTATGCTCCTGTAAAAAAGTCCGGAGAGGTGGCTGGTCACGTTGCCGTGGACGTCGTGGAGCGGCGTACCGTCCGGTCCCCGTATTATCGAGAGGAATTGGTAGAGGACATTGTAGGCGTCTATCGCGAGCGTCCTGTTGTTGAGCTCCTCGAATGCGAGCTTCCTCTTTGCAACGAGCTTGCTCAGGTCAACTGACATCTGCTGTCACTCCTCTTTTACGAACTCTCCGAGGGTGGCTTCGGTAGCCCTTCTTGTCTGGACCCTGCCCTCCTCATGCGGTTCCTCGGTGAGCTTTATGCTCAGGGCTTTCTCCAGCTTCTTTGTGAGCGCCATCGTCGGCTCCGTTTTCTCCTCCTCGACTCTCTGCAGGTAGTGCTCCTTCTCGTTTATCATCTCGGCGAGCACTTTTATCGGGAGCTTCATGCGCTCTCTCGCATTGCGGATTGCGCCACCATAGCCCTCGATAAGCGCCATGTCCTCTTCCCTTGCAGGCCTCTGCGGCATAGGAGCGGGACCGGGACTGCCGCGCCTCTGCGCAGGCTTCTCCATCTCGGTGCGCAACACCCTCTTTCCCTTGGCGCAGGCGGCGCATACCCTCATCTCCACGTTCTCGACGTCTATTACATAAACATCCTTAAGCTGCCGGCCGCAAAGTTCGCACTCCTCCATTTTTTGCACCTTTGTGTTTTCCACCACTGATATTGGGGTGCGTGGATTAAAAGGCTTGCCGTGCGTTACGGCGAGCGAGCTTCAAACCGTGAGTATGAAAGCTCCGGCTATGGCTATCAACACTCCGGCGGCCTGAACCCTGGTGAGCTTCTCGCTAAGGAAAACCCAGGCGAGGGCGATTACGATGAGCGGCAGAGTGAGTTGGATCACAGCCCCGACCGCGAGCGCACCGAATAACACGACATTGGAATAAAGAAGGTTTCCACTGCCGTCCAAAATACCGGATAGAGTTCCGAAAATAGAGGTGTGCTTCGCAAGAGTCCTGAAGCCCCTCATGCGCGGCGCCTTCTTCTGTATGAATACCTTGTACGCAAGGACGACCACGAGGAAAGCGAATATCCTCGATATCATGAGCGGCATCGCCGCCTGGCTTGATGAAACTATGGAAAGGGAGAGAGCCATCCAGTAGAATGCCCATATTGCCTGGCCGAGGAAGGCAGGGATAAGTCTTCGGTTGAAACGCAGCCCTGCGGTCATGCTTACGAGCCCGACTCCTGCGAGGACCACTATTCCGCCAACTATCTCCGCCAGTGTCATGCCTTCTTTCAGCACAAGGATGCTGAACACGAATATCAGGACAGGCTGTATCATTCCGATTGCCACGGTGTTGGAAATCTGCTGCGTTTCTACGGATTTGTAGTATAGCAGCGCAGCAACGCCGAATAACAGGCCAGAGACAATGGAGAGCGCGAACGCGTAAAGCGAGATGGCTGAGCCTGCATAGAATGCGTATATCGATATCGGTATCAGGCCTGCGCCTATCACAAACATGCCGGTCTTTATGTTGCCGAGGGCGACCGCGACACGCTTGAACATTATGGATGAGAGCGCCCACATCAGCACCGCCATTAGCACCAGCTCTGCCCCTAGGCTGACCATGTTCTCTACCTTGCGACCGAATCGCAAGCCAAAGCTTTATAGTTTGTGTTTGGATTTATAGAGCGGAAGTTGATTGGATGGCCAGCGCAGGGAGTGCAGGTAGGGAGAAAGGTCCAAAGCCATTGCTTCGCGGCGGCGCGCGGGCTGCGGCCAATATGCTGCTTTTCGCATACGCTGTGTTCGCGATCTACGCCAGCATAGCATCCCCTTATATGAACACCATAGAGCGCTGGGTGTTCGTGCTTGTGGCGCTCGCAGGGGCCGGGATGGCGATAACCAGTATAAACGGCCTGCCGGGAGGAGCGGGGATGTACCTGCTTGGAACAAGGCGCGGAGTCAACTTCATAGACAAGGTGTCGAGGCGCTATCAGGGATTCTGGCGCGAGCTTTCGATATGGGGGATCGTCATCGGACTGGGATTGCTCTCGTGGCCGCTCCTCAGGGGCAAGGTGAACAAGGGTACGTTCGCACTGGGTCTCATCGCGATACTTATATTCTACGTCGTCTTCTTCCCGTGCCTCCAGATAACGCTCCAGTTCATAACGCTGCAGCAGATACAGAATGCTGCAGGAGGCGGCGTGCAGCTCGGGTGCCCGTACCTCGGCGGCTATTCCCTGATAGGTTACGCGTTCGGCGCCATCTCGCTTCTGGCTGGGCTTGTCGGCTACTTCGTGATGCTGCTCTTCTACAACGCCGGCCTGATATTGGTCGGGACGGGCCAGTTCGTCGCGAGCGTAGCCTCCGGCTCGCCGCAGACCGGACTTCTCGTGAACCAGCTTCCGGGTGTTGCGCCGCTTATACCCGGCGTGGATATCCCTCTCGTTGCGGGAATCGTATCGTTGATAATACTTCTGATACTGCACGAGCTCTCCCATGGGATTCTGGCGCGCATAGAAAAGATAAAGGTGAAGAAGGTAGGGCTGGTCCTGTTCGGGATAATACCTATGGGGGCATTTGTGGAACCTGACGAGGATGCTATCCAAAAATTATCGGTGGAGCGGCAGAACAGGATAATAGCGGCAGGCATATCCACCAACTTCCTGCTTACGGTCATATTCTTCGTACTGTTCGTCGTTGTGCTTTTGTACGCGCTCCCGGGGATATACCAGAACGTGGTCCTGATAAAGAGCGTGTATCTCAACTATCCGGCGAACGGGATCCTGCAACCGGGAATGCAGATAGTGGCGTGGAACGGATATCCGATAAAGAATCTGAGCAGCTTCACTGTCGCGGCTGCGAACGACACCCCTGGAAAGACAGTAACGGTGACCACCCCAAACAAGACCTATTCGTTCACGGCGATATCCGTGGACAACTCGACGCGCGGGTTGATAGGGGTGGACGTATACGAACCGTACCAGACTGGACCTTATCCGAGCGTCGTCTATTTCCTGTTCACTCTCTTCGGCCTGTCGTTCCTCCTCAACCTTGCGGTGGCTGTTGGGAACATGCTACCGGTGCCGATGTTCGACGGCTGGCGCATCTACCAACAGAACATTAAGGACAAGAGGAAGGTGAAGCTTCTTGCTGCGCTGGTCGGAATAGCGCTGCTCGTCAATGTGCTGCCGCTAATCTACTATGCAGTCCTTAGATGATCACTGGTTCCTCAGCTTCCCTATCTCTCCGAAGTCCATCGTAGAGCCGAACCCCACGGCTATGGCGCGCATATGGTCAACGTTCGCGGTGCCGAACACCGGAGAAAGGAGGCTTGCCCTGCTCTGGAAATTTATGTCGACGCCGGCAGCGTAGAAGTTCATGGCAGGGAGGACCAGAAGAGGTATCCGCTTATAGGTTCCTGAGAGGAAGCAGCTCACCTTCTCCTTGCGTCCGGCGGCGTTGATTATCCCGATTGCAGGGTGCTCGTGCCCCATGATGAGCATCTTTACACCCTTGATCTCGCAGGGCAGCTCCTCTCCATGGAAGAAGAGGTAGTCGCCGATTCGCGCCTCCTGCGCATATATCTTCAGGTTGAACGGCTCCCTGTACCGCTCCACGAAGTTGTCGTGGTTGCCTTTTATCAGCACCGGCTCTAGCTTCATTTCGCGCACCGACTTGACGAAATCGAACAGCTCGTTGAACTCCTCCTGGTCCACCTCTGAGAACTCGTTCTTTATGTCGCCGTCCACTATTATCGACTTCGCCTTGGTCTTCTCTGCGGCCTCCTTGATTGTCTCCATTATCTTTTTGAAATTTACTTTTGGCAAAAGCATCCCTTTCTTTGCCATCACCCCTTCGTAGCCCAGGTGAAGGTCGGCGACGGCAAGAGCATCGAGGCTCCTTATATAAGCCACTGGAAGACCTTCAAGGAGTTCGATGTCCTTTGTGAGCTGCACTTATCCACCAATCTTCTTCATCACTCTCTTGTGGAGCTGCTGCAGATACTTGTGGCGCTCCTTCATCAGTATCACATCCGCATGGCCGAACGTTATCATGTTATGGGCGAATGGGCTCGGGAATGGCGTCTCTATGAGCTTGTATTTTATCTCGCCCTTCCTGAGCTTCGAGAGCGTGAGTTCCGCCCTCGGGAGGTCCATCACGTCGTTGAGTATCTCCCTGTACGCTTCCTTCAGTATCGGGAAGTTCTGGTCTATCGATTCCACAGCTTTTAATATCAGCTGGGAGTTGACCTGCTGCCTGCCGACGCCTATCTTCCACCCTTTGTAGTTTCGCAGTATCATGAAGCTCCTCGCGGCTACGTGCCTGAATCTTCTTCTCATCAGCTCCGTGTTCCGCACCGCCTTCTTCATCAGCGGATAGATGCTGCCGTGCGAAAGCTCGGATATCGCCTCCCCGAGAACCTTCTCCGTGATTTTCGGCTTTTCCTCGAACGAGAAGAGGAAACCGTTGTCGTTTATCAAGACGCCTATATCGGTATCCAGTGTCTCTGCGAGCACTGTGCCGAAGGCGCGGGAGAGGGCATCGTTTACCCGCCTCCCCAGCAGCGAATGGAATATAAGATGGTATTTGTCGTCATCGAATCCCTTCGTGAACTCCACAAGGAGCAGCTCCCTGCTGGGTATCTCCTTCGCGAAGAGCGCCTGCTCCATGAAATACGAGTACATTGCCTCCTTTGACTTCTGGTCGACCGGCAGCTCTCCGATGTAACTGTCTATCTCCTTCGGCATTTTCGTGCCCTTTAGCTTCTTGACTTTAGACTTGTTTATGTGGTCCTTTATCAGATTTGAAAGGCCGAGCCTGAACTCCCCTATCTCGTTCGCCAGTTCATAGCTGAGCGGAAGCTGCTCCGAGTACCACGGGGGTATAGTCGGAGCGGATGACGAAGAGGGGATAACGTACGCCTTCATTCCCTTCGAGTAGTTGAACTGGTACAGTTTCCCTCCAAGGGCGAAGACGTCGCCCTGCTTCAGTCTGGTGAGGAACTCCTCCTCTATGTTGCCCACCCACTTCTTTGTCCCTTCCACTATCACGTTGACAGCCACCTCGTCCGGTATCGTCCCTAGGTTGAGCATGTAGATTACCTTAGTGAACTTCCCCCTCTTGCCGAACGTGTTTTCAGCCTCCTCGTACCACAGCTTCCCATACACCCTGCGGCTCTCCAGGCCAACGTAGTTCCCTGCGAGATAGTTAAGCAGGGCAGTGAAATCCTGTTTCTGGAGCTGGTGGTACGGATACGCGCTCTTCACCAGAGAGTATGCCTCGTCCACATCCCATTTCTGGGTGAGCGACATCCCGACAAGATGCTGCGCCAGGACGTCGAGCGCGTTTTGCGGGACCGCAAAGGAATCGAGATGCCTTTTCAGCGCGGCGCCCAGCAGCACCGAGCATTCCACAAGATCGTCCCTGTTGAGGACGAGTATCTCCCCCTTCGCCGTCGCCTTGAAAGAATGACCGGCCCTGCCTATCCTCTGCACCGCTCTCGTTACGCTTTTCGGGGAGCCCAGCTGCAGCACGGTCTCTATAGCCCCTATGTCCATCCCGAGTTCCAGGCTTGTTGACGACACGGCGCACTTCAGATTGCCCTTCTTCAGGAGTTCCTCCACCTCCAGCCTTGACTCCCTTGAAAGCGAGCCGTGGTGCGCAGCTATGTCCTCCCCGTAGTCGAATCTTTTCTTGAGGTTGAACACGACCCTCTCGGTGCCGGAACGCGTGTTTGTGAATATCAGGGTTGCCTTGCTGGATTTTATGATGCGGTCTATCTCCTTGTAGAGCTCGTCCTCTATCTTCTGGTCGTCCTCGTATATCAGGTCGCGTACCGGGCTCTTCGCCACGACGTCGAGCTTTTTGCTCCACGATGCGTCTACAATGAGGCAGTCGCGCGGCTGCGCGCCGTCGTATCCCACAAGGTATTTCGCGGCCTCGTCCAGAGGGTACAGCGTGGCGCCGAGCCCAATCCTGGTGAACCGGCCGTCCGTGATATGGCCGAGCCTTTCGAGGGAGAGCGCAAGATGCACCCCGCGCTTGTTGTTTGCGAGTTCGTGGATCTCGTCTATTATCACATATTCGACGGATTTAAGGTTCTCTACGAACTTCGATGAATTGAGGAGGATGGCGAGGCTTTCGGGAGTGGTGACGAGTATGTTCGGCGGAGTCTTCAGCATCTTGGCGCGCTCGCTCTGCGGAGTGTCGCCGGTCCTCACCCCTATGGTGACCTTGCGTATTCCCTCTTTTATTATGTTTACACCCTTCTCCTTTCGCACCGTCTCGAATATCTCCTCGAGCGGGCGCTGCAGGTTCCTGTAGATGTCGTTGTTCAGGGCGCGTAGCGGAGAGATGTAAATGCAGTAGACCTTGTTTTCCAGCCTGCCCCTGAGGGAATAATCGAACAGCTTGTTTATTATCGCGACGAAGCCCGACATCGTTTTCCCTGAGCCGGTCGGCGCGGTGATTAGGAGGTTCTTGCCCTCGGAAATCAGCTTGAACGCGTATTTCTGCGGGGGTGTCAGCTCGCTGAAGTTCTTCTCGAACCAGCTCCTGACGTAACTGTTCAGTACTCCGAGGCTCTCCTCATCGGAGAATGGCTGCTTCGCATTTTCTATCATCGGAATCGCTATACGGCAAAAAACGTAATGAATTACGACTTGCGTGTAGCATATTTGCGTGTAAAAATCTAAATAACCGTAGCAAATGTTAACTATATTATACCGCCAGGCAACCGAAAACGCAGGTAGAAACCTATATATATTTCGGAAATACACCCATATGATCGGGTAGGAAAATGGGTGTGAGTCATGATGGAAAATAGAGGTCTGATTTTCGCAGGGGCAGTTGCTATAGTTCTGGCTTTCGTATTGTTGCCGCTCATGCATTCGCAGAATACTTCTGCAGCTCCAGCAGGCGGATCCGTAGGAGCGTTTCCAATAGGAGGGACAGGCGGCGGGACTTGCGGCGGAAATCCGCTATGCTGCAACGGCGGTCCATGCATCGCCAACGGAGGAGGAGGATACGGAACGACGTCAGGTACTACGACAGTTACAACTACGATAACAACGACAGGCACGACAACAGCCACCACTACAGGCACCACCACAGGCACGACTACAGGAACGACAACAGCTACAGCAACGACAACGATAAGCGGTGGAGGGGGTGGCGGAGGTGGAGGCTCAAACCAGCAGCAGCAGAGCGCACCGCCAAGCGCAGGGTTCTCGACGCAGCAACTTGGCTGCTTCATCCAGGGAGGCCTCCTCACAAATCAGG
>JAJZNR010000024.1:0-129704 GCA_021811605.1 Microcaldota archaeon | reverse complement strand
ATAAGCGGTGGAGGGGGTGGCGGAGGTGGAGGCTCAAACCAGCAGCAGCAGAGCGCACCGCCAAGCGCAGGGTTCTCGACGCAGCAACTTGGCTGCTTCATCCAGGGAGGCCTCCTCACAAATCAGGAATGGCAGACTACGAAGTTCAACAGCAGCCTTGTAGTAGTGCCGACTTACATAGATGGCGTGTTCGCGAACTTTTCGATTAACGGGGTGCAGAAGACACTGTTCACCGGGCAGAATTATGTAGCGGACATGGGCGGAGGGGTGCAGGCAAACCTTCTGCTTCTCCAGATAGTGCCTGGACGGAACCTCACGGTTACGCTACAGTCCTGCTACTCCAAGACAACAGCGACATCGCACAATGTTACATCAACTGTGCCGACAGTCCCCACAACCACTACGACAGTGCCGGCTCCGGTAAGCTCACAGTCGCCGCTGTCTATACCGCCGACGCTTCCTGCAGTGGGAGGGCTTGCGATAACAGCCGCAGGGGCTAGCAGGCTCAGGAGGAGGATGGTGCGCGGGCGCAAGCAGCACATGGACCTCTCTCCAGGAATAATAAAGCAGGTAGAGGAGTTCGGGATATTGGAGGCGGTGGCGTTCGCCGCAGGCGTCCTATTCTTCGTGAATAACAGCGTGGCTCTCGCCGCACTCGTGGCGTTCGCGCTCGGGATAATGCTCACTTACTCTGCAGACCTTGTGAGAAGCCACTATGGAGCTCCGGAATACTCGTACCAGAGGAAGAGCGGGGTGAGAAAGTATTTCGAGGAGTTCGGGGTCGCAGAGATCGCGATATTCGCGGTCGGCATCTGGCTCTTCTTGAACAACTACTTTATAGAGGGCGTGCTCATGGCATTCCTGTTCGGCGTTGCGCTCACCTTCTTCGTTGACCGCATCCGGGAGGTTCGTGCCATAAAGTCGATGGAGACTCCTCCGGAAACACCGGTAGAAGCGCCTTCTGCTTCTGAATCTGAAGAATCGCAGGAGGGAGAGGAGGGGCCGGCACACGGAGATGAAGCCGCTTCGGAGCCTGACTCTGAGGAGGAATACGTCCCGAAGAAGAGGAGAGGAAGGCCTAAGACAGTGAGGAAGCCCAAGGGCGAGGATGAATAATCCCGCAGCGTGCTACCGCACTCTTTTATATATTTTATATCTTCCGTTACAGGTCATAAGCATGGTAGCTGTAGCCTGGCCGCAACGCAGCCTTAGTCAGGTACAGAAGGCAAAAGCACGGCAGAAGAGAATAAAGAGAATATAGTGAACAGTTGCCTTACTTGTATATCGAGTGATACACCTGTCCCTGGTCATCAGTGATGACGATGCACTCTCCTTCGCACTCTATCAGGCAAGCCTGGCAGAGTATGCATGAAGGTCCGTTGACGGCTACGCTCTTCTCCTTGAAGTGGTCATGGCATTTCTGCACCTCGTTGTTCCACTTTGCGAAGTACTTGGGGTCGTTCACGCCCTTCCAAGTGTCCTGCTCTGGTGCATGGTCGGCGTTTATGTCTCCTTTCGAGCCGTCCAGCGGTCGCATCTCGAATACAGCTACAGGGCACACATCGAAGCAGTGCGAGCAACCCGTGCAATGAGGCTTCATTACATAGACATCCATTCTATCTCCTTATTGCATTTATACATGGAATACTTTTTTATACGTTGCTCCCTGTTCTGTGCCAAAAAGTGCAAAGTTTGCACTACTTCCGACAAAGAAAGAAAGATCGCTGTGGATGCGTATGCTATCCACGGAAAGCGCCGCGTTTAACCGAACAATCCGGCCAATCCGCCTGCCGCCTCCTCTTCACTCTTCTTGTCCTCCTTCGGAGCCTCCTTCTTAGCTGCCGCAGCAGGTGCGCCAGCAGCAGGTGCAGCAGCAACCGCGACCTGCGCAGTCTGGGCGTTCTTTATCACGTCCTTTATGTTGACGTCCTTGAGCGAAGACACCACAGCCTTTGCCATGGCCTCGTCAGGGTTTATGCCCGCTGCCTTCACTATCTCGAGAAGGTGCTTCTCGGATACCTCTTTGCCCGCTGCGTCAAGCAGCAGAGCCGCGTATACGTATTCCATGTTTTCACCTAAGTATGAATGATTATGCCGATGCAGGCGGAGCCGCCTCTGCGGATTTCTCCGGAAGCTTCACCATGTTGTTTAATGCAGCAGCGCCGAGTGCTGCGTTAGCCACTACCTTTTCTATGATTCCTTTCTCCGGAATCTTCGCCTCCACCCCGAGAGCCATCGCATTCCTGAATGCCTCTGTTAGGAGTGGGCGGATTGTGTAAGCGTTCACGAGCTTTCCTTTCATCGATATCTCGAATGCAGCTCTGAAGCTGTGCAGTATGTCGTTGAGCACGCTCTGTTGGTCGATGCTGAGGACCTTTTGAGTATAATTCAGGTTGTCCGCGAACATCACCGATGGCAGGATTGTGGCGCTGAACGGCATTATGTCGAGTATCTTGAGCGCCTTCGCCACCGATGGGGTGATCTTCTCTCCCTTCTTCACCAGTATCTTGTCCTTTGCTATGACGACCTTCCCTTTCTGTATCTGGACGTCGATTCCCGCCTGCTTGAGCTCGGTCACTGTCTGGCCTGGCTGCAGGCTCGTCTCCGCCGCGTGTATAGGTATGTCCTCCGGGCTGGTCTGGTTCGGCTTCGCGGCCAGCTTGATAGTGTTGGCCTTGAAGCTCTTGTAAATCGCGAACGGGTCATCGTTGCTGAGGAGTATCGCGGATGTGCCCGTGAGCTCCTTCGAGAGGTGCTTCGTCTTGGCGTTGCTCTCCAGAATCCTGGAAAGCAGCGTCTTCCTGCCCATTATGAAACGAACGCTCTGCCTCATTCCGTTCCTCGACTTCTGGACGAGCCTATCTGGTATGCTCGCCAGAGGCACGACTCCCACAAGTTTGTAGGAGGAGAGCTCCTTCGCTCCGGCCTCGACGAACTTTACCTTCTGCTGCTTTCCCATTGCCATAATCATAACCTGAGCGGTTTGCTCATTGTCATCTTCACGTACACGGACTTGATGTGGGCCTTGCCCACCTTCTTCGAGAGCGAGCCCACAACCTCATCGATGTTTGCGGATATCTCCTCGGGCGTCATCTTCTCGGTGCCCACCACGCAGTTTATCGTTGGGAGATACTTGCCCTTGCTCCTGATGTAAATGCTCTTGCCTATGCTTGCGATAGTGGCGCCTACGTCGCTGCCGACAGCAGGCCGCGGCATCTTGTTGCGTGGTCCGAGGAACTGACCGAACGCCTTTGCAATCTGGGGCATGAGCGACGGTTGCGCCAGAAGCTCCTTGTTGAGCAGCTCGTTCATGCGTGCCTTGTCATTGGCGATCGTTGGGAGCTCACTGCTCGGAACTACCTGGGCGCCTGCGGCCTGGGCCTTCGCAGAAAGGTTCTTGTCGTCTGCGAAGAATATCACCTGGGTATCGCGGCCCCTCCCGTTCGGGAGCAGTACCTGCATGTTTAGCCTGTTGTCCTGCTTGTTGAAGTCGATGCCGGTGAAGTTGACGGTAAGGTCGACGCTCTGCGTAAACTTGCGTTTTCCTTTATTCTCCGCGATAAAAGCGGTTAGCTTATCCTGTTGTTCCTTCTCCATGTAATCCCTCCTGCCGAAGCAGTGCCTGCGGGAAAAGCAGTGAATATAGTTAAGCCCCCAAGGATTTATAAAGATTGCTGTCGCAGGCCCACCAGGTGATTCTGCGCCTCTATGAAATGCGCGCCCATCTTTTTCAGATGCGCTCTGAATGTTTCTTCATCGATGAACTTGTCATAGAACTTCATGAAATATTCCTGAAGTTCAGCAGTCGTGTAGGACATGGCGTTTATTCCATCTTCTACTTACTGTATATGCGCTTCGTACCGTATCTTTTCTTTCCCATCTTTACAGTTCTTGTACAGGTCGCGAAGACGTTGGTGTCGCCTTCCAACATACCGATCGCAAAAATAGAAGGAATCGCAGAGAATTTGGTTCCTGTGAAGTTTTATAACAACGGGACTCCATGATTTATTGCAGAGCTTTCAGGTAGTGCTATAATTCCGCTTAATGACTTCTTTTATTCGGTACAGCAGCTCAGGTTATGCAGGTCGTTGTAGAACGATTGTGCAGCAAGCTTGAACCCTTCGCTAAGCGTCGGGAAGATGTGCACCGTGTCTATAATGTCGTCTATTGTTAGTCCGAATTTCACGGCAAGAACACCTTCGTGTATAAGGTCTGCCGCATGCGGCGCAAGGATGTGGACCCCTATTATCTTTTTCGTTTTGTTGTCTATCACTATTTTTATTACTCCTCTCGTGTCGCCGGTTATCGCGGCTTTGGCTACCAGTTCGAACTTTACTGGGCTGCAGCTGCATCTCACCCCTCTTTTTATGACCTGCTCTTCGGTCAGTCCGACCATGGCGGCCTCGGGGTAAGTGAATATGGCGCTTGGTACCTCGTTTATGTTTATCTCCCTGCCGGCTTTCTCGAAAATGTTTGAGGTTGCGACATTGCCCTCCTTTGCAGCCAGCGTTTCGAGCATCGGCTCTCCCGTAACATCTCCTGCAGCGTAGATGTTATTCGACGTGGTCTTTAGCTTCCTGTCCACCTTTACAAAATTCCTCTCGTTCAATTGTACACCGGCTGCATTCAAGTTCAGACTCTCTATATTTGCACTTCTTCCTGTTGCAAATAACACCTCATTGGCCTCGAACGTTGTTTCCCTTCCATCCACTTGCGCGGTTATCTCCTTAAGAGTGTTTCCCGTGCTGATGCTGACCGGAGTTGCGTTTGTAACTATTCTGATTCCGTCCTCGGTGAGATATCTCGCGAGGTATTCACTCACCTCTGGCTCCCAGTTTGGGATAATCTTGGGGCTCCTCTGCAGCAAGGTAACCTTGACCCCGAAGCTGGCAAACAGCTGTGCAAACTCCAATCCCAGCGCCCTTCCGCCTACTACTATGAGAGAATCCGGTAGCTTCTTTAGCGATAGGGCTTCCTCATTCGTGAGGTATTTCGCTTTCTCTATCCCTTTTATTGCAGGAACTGATGCCTTTGCCCCGGTTGCGATGAGAATATTCTTGGCGCCAACCTCGGTTGCGCCTGCCTTTATCACGTTCTTGTCTGCAAATGAGCCTGTTTCGTTGATGTAGGTGACATTTTCCAAGTTCTTCAGCACATTCTTGTATTTTTCATCCCTGAGTTCATTTACAAGCTGGTCTTTTTCTGCTACGACTTTTGCATAGTCAAGCTTACCCTGCCTGTAATCTGCACCTGAGAATCTCCCTTTCCGGTTCTCCGCCACGAACGCGCTTACTGTTATGAGCCTCTTGCTCGGCACGCAGCCCACATTTATGCATGTTCCTCCTAGAATGGCTCCCTTCGTTGCATTTTTGCCTATCATCACCGTTTTGATTCCGAGGCTGTTCGCTTTTATTGCAGCTGCGAACGCTGCGGAGCCCTGGCCCAGTATCGCGTATTCGAACTCTTCTATTTAATCACCTTTGAAATGTATGACCTGTCTGCGATGTCGCATGATATGATATCATTCCTGTACTTCTCTATATGCCTTATCATGCTATTGATCATTGGTCTTATCTCCGAGTTTATGCTGTAAATTCTAGCTTTACCGTCTTTCTTCACGCTCACAAAGCCGCAATTCATAAGGCAGGACATATGGTGGGAGACATTGCTCTGCTCCAGACTTGTAGCCTTTACTATCTCACCGACGTTCAAATCCTTTTCTAAAAGCTTTGCCAGTATACTGAACCTGCTGTAGTCGCCTATGGCAAAAAAGAACGTTTTCACTTCTAGCTTTTCCATACGATCACTCTGCAGAAGCGTTTATCGCCTGCTCGAGCTGGCCCAGGGTCGATTCTGGCGAACCGTTTATGTACAACACCGTCCCATTTCCGGATATCAGGTAATATATGTCCAGATAGCCCTGCGGGTCGTATTTTGCGGTCATGTTGTATTCAGCATATGCGGGTATTACCGTGCCATTGGAGTACGCATCGGGTGCATATGAACTGACAAAGTTTGTTATTGACGGCCCGCTATATCCTAAGTCTTTGTACAGCTCGAGCTCTACAATCCTTATCCCGCGCCGCTTGAAGAACTGGTAGCTTGAGTTGATTGCCTGGTTCCCCTGGGCGCACGACGAACACCATGTAGCCACAAACCATAAGACAACGGGGTGCCCCCTGTATGCTGATAGATTGGCCTCTGATCCATTCTCCAAGAAAAAGCCGTAGTTAGGCGCGAGAGAGCCTACTGTTACGTTACTGGGCCTGGCGCTGCTGCTGTTTGCGCCGTTGCTCAGGTTCTCATAAGACAGCACAACGGCTATGCCGACTAGTACAAGAATCAACACTGTTACAAGTTTTTTATTGCTTGCCATTTTTGTTCACCATACAGCATTTGGTTATCCTTTTTGCAGAAAGAAAGACGCTAAGCAAAAGCAACGCGATAGAAACTGCAATGAAGAGCGGCTCGTATGCAGCGAAAGGACCCTGCAGCGCTCCGGTCGCCCCTATTATGGTCGGCGTAGACGCACCGAATGCAGCCAGCATGCCCGGTATTACTGACGTGCAGCACAGGCTGGCCGGCGCTATGCTAGCTACAACTGCGCCGAAACCCAGCTTTGTCCCTGCGGCTATCCCATTCAAAACCGAGAAGGCGCTCAGGACTACAGAAAGTGAGAGCAGGGCGCTGATTGATAGGGAAACGGCTAAAGCATATGCGTCGAGACCGAAAGCTATTTTTGGGGCGCCAAAGTTTAGAGACGAGCTCTCTAGAAGATAGGAATAGATGACTAATGATATTAGGAAAGCCGTAATGAACGCAAGCACGTATCTCCTATTTTTGAAAACGGCTGATATCGCAACTATTCCCTCGAAAGATTTATGCATGATGTATGAATAGCCATTCATATATAAAAAGGTTTCTGAATAACGATTTATCACGCATCTTGTAAATGTTTAATAGATTCTGTGGGTTGCTTTCCGACCCCAAATATTATGCGTTCGCCTCCCCCTCTGGATTGACCCATTTTAAATACAGCATCAGCTAAAGGGCAAAAAATGGCAGTGTCAAGGGTGCCCGGTGGGGAAGTATAAGCAACCTTAACACACGCCAATTCATATATCTCAATTACCCTTTAAATACCTTATTCTTTTTGAAATAGTATTGATGATATACTGCTGATTTGACACTTTGAGTGATTTCCCTGTACACAAAAGAGGAGCTCGACTTCGCATACAAGTACCCCTTTTCGGAAGAAGCCAAAAAGGTGGTGAAGGAGATGGACATGAAGAGCATAGATCCGATTCCCCTCGCCATAGGCAAGGCCAGGCTGGAGAAGGCGCTGCAGGAGGAGAGGCTCGCGTACGAGCAGATAGGATATGGAAAGCCGGAGCAGGTCGCAAGCTACGTATACGCGCGCATGCTGCTTGGCGCTATGAAAGGAGGAAAGCTGCTTGCTATGAGGTATGCTGGTGCGGAGGCTCGCAGGGCTGCCGACGCGCTCGAAGCCGACAGCGACGGCAACCTTGAAAAGTTGGGAATTGAATTGGGTATCGTAATAAAAAGGCAGGATGGGGACTTCACGATACCAGTAGCTTCCTTCCTCAGAAACACTCCAGATTCCGAAGAGTTCAGACTTGTGAACCAGAGGCTCGACAGAGGGGCAGTCGCCCTCGACAGGCACAAGTTAGTGAAGGTGGTGGAGGTGGCCATAAGGAACCTTATCGAAGCAGGAATCCCGAAGCCGGAGCAGCTACCGAGAACGATACTCGAGAAGGCGAGGGAGGTGAAGAGGCCGGTGCTGCAGAGCGTCCTCCCTGCCAAGCCGGGCGCAACCAAGTCATGGATAGAGAAGCTCCTTTCCACTCCGATAGAGGACTGCAGGCACCGCACAGTCAACCTGATACTTGCTCCATATCTTGTCAACGAGAAGGGCTTGGAGGTGGACAGGGCTGTGGAGGTGATATCCGAATACATAACGCTGTGCAAGACCGTCAATCCGCAGACCAACATAAGCGAACGATACATAAGGTACCAGTGCCAGTACGCCAAGAACAAAGGGCTCAGGCCTCTCTCGCTGAAGAGGGCGCGGGTAGAGCTTGGAGGTATTGACTTTAAGAACATGTTCGGAGAAGACGATGTGGGCTAGGGCGAGAGGATGGCCGAAATTAAGATTTTGTGTGACATCTGCCAGAAAAAGGCAGCCGTGCACAGCTGCAAGCTATGCGGGAGGAGGGTATGCGCAGACCATTACGACGCGAAAAGCGGGATGTGCAGCGAGGAGAAGCGGAGATAAAGCTGTTCTATGTTTACAGATAGTCCAGGAGATCTGACGGGGCGAAAATTCCGGTGCGGCAGTCCGCTAGCCACAGCGAATCCATCACCAGTTTCACTAGCTCCTGATGCTCATCTAACGCCGCTGACCGGAGCGTTGCCGTTCCAAACCACGATATCCTCTGGTTTAGCCACCTGTGCGCCTTTATCCTGATATTCATTTCGGCAGAACGGTCTGAACACAATATGAATATCTCCCTGAGCACATCGAAGTGAGCCTTATCTAGCAGGGATTTTGCGGTTTCCCTTGTCGGCTCGGATTCAAGAAGCTTGACCGCTTTCGCCCTCGAGTCCGGATTCGATTCTGGAAGCTCTGGAAAGGAACGTGTCCTTCGGGTTTGCATGCTTTTTATATCCTCTATTGACAATCTCAGCTCCGGAGGCTTCAGCAGAAGCGGAGGATAGGGTTCCCATACTGTGCCATCGGAAAGAATAACAGGCTTTTCATGTTTTTCTTTTGGTGTTGATGTTAACATGTGATGTCTCACCACTCAAGAGGTAAATTTAGCTACTTTGCTGACTGCGACTGGATTATGGGCTCCTGAATGGGGTGGCCCTGCTCCACCTCTGGCACTTTCCTTTGCAGCTCTAGTGGCTGCTGTGCTGTTCGGAGAGTCTTCTGGGACATTTCCTCTTCTACAATCTTGATCATCTTGTGGACGAAACGCAGAATCACATCCAGCCTTATCCGCTCGTGTTCTGCGAGGAATTGTGCCGCAGTCATATCCATATCCACTCCTGCTTGTCTGAGTATCTCTAAGATATGCAACATACCTTCTGGCGTGGCCTTTGCCAGCGCGCCTGGTTTCATTATAATGGTTTCTTGCAGCTCGTCGAGTACATGAAGGAACAGGTGCATCGGATCCTTTGCATTGTAGGGATTATCTAGTATTGTCCATAGCGATGCTACACAGTTTTCATTCACCTCATTGGGGTTCATGAATTCAACGCCTACCTTTACACCTTTTTCAAGAATGAAGCTGCCATCTTCTAGCTCCTTGGACCCGCCTTTAAGGACTATCCTTGCGGTTGGCCTGCGCGTATCCTCTCCACACGCAGTATGAAAGACTTCGACACCGTTGTTGAAGCGCGTGATTTCTGCTTTTCCAATCTCGAACTCTAATTTGTTCTCTTTCATGTATCGCATGAATATGACATGTAGGATCGCAGAGGTAGGCCTTTGTTCGCCGTTCGCCTTGGTTATCGGAAACTTCTTCGTCCCAAAAAGCTGTTCCGTAGTAGCCGTGTATTCCGGTATGTAATTCCTTTCCATTCCGTCACCCTCAATCAATCGCTTCCCCTAATATTTATCACTTGTGATGCGAATCAAAAACCTTATAAATGTTAAAGGAAGAAGCTATCTTGTCAAACGGTAATAGGGACAGGGCAACTCCCAAACCCATCTCGAACTTGGAAGATAAGCCTGTCCACGCCATGCCTGTACTGCCTTCGGGTGGGAAAACATGGTGCTGTTTGACTTTTTTTACTCCTTAGCCGTTGCTTTGGCTTTTTCCAGGGCCTTTATCGTGCCAGAGCTCTTCAGCGTATAGAACGCCATCTCGTTGCCGTTCACTCTTTTTATGAGCGCAAGCGAAAGGATAAGGTCGTGCACGCCCTGCAGGCTTGATTTTATTACCATGTGCTGGCTGTCGGTGAACTTCATCAGCTTCGGGTTTACCTTGTGGAGGTTCGCCTCCCCGACGCAGCGCGATATCTCCTTTGTGAGAGCGTAGAAAAACTCCTTCTCGTCCCCGATTAACGGAACGCTCGCCTCAACCATTATGTATCTGTGTTTGTCCTTCATCACTTCTCGCCTATCGACTTTGTTATTTTGTTAAGGCTTTGGCGCGCGTACTGCTCGTCTGCGCCGACCAGCTTTGCCAGCTCCACAAGCTGGATGTACGAATTCATGTAGTTCCTGTCCTTCGCCATGCTGGCGAAAGCCACTTCTATGCCCAGTTTTCTTGCCTCTTTGAATAGCTTTGACATCTTGTAGATGTTCCTAGACCGTTCGACTCCGTACGACGCCGTAATCGTGCTCATCGCCATGCAGAGTATGCAATCACGCTCCCTCATCGATGCAAGAAGCCTTCTGTCGATGTACGAATCCGTTACCGATACGGCTCTTGCGCCATGCTTCATCAGCTGAAAAAGCTGTTCCCCCCTTCCAAACGCGATTGCTGGGACCTCCCTGTTGCCTATCCCTTTGCTGCCTGCCGCGATTATCTCCTTGCCGAGAATGAAAATCCTCTTGAATCCGAGCCGCTCAGCGAACTGCGGCTCGAACGCACAGGTCTCGGAAACGATGTCGTAAAACTCCATGCAATACCTTCTGCCGCTATTATTTATAGTGCTATCTGAGAAGGCTGGAAGACTCGGGAACTCGGGAAGCCCGTCTGGTGAGAATGATGTTGGTAAAGGCAGCGTCAGTGGAGACAAGAGGGCCGTTCTGTAGCGTGCATGGGATTGCGACATTGCCCGGCGGATTAGACTTCGGCTTTAGCGTCCTCAGGTGCCGGCGTTTTCTCCTCGCCTCCCCCGAATATCTCCTTCTCGAGGACGTCACACATCTTCTTCGTAGGATATAGGAGTTTGATGAGCTTCGTGTGACCCCGTATTCCCTTCCCGGATTCGTAGCTGACTATGAGGCCCTGCATCTCCAGCTCTGAGAGGTACTTCCTGTACCATCTCTCGCTCTTTGCATCCTTGTGTATCCCCTCCGAAATCGACTTGTAACGGTGGTAGACCTCACCGCTGAACAGGTAGGTATCGACTCCGTCGGTGAGCTTCTTGTATGAGCCTCCGCTCTGCGTAAGCATAGCCACTGCGTAGAGGACAATCTTCTGGTGCTCGGGAAGCGTTGCGATAACGTCGTAGACAATCTCGTTCTCAGAAATCTTCAGCGCATCCTCCGCCTCCTTGACAGTTACCCTCTGGTGTCCCCTCTCCTCGGCTATTTCGCCCGCCCGGGTGAGCACCTTCAGCGAGAACCTCGCATCCCCGCCTTCCTTCGCCGCAGCTGCGGCAATGTAATGGATAGCATCGTCGTCTACCACATCCTTCTTGAATCCCGCGCCGACCCTGTCCTTCAGTATGGCGTATATCTCTGTCGCATAGTAGGGGGCGAACACCAACTCCGTCTCGTAGAGAGTCGAGAGGCTCCTCGGATCAAGCTCTTCCTTGAACGAGACCTTGTTCGATATCCCTATTATCGTCACCCCGCCAGCCTTGATGTCGCTGTTTATCCTTGTAAGCGTGTAAATCAGGTCGTCGAGGTCTTTTACCAGGTCCACCTCGTCTAGGACGACCACCAGTATCTTGTTATCCTCCTCTATCCACGTGGTGAGCTTCTCGTATAGGTCCACAGCGCCGTACCCCCTCCTTGCATAGGTTGGGATATGGTCTCCTATTATCTTGTTCAGGACCCTGAATCTTGAATTGTAAATCCTGCAGTTCACATATGATATCCGTGCCCTGGTGTTCGGTATTCCCTTCACTTCCTCTATGACGTACTTCAGGCAGGAGGTCTTCCCTGTCCCGGTCTTCCCATAGACGAAAAGGTTCCTGCCCCTATTGCCCTTGAGAGAGGGCGCGAGCGCCTTTTCTATGTTATTTATTTCTCGCTCGCGATAGAGGAGTTTCTGCGGGGTGTAGTGCGGAGAGAGAACCTCACGGTTGGCGAATATGCTAGAGTCGGCAAGCATGTCAGACAGCGAACGCAAATTACCCTCCTGGTCCTGTACCACACACGTTTCGTTCTTCGTCTTTAAAGCTTTTTCTTTTCGTTGTCGATAGCAGCTTACGGCGGGAACTCGTACACGGATATGTAGGCGTCGCCCGTTGTCGCGCCGCTGCAGGTGTTCGTGTTGGCCGTATACGACACTGTATAGCTGCCGGTGTTCAGGGGCTCGCAGGTCGCGACGTAACTGCTCGGGGCTGTCCCCTCGAACTGCCTCTCGGTGCACTTCGGGGACGGAAGGACGACATTGGCAATCCCGTCAGTGCCTCCGGCGCTTATGACTATTATAGAGGTGCTCCCTCCAATGTTTATCGGATACGTGAGGGTGTTTGATATTGAGTTGTATATTGTCGGCGCCTGCTGCCTCGTTGTGCCATATCCGACTACAGCAGCGGCGACCGGCTGTGCTCCGCCGCATCCAATCGCCTGTCCCGGTCCTACGGTATAGCCGCACGTGTTGACGAGCTGGTGGCCTGTACCGGCCCAGTAGCCTATCCCGCCAATATCAGAGTTCCACGTCTCGCTTGTGATGTAGGTTCCATCAGCACCTGTTTCGGCGCCGGAGCAGATGTAATAATTGAAGTGGTATGGCACTGTGAGCAACACGGAATTGGCGGTTGTGAAGTTCGTGCCCTTGGTCACGAATGTGAGTGGCACTATGCACTGGTTACCCGGGCAGTTGTTGAGCGACACCGTCTCCGTGGAAGCGGCGATATCCGCTATCTGCCCCGTAAGACCGCTCGAGGTGTTGTACTCGAGCCACAGAGTACCGGAGAACTTTGCCCCAAGGCTGAGCTGCTGTGAGCCGAGGCAGTAGAAGGAAACACGCCTGGTCTGCTGTGGTCCGAAATACACGGAATTGGCGAGGGGCATTATCGGCGGCACGGTATCGTTCTGGGAGCATCCGACCCCGGTCAGATAGAGCGCGGTGCCCTGGCCGTTCCCTATGTCCGCTGCCACATAACCCGTCTGGTTGATTATAGGGTTGGAGCATGTGAAGCCAGCCTGCGCTATGCATACCGATGGTGTGAAGTTCGATCCTTCGAAGAAGCCGAGCTGGTAGGCGACTAGGGCCGCCACCGCTATCATCAGGATGGCCCAGCCGTAGTTCATCAGGTACTCCAAAATCGACTGTGATTTGGCGCTCATGATTTATGATAGTGATGGAGGCTTTAAAAACAGCTTCTCCGAGGATACAAAAGCTATTTATTAATGCCAGCAGAAGAGATTGGTAAGGTAGGTAGTAGATGAGACTTGCGATTACAGCTGTGCTGCTTGCGGCACTTCTGGTTCTGGGCACGGCGAACGCGACTTACATAGTCACTGCGGTCAACACTACGGTGTCGCTGAAAACAAATACGAGCGCATACGTCAGCGAGATACTGAGAGTCAGCGTGAGCAACACCTCCGTCTCGCAGTACACGCAGGACAGGCTGGCGCTGAACCTGACGCTGAGCCAGTGGCAGAACATCATAGGGCCGGAGCTTACGCAGCACATACTCAATCCGAAGGGCAGCATATACGACTTCGGCTTTGTGCCCGGACCGCTAATAAATTCCAACAACGGGAAAATAGCCTACCTGCAGATGATTTATCTTGTCACGAACGTTACCACGGTAAACGAGACGGCTCCGAGGACGTTCGTGTACAGCTTCAACAACGACGTCTTCAACTTCCAGCATGCGGAGAGCGGGGTGGTCCTCGGAGAGAATACCACGCTGACGATAATATTGCCGCAGGGGGCCAAGCTCGATTCTGTATATCCGCCTCCAGACTCTCCGGCTTTCGGGTTCTCGCAGGGCTACAGGAACGCGACGAGCTTCTCGTGGTATTCCAACGAGCCGCTTTCGAAGTTCGATCTTACGTTCACTGTCGAGCAGAGCCTGCAGGGCGAAGTGCTGCAGTTCTTCGAAGATGCGGGAAACTGGATTAGCAGCGTGGCGTATCTGCTTCTGGCGCTTGCCATAGCTGCATTTATTGTGTATACTTATTACAAGGTCGGGAGGTAGGTGGCAGTTTGCACGAGTATGAGATAAAGATATTGCAGGCGCTCAAGGGAAAGAAGGAGCTGGGCTTCGACGATATAGTCGTCATGAGCGGCCTGCCCAAGGATTCGGCGATGTGGGCTATAGAGAACCTGTCGCAGGCAAAGGTTGTCGGTGTGAAGAGGAAGGGGGCTAGCGAGGTCGCGTTGACCCAGGAGGGCGAGAAATACGTTGACGGTTTTCCCGAAGAGCGGCTGCTGAAGGAGGTGTTCAAGTCCGGAAAGCTCGATATTCGGGGGATAAAGGACCAAATCGCGCTCGCCTGGGCGAAGAAGAATGCCTGGATAATGATCGATGGCGGGATGGCCGTGATAACGCAGGTCGGGAAGGAGGCTGCTAAAGAGCGGGAATATCCTGCGCGGATCCTGTTGCAGAAGCTTGCGTCTGCCGGACCTGGAGCAGGTGCAGTTGTGCAGAAAAACCAGCAGTTGATAGGCGTGCTTGCTAAGAGAGGATTGCTTACGGTCAGGGAGAGGAGCGTAATCGATTCCGTTGCGCCGCTGCAGGACCCCGCCAGGCTCCTGTCTTCGGAAAAAGAGGCGGGAATCGGCACGCTGACCAGGGATATGATAAAAAGCGGCGCGTGGAGGAAAGAACGCTTCCGGCCGTACAGCATCAATGCTCCCGTAGAGCCGTTATATCCAGCCAGGCTGCATCCGGTGAGGGAGTTCATCAACTATGTCCGCCAGCAGTGGCTTGAGATGGGGTTCGTTGAAATAGCAGGCCCAATCATAGAGGCAGCGTTCTGGAACTTCGACGCCCTTTTCTCGCCGCAGGACCACCCGACGAGGGAGATGCAGGATACCTTCTTCCTTTCGAACCCGCGGCAGATATCCATAACGGATATGGAAGCGGTAGAGGAAGTGAGGGCTATGCACGAACTCGGATGGAAAGAGAAGTGGAGCGAGAACCTGGCGAAGGAGGCCCTTCTCAGGACGCACGTCACCGCGTTGTCGGCTAGGTACATGAGGAAGCTGGCGAATGCGGTGAACGAGAACTACCCGCAGAAGTTCTTTTCGGTAGGCAGCGTATTCAGGAACGAAAATCTCGACTACAAACATCTCGCTGAGCTGCATCAGTACGAAGGCATAATAATCGGGAATAATCTCACCTTCGCGAACCTCATAGACTCGCTTAAGAAGTTCTACGCGAAGCTCGGGTTCGAGGACGTTAAGCTGCGCCCTTCATATTTCCCGTTCACCGAACCCAGCCTGGAAGCTTACTACTATGACGAGGAACACGGTGACACTATAGAGCTCGCAGGGGCCGGGATAATAAGACCGGAGATAACGAAGGCGCTCGGGATAAACAGGACCGTGCTGGCGTGGGGCGGAGGCCTGGAAAGGTTCATGCTTAGCGCGCGAATGATGGGTCTTGACTCGATAGTGACCCCTTACAAGAACAACGTCGGCTGGCTGCGCTCCAGGCCGAACATAAAGGTGTAACGATGCCGATAGTAGCATTCTCGCTCAAAGACCTGGAAAGGGAAGGCTATCCGAAGGCTGCGCTGGAGGAGCTGGTTCCCAAGCTCGGAATAGAGATAGAAGGAGTAGACGGCGACGAGGTCAAGCTCGGGTTCACCCCGAACAGGCCGGATCTTCTGGACTTCACAGGCCTGATAAGGGCGTTCGACAACTTCACTGGAAAGAGGGTGCCTGCAGAGGCGCAATACAGGATAAAGAACGAGCCCGCCCTTACTATAGGGGTCACGCAGGCGGTGAAGAAGGTGCGGCCCTATATAGCGGGAATAGTAGCCCGCGACGTCAACCTGAAAGGCAACAGGCTGAAGTACATGATAAACTTCACTGACAAGTTCGCGGACACTTATGGGAGAAGGAGGAAAAAGCTGGCCATAGGAATACATCATCTGGAGGCGATAAAGGGGAACCTCGTCTACGATGCTGTAAGCGAAGGCACGATTACGCCGCTCAACGAAAAGGAGAAGATGAGCTTCGGGGAGGTGATGCGGGAGACCGCGAAAGGGCAGGAGTACTCGCATACTATAACAGGAAGCGGAGGGAAGGGGATTAAGAAGGGAGGCAAGGAAGCGGTGTACCCTTACCTGAAGGACGATAAGAAGACCATAGCGCTCATACCGATAATAAATTCTGAGCAGACACGCGTAAAGGAGGATGATACAGACATATTCGTAGATATAACAGGGACTTCGGCGAATGCGGTGGCGAGCTCGGCGAACCTGATAGCGTGTTCGCTGATAGATATGGGTGCTGATATATACCCGGTGAATGTGCTTTATGCAGGAAGCAAGGGTGCATGGGAGAACCCGTCTCTCAGATACAGGGAGATGAAGGTTTTGCTGTCTGGCGCGGAGCGCACGCTAGGAGTGCATATAAGCGAGAGCTCCGTGATAGGCGTAGTCAACAAGATGGGTTATTTCGCAAGCCAGTACGGGAAGAGTGTGCTCTTATCCGTGCCGCCGTACCGCGTTGATGTCATCCATAAGCAGGATATAATAGAGGACATGGCGATAGGATTCGGATACGACAAGATACAGCCGCTGCCGATAAGCGGAAGCTCTGTCGGGCTTTCCGACGACCTCATTGATTTGGAGAACAGGGTGGCGCTGCTCATGGTAGGCCTTGGGTACACGGAATCGATAAACTCTATGCTTACCAACGAGACCATCAATTTCGATGACATGGTGTGCAAGTACGACAAGTCGCGCTACGTGAGTCTTGCAGACTCCAAGTCGCTCAATATATCTATGCTCAGGACCGACCTGCTGCCCGGGCTGCTGCAGGACCTCTCGATATCCACAAACGAGAGGATGCCGCAGAGGCTGTTTGAGGTAGGAAAGGTGTTCAACATGGCTGACGGCAAGGTAACCGAGTCGGTGAGACTCGCATTCGTGAGCGAGCATTCGAAGACTAACTTCGGAGAGGCGAAGAGTGTAGTAGAGGCGGCGGTAAGAAACGTGATTGGGGATCCGTTCCGGATAAAGGAACATAAGCATCCTTCATATGTAGACGGAAGGTGCGCGGCGGTAGTGGTTAACGATGAGTTGGTAGGAATATTCGGGGAGCTCCATCCAGCAGTTCTGGAGTGCTTCAAGCTTGAGGAGCCTGCGGTAGCCTGCGAGCTCACTCTAGTAAAAGAGATGAAATACGAAGGGTAGTTAGCTTTTTATTTGTACTTTCGAATCTACTAGCATGGAATGTAAATCGCAGTCCGCGATGGAATACCTGATGACATACGGATGGGCGATCCTAATCATAGCAGTGGTGCTCACCGTGCTCTTCCAGATGGGAATCTTCTCGGCAGGAAACTTCCAGCCCCACGCGCAGGCTGGTTCGTGTCAAGTGAGCAGGACCGTAGCGGGAGTGTCGTTGGAGGGGCAGTGCAACGGGCTGCTGCCAGAATTCGTAATGCAAGTGATAGAACCGCAGAGCGGCGGATCACCGGCTTACATAAAAGCATTAAACTCGCCAAGCCTGACGATATCTACCACGGGAAACATGACTATTTCAATATGGGTTAATGTGGTCTCGCAAACCACTGGACACATAAACGAATTTTATGCCGCGGGTTTTGATGATAATTATGACACCGGGCAGATTAGAGACAGTAACTATAATATCGAAATGGTGCGTGGGGCAAATCAGGAGATGTTCGCTGGTTATAATTTGGGGCAGTGGTACAATTTTATTGGGACATACACGTATAACGGGGTTGGCGGAAATGTTTATTTATACCGTGATGGGGCATACATTGGAGGCGGCCCTGCAGGGACGGGGACAGCTACAACCAGCAACGTCATAATAGGCGTGCTTCAGAACCTTGGCGCGATAACCGAAATTCAGTTTTCAAATCTGCAGATATACAACACCACACTCTCCCCATCTGAGGTTAATGCAATATACCTTTCAGGGATTGGTGGCGCCCCGACCCGCCCGCAGAACCTAGTTGGCTGGTGGCCGCTCAACGGCAACGCGAACGACTACTCTGGAAACGGCAACAACGGCCAGGCGTATGGCAGCGTTACATACAGCAGCGCTTGGGAGAGCGGATACACCGCACCGTAAAAAACAGTCAGGGATGCAGCTTAAGTCCCGATCCTTTCTTCTTCATGCCGGGTTTCTTCCCGAGAAGCCTCGCTATTATTCCCGGATGCTCGGCTCTGTACTTTTCCTTCTCTTTCTCTGCCTTCAGCCTCTTCCACTCCTCCCTGGTGTAACCGTAAGGAGGCGACTCTCTTATGCTGGGCGGGAAATAGGCGTATGAGTAGTGCTCCTTGAAGTAGTCGTAATCGACCTCCACCGTGTCCTCCGGAGACGCGCTCACGTGCACGCCCTCGTTTGCAAGGAATTCTATAAGCTTTTCCCTCGATATCTTTTCGCGGTTGTTGTCTGCGTGCGGGGGGTTGTATATTATACGGATAAACCTCTTGTGGTAGTCAACCTTCGCCTTTATCACTGCATCGAAAAGGAGGAGCCGGTACTGGAGACGCGCCACATGCGGTATGTCGATGAGCTCGTTCTGGTTGAGATTGGAGAACGTCACCTTTTTGATGATACGGTAGGGCATGCGGAACGGCTTGCCGTTCTCCATTATGAAATGCGACTCGCCCTGACCTGCTTCCTCTCCTTCCTTGGCGAACTGCGATTCGGTTTTTTCCACTTGTGCCGTGTCTCTTCTGTCCATCTATACCACTGTCTTTTCCATTGCCTGTGGATTGATTGAATGATTGAATGACTGAATGAATGATAATTATGCAGCTTCCTTCTCCTCTATCGCGGGGATTATCGGTTTTGGAGCTACAGGCGCAGGCTGCGGATACTTCGTCTTGAACACCGGGAAGTTCGCAACAGGCTTGCCTCCGTTTATCGGGAGGGCGAAGTAGTCCTTCATGTTGGCGTATGTCTTGATGAAGAGAGGATCCTGCTCGAGCTTCTGAACGTTGCGTATGTACTTATCCTGGCGGTAGTTCCAGCCAGGGCTTATCTTCTGCCACTCCTTCGCTGGTATCGAGTACTGCTTCTGTATCTTGTCCCTGTATACCTCTGGGAAGACATTGAACGTGCAGAACGGCAATATCTGCCCGTCCGGCATGGCATAGTGTATGTCGCACTTTTCTACCCGATGTATGTCGTAGGTGTGCTCGTCCTGGAAGTGCATCATCCCGAGGAACAGCGTCTTGCTGTGCAGAGCCCCCATGGCGTTGAAGTCATTCTTAAGGAAGACGTTTGTGAGCATCTTTCCGAAGTTGAGCGACTTCGGCTGCTTCTGCTTGTCGATTATGCGAGGCAGGCTCATAAGCGTCTTCACGGCGATAGCCTTCCTGGCCATGCGGCCCTTACCCTGCATCTCATCGACAGCCCTCTGGAGCATCTCCACCATTCCTGCAGCGTCGACGAAGTCGGTTATCGGTATTACTTTGTTGTTGTCGTCAAGGAAGAGGTATGTCGCAGCCCCGCACGCGAAGTGTATCGAGAGGTCGTACTTGTACTCCCCGGTAAGCGCCTCTATGAACTTGTTGATTCCGCCTACGTAAGGCACCGAGAACCAGTGCTCCTTGCGGATTGCACCGTTGGTCTGCTGCTCTATGAGCTTTATCGCTCCGGGAATCGTGATTCTCTGCTTCTCCCTCAGCCTGGTTGGCATTCTGCCTACAAGTGATACGGGCTGGAAGTTTACAGCGCGTACAACGTCCATGTTGTTAAGCGCGAAGTTTATCATTGCTCCCATCTCGTGGTCGTTGATTCCGCGGATTACTGTAGGCACGAACACTATGCCTATCTTCGCCTCCCTGCAGGCGTCAAGTGCATGCGGGACCTCCCAGTAGTTCTTCGGGTTCGTCCTTGGAGATACGCCATCGCAGCTCATGTAGAGGGTGCCGCATCCAGCCTGCTTTATGTCCTTGGCCATCTGGTGGTTGAACCCGAGGTTGATGCCTGTGGTGTTGAGCTGTATCTGGTCAAAGCCGGCTTTCTTCGCCCTCCTTATCACTTCCACTATCTCTGGGTGCATGGTCGGCTCGCCTCCGGTTATCTGGAGAGCGTTTGCCGGGATAGGCTTCGCAGCCTTTAGGTTCCTGAATATCTTGTCGAGCTCCTCGACTGTCGGCTCGTAAATCGGCTCGCCCTCCTTCGCATAGAAGAAGCAGTACCAGCACGAGAGGTGGCAACGGTTCGTGACCACTACGTTAGCCAGACCTGTGTGCGTCTTGTGGCGCTCGCAGATTCCGCAGTCGAACGGGCAGTTCTGTCCCTGACCGAGGTAGTTTGGATTGTCCACACCTCTGCCAAAGTAATTGTACCTCTTCATCTTGGTGTACATGTCGTAGTCTTCCCAGTACTTCTCTACTGCCCACTTGTGTTCGGGGCAGAACTTGCGTATCATCACCATGTCTCCGTCCTTGTATATGGTTCCCGGGATGATGAGCTTACACTCTGGGCAGACGGTCATCGTCTTCTCTATGACAGGCATCTTCTCTATCTCCTCTATGGTGCGATGGTAGCAGGCGAACGTCTTGTCTTCTGCCGAGACTGCAACGTCCGGAGTCTCCGGTCTCTTGCTGTTCACTTCCTCGAACTCCACCTTGTCTTCCTTCTTGGAGGCGTGGGCTTCTTCGTGCCCGCCGCAAGCGCATGAGTCGCCGCCTGCAGAGTGACCTCCGCAGCCGCATCCTTCATCGTCTGAAGCGCCATGGCCCCCGCAGCCGCAGCCACCGTGCCCGCCGCAAGCGCATCCCTCCTCTTCCTCTACAGCGAGAGTGCCCTCTTCGGCACTCTTCAGTCCTTTCGCTTCGTTGACTCCACCGAAATTGTGACTTTGCCCTGTCATGATTACACCAGTATTGATGGTATCTTTCGGTATTCTGATGTATATAAATACTTTCCGCCGTATGGGTTTACTTTTTGTAAAAACTTGTCGGTCTTCGACGACAAATTTGAGACACTCGGAGCTGTTTGCAATAATTATTCCTCTGTTATATAGGCAGAATTAAATATTTCAAGAAGAAAATGATTTTGTGATGTTATGACATTACCGGTACCGAAATCAGCACCATCGCAGCACATGCAATCTCGACTAAAGGAGACGGCTCCCAAAACAATGGGCGGGTCAACACCGACATTGGACAGGATAGTAAAGCTCTGCAAGGAGCCGAAGAGCTTCGGTATGGACTTCGGGGCAGAATTCGAATCGATAGTGAAGAATGCGGTGAACGCCTACAGGACGAATGCCATAGAGTGGGTTCCAATCTGCGTATGGCTGAGAAACTGGAGGCAGCAGCTGCAAGTGGCAGCTCAGTTAGAGCAGCGCATATATGCTGAGATTAACGCAAAACCTCGGCAATAAGCAGTAAGCAACAAGCAACAATCTTTAAATATTATTTCGGTTTCACACTAGCTCATGCCATTTAAACGTAGGTTCAGGGAAATGTCTTCCCTGCCAATGCGGCGAGGCATTTCCGAGGAGGCGCTCTTTGAACGTAATCTGAATGTGATAGGGCGACACAACAACGGCGTTTGGGCTGTCGACTTTTTCCACGGAGTAAGGGCACCAGGGCCGACCTGCTACCCAATCCTTGACTTGCCGAAGGCGGAAATACGCGCAGGGGTGCTCGACGACCTTGTTTTCGACCTGACCAGGAATTATGAGACAGCAGGCCTGCTCGCCGGGAAGCACGATGGAGAAATCGCCGACTTTGCGCATTACGAACCTGCAAAGGGTCTGGTGATGAGGCAGGATGGCGCAGCCCAAGAGCTCGGCGCATGGGAACGGCAGCTCAGGTCGTTGAGAAGGAGGGGTTACGACGCAGTGATGGACATCCACACCCACCCAAACCAGGATTTCTTCGATGACGATATGCTTGAGTATTATATTGGAAAGATGGAGGGGAGGAAGCCAGGCGACATGACGTGGGACGACATGAAAGAGATTCTGCTTTCGGATTTCGACAATCTCTACGCACAGGCCTGCCCAAGCGATACCGACATAGAATATCACAAGGACTTAAGCATCGTTGCGAAAGAGGAGCTCGGCTTCCGCCAATACCTTGGAGGACAGCTTGCGGCTTTCGACATCGTTCCGCTCGGAATGAAACTTCAGGTCCTTGGGGTATTCAACGGCAGAACCCTGAAGCCCGTGGAGATACGGGTTAGCGGAACCGCGGAGCAGCCTCCGTTCCTTGTCGCGCTCGGAAGCAAAGCGAGAAAGCGGATGGGTGATCTCGTTTTCTATATATACAAACGGACTGGCGTGTATTTCGGCACAGGATTCCTGCACGAACTGCTGAGGATAGAAGTGGATTTGGAGGAGGAACCGGACTGATCATTTCCCGTGTCTCCTATTGTCAGGCCTGCCGCGGGGCGGGTATGGTTTGTGCTGCTGGCGCTGCTGCCTGAAATTCCCTACCGGTCCCTGGAATCGCTGCCTCCCCTGCTCCTGTTGGGGCCTGTCGGGACGCGGCGGTGAGCTTTTTATCTTCGCCACTGCCTCGTCAAGGCTCTTCTTCAGCTCGTTGCCTATGAACTTCTTCGTGTAGTGGTCGGCCTTTAGAGCGATGCTTATCTTCGTGGCGTAGACGCGCGCGATCCTGCCGCGCTGGTCGCGCGGCGCGCTGTTTACTACAGGCATCTTGAACAGTACCCCGTATTTCGGCGGTTTGCTGCCGAACTTTATGTGCTTGAAAAGCGACTTCTCTGCGCCGAGGAGCTGTACCGTGCTGGCGGGCATTGTGGCGAGCCTTTCCATCGAACCTGCCTTGGCAAGCAACTCAGCCGCGATCTTCTCGTCGGTAAGGTACGTGGTGTTGGGGAGCATGCGCCCTGATGCCTTCTTTATGTAATCTTCAAGCGACTCCATGCTCTCCTTCATCGACTCGCTCATCTCAGCGAACGATACCACAGCCTCGCGCTCGTCGGTTCCCATCTTCCTCCCGGCGGTGGTCTTGCTCTGCTCGAATATCTGCTGTGCCTTCTTCTCGTCCTTTACCGCTTCGTAGATGCTGTCGTAGGTCGGCTTCTCGGTCGTCAGCGCCAGGGCGAGCTGCGCAAGCGTGGACGGGTTTGTAACACGCACTTCGGGGTAATAGATTCCGTACCATTCTGTCAGTCGCTCGTACACGAGATTGTAGGACTTGCTCGCCTCAAGGTAGGCGTTTATCGCCTGTATGAGCGCGTACTCCTCGCTGCTGTAGGCTTCCTTTATGCCCTCCTTCGCGCTCTGGAGCATCTTCTCTCTCAGTTCTTCGAATGCGTTTCTCTTCAAGAAATCACAGAATATGTAGTCTATGCTGTGCGCTTAAGCCTTAAATGGCTTCCGATGCCTGTGGTTCACGATTTGTGGCGTGCCCTGTGCGGTCTAGGCGGCACTATGAACAACGACATCTTTATCACGTGTTTCCTTACCGAGAAGTAGTATATGCAAAGCACAACTGCCACTGGTATCGCACCCAACGCGATTGCCCAAGACGGACCAACAATGGTGTACAATATGCCTGCAGTAAGTGGACCGAGCGCCCAGCCGAGCTCGCTTCCCAGTTCAAGTATTCCGGATATAAGGCCATCCTGATTGTGTTTCTTGTCAAGTTGATGCAGCCACACCCATAGCGGGAGCGAAGCCATCTCGTCACCAGTAGAGGAAAGAATCGCGAAAAGGATGAACACCGCTCCAAAGCTCGTTCCAAGAAGGAACCCAGATGCACTGAACAATACCAACCCAGCAAATATCAGCCCCTTGAGTGTGTTGCTCTTTGTAAGCCTCGAAAGGTACGAGCCCACGATGATAGTGGTGAAATCGATTGCGGCCAATCCGGCGCTTAGCAGGACCCCATTATAGAGCGCGGACGCTATTATGAGCGGGATGACAAACCATACCACACCATAGAATATACCTGACGAAAAATCGAGAAGGAGGAGCAGAGTGCTGGCCGGCGTGAGCCTTTTTATCGCCTTTGACGCATTTGCGAAGAGGTAGGCCCTCTGTACATGGGTGTTCAGATGCGGGTTTGGATTCTTCTCAGCGTTGATCTGTTTCCGCTCGCGCGGTGCGATGGAGAGCACTATCATTGATGCAACGAGCGCGCCGCCGAGAAGTACTGCGAGAACGCCTCCGGCTGCGTTGACTACGAACGGGAGCAAAACTACGCCTATCACTATGCCAAAAGCGCCAAACACGTCCCTGTAGGCCATGAACTTGATGGATTGCGTCTTTGACGCATTGGAGAGGATGTAAGCGTTTGTGCCCGGAGTCCAGAAGAGCCATCCGAAGTCGACGAGGAAGACACTCAGAACAAAAGTCTGTAGGGTTATCCCGTAGAAAAACACCAGAACGCCTATGAGCGCGCCGCTGGTTCCGAGCAGAAGCATCCTCTTATAACCATACTTATCGAGAAGTTTGCCCGCAGGTATGTCTAGAATCACCTGAAGCATGGTGGACATGAACAAAACGCCGCCTACGACCCACACCGGGAGGATGCGTGCGCCGAGCGGTGCGAGCAGTGTGTACTGAAGGCCGGCTCCGATTTTGAAGAACATGATATAGAGCCAGAAGGATATGTAACCCTTGAGCGCAGTTAGTCGCCTCATTGCCTCATCATGGTATCAACTCAAGTACTTCTCCTCGAGGTACGCGACGAACGCCTTGGGGTCGTAGCTCGTCCTGAACACCATCTTCTGCAGCTCGTCAGGAGGATACACGCTGCACCACTTCTGTATCTTCTGTTCGAGCCACGACTTGATGGGATTGAACTGACCGTTTCGCACGCGGTTCCAGAACACGCTCTTGCCCATACTCCTTTCCATAGCGGCTACGCTGAGCGCGCCGACTACGTTGCCAACAACGTAGGTCGGGAAGTAGCCGATGCTGCCGTGCGCCCAGTGCACGTCCTGGAGTACACCCTGCGAATCCCTCTTCGGGCGCACGCCTACGTACTCCTCCATCATATCGTTCCAGTACTGCGGCAATTCCGGCACAGATATCTTGCCGGACATGAGCTTCTTCTCGATCTCATACCTCAGGTAGACGTGGAAGTTGTACGTGACTTCGTCGGCCTCGACTCTTATCAGGCTTGGTTTCACGGAGTTGAAATACTTGTACATCGAATCGCGGCTGTACTTCCGCGCGAACGGGATGTTCTTAACCACGTTTGGGTAAATGAGTTCGGTGAACTGCCTGCTCCTTCCGATTATGTTCTCCCACAATCGCGACTGCGATTCGTGTATCCCAAGCGACACGCCACCCCCAGCCGGAGTCATTTCAAGCCGCTGGTCGTAATTGAGCGCGTATATCGCATGGCCGGATTCGTGTATCGTGGAGTAGAGAGAGGTCTTGAAATCGATGCCCTCGTACCGTGTCGTTATCCGGACGTCATTGCCGCCAATCTCCATGGTGAACGGGTGCGCGGACAGGTCCATGCGGAACCTATCGCCTGGCATTCCAAGGACCTTGAGAAGGTGCTCGTTCACCTTGCGGACATCGTCATTGCTGTACTTTACCTTCTCGAGCGGATGTTTCTGCGGGAATCTGCCCTCCGCAAGGATCTTCTCGGTTATCTTCTTTACGCGTGGAATCATGCTGCCGAACATCCTGTCGGCGGCTTTTACGGTGAAGCCCTCTTCGTACATGTCGAGGAGGGCGTTATACGGATGCCCTCTGTAGCCTAGTTTGTCCGCCTTCTCCCTGTTCAGGTGGACAATCTCCTCCAGAAGCGGCTTGAATATCTTGAATTCCGACTTCTCCCTCGCGGTCCTCCAGGCTATGAAGCCATTGGAAGTCGCCTTTGCCATCTTCTCGATGAGTTTCGGCGGAATCTTGGTGAAGTAGTCCAGATCCCTTTGGTTGCAGCGGACCACTCCCTTCTCGTAGACGTTAAGGTTATTTGCCAGTGCCGCCTCTTTTGTCAGTGCCTTGAGGGAGAGTATCTCGCGCTGCAGCATGAGCTCGAGCTGCGAGCTCGCTTCGGAACGCTCCTTTGCGCCCTTCTCCGGCATGTAGACCTCGAGGTCCCACCCCATGAGGCGGAGGCCGTGGCTGATGGACCATACGCGCTTGTAGCGGTCGAGAAGTTCCTTTATCGATTTGTTCCTGAAAAGAGGGGCCGCCATGCTGTGCATTGGATTGGAAGGTTTTTATTGATGATTATGCGGTGCGGCCGCTATTGAAGGATAGAGCCGTTCATCAGGTCGGAGCGAAGACATACGCCGAGGTTAGCATTACTGCATTGTATGGGTTGCCTCCGTCAGTGGTGTCAATCCTGAAAGTGTATGAGCCCGCAGCCTGTGCGCTGCATGTGGCTATGTATGAAGCGATTCCGGAGCTGGCTACTTGATACTGTTGCTGCTGGCAGCCTGCCCCGGCGGGTAACGTTATTGATGATGTTGCACATGTGTAACCGCAAGCCGCGATAAGGACAACAAAGGAGTCGGGCTCCGAGACGGTATAGGCTACGCTGCTGCTGTCCACATATTGGCTAACGACAAGAGATGACGAGACCGTATAGCTTGTCGTATAGCCATTTGATGGTTTGAGGCCTATCCCTACCAAAGAGGCGTAGCCAGCGCTATAAGTCTGGGTGTAGGTGCATTCGTTTCCCGATGTGAGATGCCCGGATTCTGCATTCGAATTGCCGGCATCTATTACAAAATTGGCTGGTTGTGACGATCCGTATGTCGAACCCACACCGCATAAATAGAGGGAGGCTCCGCTTGGAACAGTTGCGGTGAGCGCATTATTAAGAGGTTGGTATGCATTGACACCTGCCGATACAAATGACATGGAGGGCTTTGGCGCGCCGACTATGCCGGTTGTGCTTGCAACCGCAGTGAGCGTAGCTACCATTTCGTAGCTAGGCGTGGATTGATCAGGTGTCGTGTACTCAACCCACAGATAGCCGGCGAATGGTGTCCCAAGCACCTGGCTTACGATAGGGCACTGGAACACGGCTGAGGTGGCGTTGGATTGGTCAGGAGTAAGTACAATATCTTTTGGCAGCGAAACAAAAGATGGTTCTGCGGTCGAATTGCTGCAACCCAGCGCCGTTACCGTGATTGTTTGGGAACCTGCCTGGCCAAGAGTTATGAGCACGTTTCCGGTCGTGTTCATTATCGGATGGGCGCACAGAAAGCCAGCCTGCGCAGTGCATGAAGTTGATGTAAAAGACGCACTGCTGAAGACACCGAGCTGGAACAGCACAGCCAGCACTACGGCGATGATGAGGATGGCCCACCCGTACGTCATCAGGTATTCCATCGCCGACTGGGACTTTACCATGAATTCACGTAGGTTATTCGCCACCATATTATTATAAATGTGATAGAGAGAATAACTGCGGAAGGAGTGCTTTTCGTGAAAATAGACGACCTCTTAGCGTTTGCAAAGAGCAAGGGATTCTTCTGGCAGAGCGCAGAGATATACAGCGGAGCCTCGGGCCTGTACGACTACGGCCACCTGGGCTCGATGCTGAAAAGGAGGTTCGAGGCGCTTTGGCTCTCCTACTTCGTAGACTCGGGAGAGGACTGCTACCTCATCGATGGCACTACAATGCTTCCCGAGAAGCCTCTCGTGGCATCCGGCCACGCGGCGCGGTTCAACGACATACTCGTGGGATGCTCGAAGTGCCATACTTACTACAGGGCTGACGTGCTCCTGGCCGATAACAAGGTGGAGGTGTCGGAAGGGGCTGATGCTGTCGAAATAGATAAGGTGATAACCGCAGCAGGGGTGAAGTGCCCGAAGTGCGGCGGAAAGCTGCTCCCTTCCAAGCCGTTCAACATGATGGTCGACGTTCACCTCGGTCCTGAGAAGACCGATAAGGGTTATCTCAGACCAGAGACCGCGCAGACCGCATACCTCAACTTCTTCCGTGAGTTCAACGTCCTGAGGAAGACGCTACCGCTCGGCCTTGCCGTAATCGGAAGGGCTTACAGGAATGAGATATCGCCCCGGCAGGGCCTTTACAGGATGAGGGAGCTGATCCAGGCGGAGCTGCAGATGTTCTTCGACCCTGACGAGTGGAACAACGCAGAGCTGTGGAAGTCACAGATAAAAGAGATGGAGAAGCGCAAAATGAATGTGGTGCCTTACAAGACCAAGAAGAACGAGGAGGTGACGGTAAGAGAGCTGGTGAAGCAGGGCGTGCCGGAGTTCTATGCATACCGCATGGCGCTTATCCACAGGTTCTACACAGAGGTTCTTCACGTGCCTGCGGAGAAGTTCAGGTTCCTCGAGAAAGGTGGAGACGAAAAGGCGTTCTACAACAAAATCCACATGGACATAGAGGTTAACGTTGAGAGCTGGGGCGGATTCAAGGAGGTCGGCGGGCTCCACTATAGAGGCGATTACGACCTGATGTCGCACAGCAAGGGCTCCAACCAGGACCTTTCTGTCAACATCAACGGCAAAAAGGTTCTCCCGCACGTCCTCGAGCTGAGCTTCGGCGTGGACAGGAACGTCTGGATGCTCATAGACGTGTTCTACAAGAAGGATGCGGAGCGCTCCGTCCTGCAGCTGCCGTATGCGCTCGCTCCTTACTACGTCTCTGTGTTTCCGCTGCAGAAGGACGAGAGGATAGAGAAGAAGGCGGCGGAACTTTACAGAATGCTCAACTCGCACTTCAAGACAGACACCGACGTGTCGGGCTCGATAGGGAGGAGGTACGCGAGGATGGACGACATAGGGACTCCGTTCTGCATTACCGTGGATTACCAGACTGTGGAGAAGGGAAAGGACGCCGACACCGTGACAGTGAGGTATCGCGATGACAAGAAGCAGGTCCGCGTGCCGATAAAAGAACTTGTTGAATTCCTGAAGAAGGCTTATGTCTAGTTATTATTTGGTCAAGCGCGAGGAGCTTAACGCCGTTAGAATGGAGGTCGACACCTTCAATCTCGCGCACACTGTGGAGAGCGCCCAGCCCCTCACTTTCATCGGAGATTATACGAACGATACTGTGAGGTATCCTGCAGGGATGGATTACATAAAGGTAAGGCACACGGGCACTGTAGAGCATGGAGAACTTTCGGCGAGCTGCTTTGATAGGGACCTGGCGAAGAGAGAGCTGCGGAGGAGGTTCAGGCTCGATGACAACATGCAATACATCTACAAGAAGATAAACACCGATAGGCACCTTGATGCGTCTATAAAACGCTACATGGGGATGAGACTTACCCTCAACGAACCGTGGGAGACAACGGTTTGTTTCATAATATCGCAGTTCAACAACGTTAAGCGCATCAGGTCGATCGTGAAGGACCTGATGAACAGATACGGCTCCGACATCGTGGACGAGAACGGCAACACTGTGGGAAAATCCTTTCCGAAGAGCACAGACCTGATTGGCGCCACAAAGAAAGAACTGATGGAATGCGGCACCGGCTTCCGCGCGAAGTACATTATGCACGCTGCAGATTACTGCACGAACAATATCAGTCTTGACAAGCTGAACCCGCACGACTATTACGGGCTGAAGGAAACGCTGATGGAGATAGACGGGGTTGGAGAGAAGGTCGCTGACTGCATAATACTGATGGGCTACGGCAACCTGAATGCGTTCCCGATCGACGTCCACATAAAGCGCGCGATGGAGAAGCTATACTTTGAAGGGAAAAAGAAAAGGTTAAAAGACATTAACGAGATAGCTGACCGGATGTGGGGATCGTACAAAGGATACGCGCAGCAGTACCTGTTCCACAATTCCAGAGCCGGAGATTTGAATGACGCTTGAGGACGACATAGAAAACATTTCACTGCATCTTTCCAGGAAGCAGAAAGATTTCGACAAGGTTATGGAGCTTTCGCGTGATATAATAAGGGATGCGGGACAGACGATAACTTTCCTCCACAACAACGACAGGGCTGCGGCGCAGAAGCGCCTTTCCGAGATGACAAGAAGGGCCAACGAACTCATGAAAACAGACTCCGATTTCAAGTACCATACACAGCAGGCGTACCAGGAATACGTAGAGGCGCTGGCATTCTACCAGATAAAGACCGGGAAGCGCCTGCCTTCTGTGGAGCAGGCTGGGGTCGTCCCGGAATCCTATCTTCTTGGCCTCATGGACGTTGTCGGCGAGTTGAAGAGGGAGGTGCTGGAGGCGCTCCGGAAAAACGATGTGAAGAGCGCAGAGCAGTACTTCGAGATGATGGAGAACATCTACGACACCACGCGCAGGCTGAGGTTCGCGGAAGCCGTGCTTTCCGGTTTCAGGAAGAAGCAGGACGTAGCCAGAATACAGATAGAGAATGCAGGCAGCGAGATACTGATGTTCAAGGGGCGCAGGAAATAATCAATCGTAGATGAACTTGAAAACTAGCGCTCCGAAGTCTAGTTCCGCTTCCACTCTCCGCAGTATCTTCTTCTCTTTCCTCCCTTTTACAAGATGCTCTTCGCGGAGCATCCCATAGGTGGTTGTAGCAGGGAAATACGGACCTTTTTTGAAATGGGATATCTCGTAAGGCTGCAGGCTCTTCACCATAGTCTTTCCGCCGTTCACCCTGCCGATTCCATGCTTGCGCTCCTGCCTCATGAACTTCCTGACTGAGCCCTCCAGCTCGCGCCTCAATAATGAAGGAATCGGCATGGCGGCAGGGAGTACTACCTGTACTGTTCTCCCGTGCTCCGTCACTTCCATGGTCCGTCTGGCAGCCATGGCACCAAGAAGACAATCGCATGAACATTATTTATAGCTTGCTCGATAATGCAGCACCAGCGTCTACGGCATCGTGCAATCGTTAGTTCTTTTCCGGAGAAATCAGCGCGAGCGCCTCCTCAACGAGGCGCTTACTGGCAGCCAACTGGTCTATCTTTCTTGATATTTGCGTCCTGTCGCCGGCTAATGCAACCTTCATGAGATCTTCCAGCTGGCTCTTTCCTATCGAATTCTCGACAGCACGGACATCGGCCGAATACTTCCCGGAGAGGTACTTGCTAACAGCCGGCTGCGCCACCCCCAGCCTCTTCGCAATCTCCGCCTGGCTTATCTTCTGCGCCGCCATTGCTTTAGCGATGGCTATCCGTATAGCTGGAATCGTCAGTCTGAAGGCTTCGTCACACCCGTATATATCTGAGCTCATTCCCTGACCCGCGCCTAATCTTCGACCCCGAATGTCTCCTTCAGCGTCTTAACCAGACCCTTCTGTTTCGTCGACTTGACGAAATCCCTGGCATCGTCCTTCACAGAGCCTTTTGCTGCTGCGGGTTTGGCTTTTGACTGCTGTATCGGCTTCTGCTGCTGATTGCGCTGCGTGACAGAGCCCAGTTTGTCCTTCAGGGTGGAGAACATGCCCGGTCCCTTAGGCTCGTAGACTGGCTGCGGGTGCGCTTCGTGGACTGGAGCTTCTTCTGCCTGGCGCCGCCTTGAAGGAACGGGCGACGGAGCCGAAGCAGGCGCAGGCTCCTCCTGTTGTGTGAGCAGCCCTTCTATAATGGATTCGAGACCATTCCTCGGCACCCGCCCCGTATCGATGAGTATCACATTTGCGCGCGTGTAACCCACCGCCTCTATCGCGTCTTCCTGGTCCTTGCAGACAACGGCGCGCACGCCGGCAAGCTTGTTGGCGGATATCGCCACGTCCTTAGCGCCGTGGCACATTAGAAGCATTAGGTCGAATCCGGAATCTATGTTCGCCTTCAGGTCACCGAGCAGCTCCCTCACGTCCTCGCTCTTCGTTTCGCTTATCACGCTCCCGTTGCCAGTAGAGCCTATGATGTTGGAGGCGCTTATGCTGTTCTTGAAATCGTCGCTTATTATGTAAATCTTCATGTTTTTACCCGTGGGCCGTTTTGGGGCGCCCTGGCGCCTAAACACATTAATATTCCACCTGACAACCATTAATAATCTTGTTGTATGTATAGTAATCGATACCAACAAGGTGTAAACGTGAGCAGAGGCAAAGAAACTACAGTACACTGCGACCAGTGCGGCCGCGCGGTGCCACGCAACAAAGGGGTCATGTTCGACAAGCCTGTCAGCTTCAACACTGGCATGCAGAACACCAACGACGTCCGGTTCTTCGAGAGAAGGAAGGTATGGTACTGCATAAGCTGCGCCAAGCATCGCGGAATTTTCGAGAAGAAGAAGAGGCTTGCGATAGACAGGGCAAAGAAAATGCTGTGAGCGCATGGCGGTGAACCCCGACGACCTCCTGATATTCAAGGCCAGAGAGGGAGAGGGGCAGGAAGCAGAGGAAGCGAAGAAAACCGAGAAAAAGAGGAAGGAGAAGCCTGTTCCTGAGAAAAAGCAGAAAGGGGCAGCGGAGCAGCCTCCGCCACAGCTCGAGACTCCGCTGGCGCAATGGCTGAAGCCAAAGCCCAAACCGGCGCCGAGACCCGAAGACGGGATGACACTCGACCAGAAGATAGCGCAGCGGGAGACCGTGCAGAAGGAAACGGCCAGGGCTGTCGAGCAGGTCACTGCTCCGGTGCAGGCTCCGCAGCCTCAGGCCCAGATGCCGTCTGCGCAGAATGCGGAAGTGTTGCTGAATACGGAGCTGGAGCAGAAACTCGGATACGAGGAAGCGCCTCCGCAGATCCCTGGCATGGGGAGCACGGGCGTTCCGGAGCGCAGGGTCAGCGTGAAAGAGATGAAGAACATTGCATCGCACCTGTCGTGCGAGCTGCACCCTTGGAGGAAGGCTTACGCGATATGCGACTACTGCAAGAGGGCGTTCTGCTACGAGGACATAGTAGAGCACGGCAACGCCTACTACTGCCTTGACGACATAGACAAGGTATCGGCGGAGGTGAGGACAGAGGAGGTCACGAAGTATGGCGCTCTCGGGTTCGTCGCCTCTGGTCTGTTCATGCTTGTTTTCCTGATATTCGTAATCTCTTCGTACCAGAGCCTTACGGGGCTGCCCGGGGAGTTGCCGGCGCTTGCTACTGCGATGTCGATTGCCAACCCCACGGTTATACTTCTGATGGGCACCGCCCTGGCTGCGCTGTCGCTGATATCCGGAGTGCTCGTGATAGTCCAGGCGAAGGGCAGCTTCCCCCTCGGGGCTGTGATAGGGGTGCTTACCGCAGGCGTGTTCGCGTACCGGTACCTGGCCGTGCATGACATCTTCTCGGTAGCTATCGCCGCTGTGGCCGTAGTGGCGGTGCTCACTTTGGGGAACTCGAGAGTCGCATACGAGTCGTTGCCCGAAGCGACGGTTGAGAAGGTCAGCGCCGGAGGGGCTATGGGAGTCTCGAAGAGCAGCTACTGAGCCGCGAGAGTCAGTGTTTGTGGTTTGATGACAGAGAAGCTCTATCTGGATAGGATGGAACTCCGCGAGTTTGATGCGCACGTGGTTTCTGCGGAAGGGCCAGAGCTGGTTCTGGACAGGACCGCTTTCTACCCTGCCGGGGGAGGTCAGCCGAGCGATACCGGAAACGTCGCCGTGGGAGGCAGGCAGTACACGGTAGTGGATGTGAAGAGGTCTGGAGACGATGTTGTCCACGTTCTGGACAGGGATTTCGAGGAGCAAAGGGGTACGGAAGTGCACGGGACCATAGACTGGGAGAGGAGGTACTCGGCGATGAGGTTCCACAGCGCGATGCACCTGATAGACGGAGTGATAAGGGCTCACTTCCACTCGTCAGGGATGTGCACCGGAGGGCAGATATACACGGATCATGCGAGAATCGATTTCGACTTCGAGGGGATGAACAGGGAGAAGGCGCTGGAGATAATAGAGAAGGCTAACGAGGTGGCGAGTGAGGGCCACGAGATACTGATAAAATACATTCCGCAGGCGGAGGCGCTTGAAAATCCGGAACTCGTGAGGACGGAGCCAGGAAGGGAGCTTATAAGCAGGCTCAAGACGGTGAGAGTGGTCGACATAGCTGGAGTGGACATGCAGGCGGACGGAGGAACGCACGTGAAGAACACGAAGGAGATTGGAAGGCTGCAGCTCACGGATTTCAAGAACAACGGAAAGAGGAACAAGAGAGTCATCGTCGCGTTCTGCTAGGCGGTGAGGAGCGTTCTTGCCTGGTACCTTCCCCTTTTCTCTATTTCCGCTACGCGTTTCAGTGCCTCTCTGCCTGCCACACCCGCAGAGTACGCCTCTTCGAATACTTTGTATTCTTCCTTGCTTATCGAGCGTTTCATGAGCAGGACGTCGAGAGCCCTGCTCTCCACAGAGCTTGTCATCTCCCCTAGGCCGAAGTCGATAACCCACACCTTCGAATCGCCGACGAGTATGTTCGCGGTCGTGTAATCCCCGTGTGTTATCCCTGCGTTGTGGATCAGTGCAAGTTGTGAACCGGCGCGTTTCAGGGCGCGCATACGTTCGCTTTCTGAAAGTCTCTTCCTGTTCAGCGTATCGCCAGGTAAGCGCTCCGTGTATATCGCGTACTTTGACACCATAAGAACGCGCGGCACTGCCGCACCGGAATTCGATGCGCGTGAGAGTATGCGCGCCTCGCTCCTGGTCCGCTCCGAGCGTATCTTCTCGTCAAGGGTCTGCTGCCTGTAGCTCTTGCTCATCCTCTCCTTTACGACTGCGGGGATGCCTAGAACATCGGTAGCGTAGATTATCGCCTCGGCGCCTTCCGCTATTTTTTTCAACGCCATCCTATTCTCACCGAATCTATCCTGTATTTCTGGTTTGTCGTGCACTTTTCCGGGCGCGCATCCATCCCGTTCTCCAGCATCTTCTCGGCGACAAGGGCAATCATCGCTCCGTTGTCTGCGTTGTACTGGTTTTCCGCAGTGTACACCCTTGTTCTGTGCTGCGCGGCCATGAGCCTCAACATCTCGTTGAGCCTTTTGCTCTGTGCCACCCCTCCAGAAAGAAGAAGCTCTTTCTTCCTTGTGAGCAGCAGGGCACGCTCCGTCGCTTCGCAGAGCATCGCGAACGACGTTTCCTGCAACGAGAACGCGACGTCCTTGTGCCTGTGCACCGCGAGCTTGTCGCCTGCCGCTGTCAGCAGCCCGGTGAAAGTGAAGTCCATCCCCTTTACCGTATAAGGGAGCTCTATGTAACTCCCGCCTTCCGCAAGCTTCGCGACGCTAGAGCCCCATGCGGGATTGAGCTTCGCCTCGCGGGCAAAGCTGTCGAGCATGTTGCCGATTCCGATGTCGAAGGTCTCCCCGAGGACGCGGTAATGCCTGAACGGCTTTCCTTCGATTGCAAGTATCTGCGAGTTCCCGCCGCTCACGTAGAGGACGAGCGGATCCCTGAAACCTGCCGCGAAGCGCGCCACTTCTATATGGCCCAGCGCGTGGTTGACAGGAGCCATAGGCAGTCCGTAACGCTCCGCCAGCGTCTTTGCGGCGAGCTCCCCCACCCGCAGGCACGGGCCGATGCCAGGTCCCATCGTATAGCCGATGCCCTCGATTTCGCCGAGCGTGAGCCCGGCCTTCGACAGCGCCTCGCGTAATACCGCATGGACATTCTCGGCATGGAGGTCTGCGGCCTTCGCCGGTATCAGCCCTGCTGTGCCTATCTGGTACATCATCTTCTCGTTGGAGAGGACTCTCCCATTCTCCACTATCCCAATCCCGAGAGTGTGGGCACTGCTTTCTATTCCGAGTACGCGCATTGCATCTACGTTACTCCTCGAAGGGATTAAAGCCTTGCTGAATAAGGTTCCTGAGCGGGAGGAAAAGCGGTTGCGGAAGGCTGTTCCAATCAGACCACCGCCACTCGTCGGTGCAGTCCGGTTCCATGATCTTTGGCTCCCCGACCACGTCGCAGGCGAAATAAAGAGTTACGTAATGTTTGCCCTCCTCCCTGAATATGTCGTTGGTGTAGGCGCGCCACTCCGGTGCGCCTACTACATCCATGCCGGTCCCCTCTTTTACCTCGCGCGCTATTCCTTGCTCTGCCTCCTCCCCGAACTCGAGATGGCCGCCGGGGAAGCTCCATGTGCCATGGCCGTGGGCGCCTACCCTCCTACCCACTAGCACCTTGCCGTCCCTTATTATTATAGCGGCGACGCCTACCTTCGGGAGCTTCCTCTCCAAGATTCCACCGATATCGCTCTGACGGCTTCTTTTAAATCGCTTCCCTTCTCAGGTTGAGACGGGAGAGGTGCCTTTTTATATTAGTATCGCTTATCTGATATTGGATATCCGATAGTGTTTGCATGGCTGACGAAGATTTGCTCGGCAGGAGGGGCTTCGGCGACTTCTCATGGAGGATGCGGCTAGGCAGGAGGGGCTGGCTTCGCCCTGTCGTGATAAAGATGCTGGAGAATGGGCCGATGAACGGGATGCAGATGATGGACCGCATACAGGAGGTAAGCCACGGTTGGTGGCGGCCTTCTCCCGGATCAATCTACCCGCTGTTCGACCTGCTCGCGCGGGAGGGCGTGATAAAGAAGCGAAGGGACGGGAAGTACGAGCTCTCCGCGAGGTACAGGGACGAGGTTGCTCCTGAAGATGAAACGGAGGATATATTCACCAACATGGAGGGGAACGTTTCTTATCTCGAAGAGCTCTCTAAGAGCAGCAAAAGAAGCGAGCTCGCCAAGTACAGGAAGAGGATAAAATCGCTCGTTGAGAGGCTGTCGGTATTGAGGTAGTGATTGGATGAAGGAGAGCAGCATCGCTGTAGAGGTGAAGAACGCTTCTAAGACCTACAGGTCGGGCTCGGAGATAACGGTAAGGGCGCTCGATGGGGTCTCTTTCAAGCTGATGCGCGGGGAGTTCGTGGCGATAGTCGGCCCTTCCGGCAGCGGAAAGTCCACGCTGATGAATCTGCTCGGCACTATAGACAAACCGACATCCGGCCAGATTTACATAGATGGCGCGGCGGTGGACAGGATGAGCGGCAACGAGCTCGCCGAGTTCAGGAACCGCAAGCTCGGCTTCGTGTTCCAGGCGTTCAACCTGGTCAACGGTTTGACTGCGGAGGAAAACGTCGAGCTTCCGCTCATGGTCGCCCAGGGGGGCGATAGGAGGAAGAAAGCGGATGACCTGCTTGCCAGCCTCGGCCTTGGGGAGAGGCTGAAGATGAAACCCACGCAACTGAGCGGAGGGGAGCAGCAGAGGGTCGCTATTGCGAGAGCCCTGATAAACAACCCTACTCTCGTGCTTGCAGACGAACCCACGGGCAACCTGGACACCAAATCCGGCGAGAAGGTGGTGCAGCTGCTTAAGAGGGTATGCAGCGAGAAGAACGTAACGGTGGTGATGGTGACGCACAACCCCGACATAACCGTGGAGTGCGACCGCGTGATTCATATTAAGGATGGAAGAATAGAGAAAGAGGTGTTGAAACGAAAAGCCAAATGAAAACTGTTGTGGAGATCTTGATGCTGGCGCTGCTGCTGTCGCTAGCGGCGCCGGCAATGACGTTCGCAGGGACGTCCGCGAACACCAACTACCCTCCGCCGCCGAACTTCGCGGTGAGCTCCAACGCCACCACCGTGTGCAGGGGGCAGGTAAACTACGTGCCCATAACGGTGTGGAACAATGGAGAGCCGGGCACCATAAATCCCAGCGAGCTCAATTCATACGGACCGGCGATGATTAATGTAGAGCTCACCGTGCAAAACACGAAAAACACCTACTTTGCATGGAACAGCACGGCGGTGATGGGCACGGTCAACCCGCTGAGCAGCAACACGGCCTACCTGGCGTGGTTCGTGCCGCAGAACGCGTCTGCGACGGACACTCTCGGCATAGGCATTAACTACTTCTACTACACTTATGCGGAGGACCAGGAGGAGAGAAACCTGTCGTTCAGCGCTGTGCAGTGCAAGCTTCCGCTCACGCTCAACGTATCTCCGGCCATACTGACATCGGGAGAGGTACAGACCATCGGTATCGGGCTGCACAATTCCGGGCAGACTGCGCTGAGGGACATATCGGTGAGCGTATATGCCCCGTCATCGGATTTATCGCAACTTACGCAGATACCGCTTGACCTCGGGGAGCTGGCTCCGGGAGCCAGTGCAACGCTCAACGACACGGTATTCGTTGGCAAGAACGCATCGCTTTCGTTCCCGCTCAACGTGACTGCAGACTTCTACAACGGCAGCGGACAGTTCATGCAGGCCGCATCCTACAAGCAGACGCTCTCGCAGGGGCTGATAAACCTGTCGGATTCCTCTGTCACGGTGTCGCCGTCTCCGGTGACTCCGGGGGAGATATTCTCGATATCGTTCGTACTTACCGACACCGGGACAAGCGGCGCGTCCACGGTAACCGTGTCTTCGCAGGGGTCCAACGGCTTCAGGCCCTACGGCTCGGGCTCGGAGTTCGTGGGCAGCATAGCGGCGGAGGCGCAGGCGCCGGTCACGCTGACGTTCCAGACTGACAACCTCACGAAGCCGGGGACGTACCAGATACCGGTCAGGGTGAGCTACCTTGACAACTTCAGGAACAACGAAAGCTCGACTATGATGGTACCGGTGACCGTAGTGGCAGCGGCATCCGCGCTATCAGGGTCGCAGCCGGGAAGCGGCGCTGTGGTGCACACCGGAGGTGGAGGCGGAGCAGTGGTGGACCTGGTGCTGGTCATCGTTGTAGTGGTGCTCGGCTACATGTATTACAGGGAAAGAAAGAAGGGGCACGGCAAATGAACTACAAAGATGTCTTCTGGCTCGCCTTTACGGACTTGGGGGAGAAGAGGATAAGGACAGCGCTGACCGTAATCATGGTCGTCATAGGGGTCGCATCGATAATCGCGCTCATATCGCAGACCGCAGGGATAAGCGCAAGCGTCTCTTCGGCATTGAGCTCGCTTGGCCCCACATCGATAATAATTACGCCTGCGCCCGGAACGGTGTTCACCTACGCGGACACCTCCCTGCTCGGATCGCTGCCTAACACCAGCGCGGTCATACCGCTTGTCACCGGGAGCGTCAACATCTATACGGACGGGCAGAATGTCAGCGCTGACCTGATAGGTGTTGCAGCGGAGAACGCAGACCAGCTGATAGGCAACCTTACCTTTATACAGGGGCAGCTCTACACGAACGGGGTGAACCCAGAGACCGTGATAGGGTACAGCGTGGCATACCCCGGCACTTCCGGAACGCAGTATGCGTTTGTAGGGCAGCCGATAACGATCAAGACAGAGAAGGGAGGCACGTACACGGTGCCGGTGGTCGGGATGCTGAAGAAGTACGGAACCTCGTTCCTGGTGTCGCCGGACACTTCCGTATTCATGCCGCTGCAGGCCGCGGAGTCCATATTGCAGAGACAGTCTTTTACCGAGATAATAGTCAAAGCGAACAGCACCGCGGCGACTGGAGCGCTGGCCACCCAGATAGGCGACATCTATGGAAACAATGCGCGCGTTATCAGCACGCAGCAGCTCACCCAGGAGGTTGAGCAGGTGATAGGGTCTATAGGACTGCTGCTTGGCGTTATCGCCGGAATCTCGCTGGTGGTCGCCGCGATAGGGATAATGAACATAATGCTGATTTCAGTGTATGAGCGGACGCACGAGATAGGGATTTTCAAGTCTCTGGGATTCAGGAACAGGGACGTGCTCACGCTCTTCCTGATGCAGGCTATAATAATCGGCTTCTTGGGTGGAGTGATAGGCGTTGTGTTCGGCATCGGAGGCTCGTACGGGCTTAGCGCGGTTCTTTCTGCCGCAGGATCCGGTCCGGCAGCATCGAATGGGACAGCGGGGTCGGGAGGTTCAGGAGGGGGCGCACGCTTCGGCGGCGGCAGGGCGACTACCTTCGGCGGCTCGTCGGGAAGCCCGAGCAGCTCATCGATAAGCTACACCCCCGTGGTGAGCGGGTTGACGATAGTCGAGGCAATGCTTGTGGCTGTGGTGGTGAGCATACTTGCGGGAGTATATCCGGCGTGGAGGGCGTCCAGGCTCGAGCCAATAGACGCGCTTCGCGCGCTGTGAAAATTAGTCAGAGGGCGACGTCGATGTTGCTCTCCTTGTAGCCGAGCCTCGCCAGGACCTTCTTCACCGCCTGTTTGTGCGCGCCCTGCAGCTCTATGATGCCGTCCCGCTCGGTTCCGCCGCAGGCTAGCGCCTGCTTCAGTTCCTTTGTGGTGCGCGCAATCTCGTCGGGGCCTATGCCCTCTACAACCGTGACGATCTTGTCGAACTTTGCCTTCTTGGCGAAGACTTTTATCTTTGTCTCGGTCTCGCGGTCTAGCACCTTGCATACGCAAAGTTCAAGAGGCAGTCCGCACTTGGGGCACATATCAGCCATTACTTCTTCGCACCTCTCTCCTTGAGAATCGTCTTGATCCTGGCAATCGTGCGCTTTATCTCGCGGGTTTTCACTACCTTGCTCGCCACTCCAGTAGAGGCTATCTTTCTCCTCTCTATCCCCAACTCAAGGTTGAGTTCCTGGAGCTTGCCGTGCAGTGCATTGTCCGGAAGTGCGCGTATGTCTCTGACCTTTATGCTGACACCTGAATGAATAGTGATAATAATACGCACTTGATAATATTAAAACCTTTCCCTGCTTCCCCGCACCGCAGGGTAAGCGGAAACGAATATATATTTGATAAGAGAGGTTATGGCGGACGTCGGGAAGTGGTGGAAACATGGTGAGCGTGCCTAAAGAGAGCGTGCACAGTAGTTGGGAGAGGGTTGGCGGAAGCACGCCGACACTTTCGGAGATGCGCCGCAATGACGGTGTTATCAACACGGTGCGCGACAGGGCGAGGGACACTGTAATGGGGAAGGATTTCAGCAGGCTTATGGACACAGCCTGGAAGGTATACGGCGGCGCAGTAGATAACGGATACATTCCGGCAGATTTTAGCCTTGCCGCGGCTGCGGTGTTAAGGCTCGCGAGATATGCGGAAGGCGCATCGGAGGCAGCCGAGACCCACAAGGCGTTCGTTGTGAAACCCGGGCCCGAGCCTGGCGAGCTCGATCACGAATGCATTAGGATAGCCGTGGTGGCGGAAGCGGCGCAATACTTCGTGCCGCGCGTGGCGCGCACGCACGGGTTCGATGAAACTGTGGCTAGAAAGGCGGTGGAGCTGCTGGCGCAGCGCTACGCACTTCTCAAGAGACTGAACAGACAGTGCCTTTTCGAGGATTACTCGAAGAACCTGAACTTCAGGGCAGCTGCAGCCGTGAAACTGGCGGCGGAGATACTTGGCGCGGAGGGGAAGGCGACTGTGATATACTATTCCGAGGATGACTACATCGCCATGAAGAACACTGCCAGCATTCCGGAAAAAGGAGCAGGCGATGAAACCCCTGAAAGGGGACATGATGCTGTTACCGTTAGGTGATTAGATGATGGCAAGTGTCAACACCAAGGATGGAAAAGGAAAGCATGAGACGCCGAAGATTCAATACGGGGAGCACGTAATGGATCTCGTGAAAGAGAGAGCGCAGGTGATGATAGCTAAATGGGATGTGGACAGGGTCATGGCGACAGCAAACAAGATATATGCCGCTCTGGAGAGCAGAAGTCACGAGGGAGGGAACACGATGCTCACTGCGGCTGCGGTGTTCAGGCTCGCGAGATATGCTGAACACGCCTTCAGCGTATTCCAGACGCACAAGGAATTCAAAGTGAGGCAAATCGCTCTTGACCAAAAATGCATAGAGATTGCGGAAGCTATAGGGATTTCGGAATATTTTGTACCGCAGATTACAAGAGCATATATGCATGAAGGAGACCATTCACGGGACAAAATGATAGCGGACAAAGCGGTGGAGCTGCTTAGAGATGCACAGGGCACAGGAGTGCTGCTCCAGATCTCTACATTTACAACATACCGCGATTACATAGAGATGTCGGAAAGGAGAGCGGTTTCTGCCGTGAAACTGGCGGCAGAACTGCTCGGAATAGACGTGCCTGACAGCGGCAGCGGGAAGCAGCTATTGGGCCATTACTCTGTAGATGATTACGCAGCGCTGTGGAACCGGTATGGAGGCGCACATGTGGAATGAAGATAGAACAAGAATCTTCAGGCAAGACGGATGGCATTGCATTTGAGGAGGCGTAACGCCTAACAGAAGCCACAATAACCTTTTAAATACTGGCAGCACATCCTTATCTGCAGTAGAGGTAGACGTGGTAATCGATGGCAAAAGCCAGTAAGAAAAAGGTAAAGGAAGGCAAACCGACCAAGAAGAAGGACCGGATAGCGCAGGAGATAGAGGAGTCGCTGAAGGACGGAAAAGACCTGCCGGACGAGAACATAGTCTCGGAGCTGGCTGAAGAGAAGGTGGAGCACTATTCCGGGGTGAAGCATGCGAAGGTTCCAAGGAACTGGAGGAGCACCTCGGAGGTGCAGATTCCTGACAGGCTCATAGACCAGGTGGTGGGGCAGGAGAAAGCGGTGGCGATAATAAGAAAGGCAGCGAAGCAGCACCGCCATATTCTGCTTATAGGCACCCCGGGTACTGGAAAGACCATGCTCGCACAGGCCATGGCGGAGATGCTCCCTGTTACCGACCTGGAAGACGTTCTCGTGTACAAGAACATGAACGACGAAAATATGCCGCTCGTAAAGTCTGTGAAGACGTATCCGCACGCGCCGGCTCCAGGTGAAAAGCTAGGGGACGGGCAGGGGAGGCTGATTCTCCAGAAGGAGAGGATGAAGAACAGGATGACGCTCAACAGGGGCGGGTCAATGATAACTCCGATAATCGTCCTTATTACGATAATACTCATAGGGCTTGCGTTCAGCGGCTACATAACAGGATACAACATAATATTCCTCGCCGCTCTGATGCTCGGAATAATGGTATTCGGCAGCGTCGCGCTGTTCACTACAGGACTGACGCGGCGCGTCGGCGTGCTTCCGGGAATGGGTGATTTCAATGAGCCGAAGCTGATAGTGGACAACACCGGAATGACGCATGCGCCGTTCGTTGACGGTACTGGTTCGAGGGCTGGCGCACTTTTCGGTGATGTGAGGCACGACCCCTTGCAGAGTGGCGGGCTCGGCACTCCTGCGCACCTCCGTGTAGAGAGCGGGGCGGTGCAGAAGGCGAACAAGGGGGTGTTGTTCGTAGACGAGGTGTCTAGGCTGGAGCCGCGCGCACAGCAAGACCTTCTCACTGCGATGCAGGAGAAGAAGTTCCCAATCACAGGGCAAAGCGAGATGAGTTCCGGCGCTCTCGTTAAGACCGAGCCGGTGCCGTGCGACTTCATCCTTGCAGCAGCTGGAAATTTCCAGGACCTCCAGAATATGCACCCAGCGCTGAGGTCGAGAATCAGGGGTTACGGCTACGAAGTCTACATGGACGACACGATAACGGACAACCAGGCGAACAGGGACAAGATAGTGCAGTTCGTGGCGCAGGAAGTGAAGAAGGACGGGAAGATACCGCACTTCGATAGGGCGGCGGTCGAAGAGATAGTAGAGGAGGCGCGAAGGAGGGCTGGAAGGAAGGGAAGGCTTACGCTTATTTTGAGGGATCTGGGCGGACTGGTCCGCGCAGCTGGAGACATAGCGGTTGACAAGGGGCACCACCTGGTAACAGTAGGCGATGTGATAGCGGCTCGGGACTTGGCAAGCTCCATAGAGACGCAGGCGGTCTCGCAAGCGGTCGAGTACAGGAAGGATTACAGGGTGTTCACAACGCACGGCTTCGCTGTCGGAAAGGTGAACGGCCTGGCGGTGGTAGGAGGCACCTCGGTGTCCCCAGGGATAGTGATGCCGATTGTGGCGGAGGTGACGCCAGCGTCGTCGCGTGCGGAAGGAAAGTTCATCCCTACTGGAAAGCTCGGAAAGATTGCAACCGAGGCGGTAAAGAACGTCAGCGCGATAATAAAGAAGCACATGGGCAAGGATGTGGCGAACTTCGACATGCACGTCCAGTTCCTGCAGTCGTACGAGGGCGTTGAGGGAGACAGCGCATCGATATCGGTAGCGATAAGCATCATCTCGGCAATGGAAAGCCTGCCAGTAGACCAGAGCATAGCCATGACAGGATCGCTCTCCGTAAGGGGAGAAGTACTCCCAGTGGGCGGGGTGACGAGCAAGGTGGAGGCTGCCATAGAAACGGGAATAAAAACGATAATCATACCCTCCAGGAACGCCGAAGATATCTCGATAAGCAAGAACCTGATGAAGAAGGTGAAGATAGTGCCGGTCAAGACCCTTGCTGACGTGATAAAGGTGGCGATTAAACCGTCCGCGAGAAGGGATCAGATAATAAGGGAGCTGAAGAAGTATGAGCATAAGTGACAGGTTCTAAAGCGCGATGACTATCAAACCGACCAGCGCGAGCAGCACGCCAAGCTTCTGGTTGCCGGAAAGCCTTCCTTCAGTACCAGAAGCGAGAAGAGTATCACTATTACCGGGGCGGCGGCGCTTACCGGAGCCACTACAAATGTGTAACCATAAGTGACGCCAAGATTGTAGCTCAGGAACGCAATCATGTTGAGCACACCCAGCATAACAAGATAAGGGTAGTGCTTGGATTCGATGAAGACCTGCGTCTTGGTCACGGTGCTGTATATCAGATACACCACTACAGTCATAGCCTCTACCAACAATCCGGCGGTGAACCATCCCACGCTTTGCACCGCCCATGAGATTATGAAGAAGAAACCGCCCCAGCCGACCATCGCTATTATCGCATAACCTACGCCCAGGTGGCCTTTGGCAAGATGAAGCTTTCCGGATTTGAATGATACCAGTATCGTGCCAAGCACTATCAGCGCCACGGCGGTTATCTGAATGGCGGTAAGCTGCTGATTGAAGAAGATTAAGCTAAGGATGGCAGTAACTGCCCCGGACGCTGACGCGACTGTGGCAACTATCGAGGGATTTCCCACGTGGAAGCCTTTATTGAAAGCGAAGAGGGCGGTAGCGCTCAGGACGGCGACGGCAAGGAGGCCCAGCAATATGGCCAGGGTGATGCCAGAGAAGCTGAACAGGAAGAAGCCGAGAGGTACCATGATAAGCGTCACGACCAGTATGATATAGAATGAGGTCCGAAAACCGCCGAATGTGCGGGCTGCCTTTATCATGAACGCGTCCTGTATGCCGAAGCCCAGCATGGAAACGATGCCGAAAAGAAAGCCCAGTAGCTCATTCATGTTTCAACAAGCGCGTTGAGGGTATAAATGGTTTCCTACCCTCAAAACCACACAAACCTTAAAAACATCATAGCAGTATCAATACAGCGACCGGAGATAATCATGGCGAAGGACGGGAAGAAGAACAGCGATGGGAAGGACGTAAAGAAGATGCTCGAGGATTTCGGGGAGAATCTGGCACAGGAGGTGCACAGGCAGAAGGCGCCGACGTTCAAGACGTTATCGAGGACAAAGTCCAACATAGTCTACGAGAAGAAACTGGGCTACCTAACGCTCGGTAGGGCGACTGAGGAGCGCAACTTCATGAATATAGGGCAGACGAAGCGGTTCATGCAGACAGTGGCGATAGCCACGAAGTGCCACAAGTTCCTGGCAGAGAACCTGCACACTTCGATAAGGGGATTGTTCTACCAGCTGAAGTTTTCGCTGGGGGAGGATGTAGACGAGAACATATTCTCTGAGCAGAGCGAATCAAACCCGCTGATAGAGGACCTTGAGGCGTCTCTCGGTGTGAAGAGGGAGGACCTAAACCTCAACGCCAACAGGAGAGGGGTGCTGGTAGGCAACATGAAAGTGATTGACGATTATGGCGGAGAGAGGACAGAGACCGACCTGAGCAAGACAGGAAGGAGTGGATGGGCTGTGCCGAGCGACGTGGACAACGACATAGAGTTCGTGGATGTAAAGGCAAAGTACGTCCTCGTAGTGGAGAAGGATGCTGTCTGGCAGAGGCTCAACGAAGATGGGTTCTGGAAAAAGGAGAATTGCATACTTATCTCGCCGCAGGGGCAGGCTGCTAGGGGCGTGAGGCGGATAATCAGGAAGCTCGCGGACAAGGGACTACCGGTTTACGTCTTCAACGATGCGGACGTATGGGGATGGTACATATACTGGACTATAAAGACAGGCAGCATGAACCTGGCGTACGTGGGAGCGGACATAGCTACGCCAGAGGCGAAGTTCCTTGGTGTGACGCTATCGGATCTGGAGAAGTACCAGTTCTTGAAGAAGATGACGCTCAAGGCGACGGAAGTTGACCTTAAGAGGGCGCAGGAGATGCTGGGATACGAGTGGATAAACCAGCACGGAGAATGGGTGGAGGAGCTGAAGAAGGTGCTGAAACTGAAGGTGAAGCTGGAGCAGGACACGCTGCAGGGACCTAGGCTGACCTTCGTGGGGGACTACATAAGGGAGAAGATAAAGAACAAGGACTGGCTTCCATGACGACTGACTTGAGAAAGGCCACACTTTGCATACTGATAAAACCAGGAAAAATACTCCTAGCGATGAAGAAGCGCGGCTTCGGAGCCGGAAGATGGAACGGCTGCGGAGGGAAGCCGGAGCCTGGAGAGGACATAGAGCAGACAGCGGTAAGGGAGACAGAGGAGGAGATCGGGGTAACTCCGGTGTCTATGCGGCATGCCGCAACACTAACTTTCCTCTTCGCAGGCAAGCCGGATTGGGATCAGGAAGTAACCGTCTATTTGGTTGATAAATGGGAGGGGGAACCTGTAGAAACCGAGGAGATGGCGCCAAGGTGGTTCAAGGTCAACGAGATACCGTTCGACAAGATGTGGTCTGATGATGTGCACTGGCTGCCGAAGGTGCTGGACGGTAAGAGGGTTGAAGGTACGTTCAGATTTGATGGAAATCAGGCGCTCACTGGTTTTGAATTGAAGACCTTCTGACGAGGAGTCCCTGCGGCTTTTGCGGTCCCGTTCGTTTTATTTTACATACAATATCTACGTTGCGTTTATACTGCATGCAAAGTTATACCTGCTGACGCGCCTTTGAACATCATGTCTCCATTCAAGAACAAATAAGGCATAAACTTTTTCATAAACTCGCAAAACTGATTATGATTAAAAATACAAAACATTTTCTAAGGCCCATTGCACCCACCAAGAAGGAAACGTTAATGGACACGCAGGATCCGCGCCTAGACCTTAATCGCAGGCGCGAGCTGCTGCAGCCCTATCTTCTTGAGCAGCTGCTCCGGGTTATCGTAGTACTCCTTTACTGCCTGGCTTACCGACTTCATATCCCTCAGGCCGAGCTTGTTAAGCTGCTCCAATATCCTCGCCCTCACTACCTCCTCAGCGAGTATGTCGGTAGGTGCAAGCCCTAGCAGCTTTGAGAGTATGTCCCTGTAAGTAACGCTCGGCATGATTGGCGCGGACTGGTGCGTCCTGTAATCGTATTTGTAGATGTCCGAAAGGAGAATCTGCGTCTCTATCCCTGATATCTCGGAAATCTGGGTTATCCTCCTGTGCATTCCGTCCGGCTCCCTCACTGGCGTGACTATCATCAACGCATCTATTGCCGGAATCAGATCACGCGGCACATTCATAGGGGAGTGCTCCAGCCTCGTGACAATCTCCCTTGTGGTGCTTCCGTGTATAGTTGTCATCCCTATCTTACCTATGTTCATGGCGCTTATCATGTCGTTAGCCTCCGATCCGCGCACCTCCCCGATTACAAGGAGGTCTGGTCTCATCCTCAGCGCGTTCTTCACCAAATCGAGCATGGTAAGGTCGGTGCTGGTCTCCAGCCTTGCCGTGTTCTCCTGGGTGCCGGTATCGAGCTCGTAGGTCTCTTCTATAGTCACTATCCTCTGTTCCGGCCGGAAGAAAGAGAACATCGCGTTGAGCAGTGTAGTCTTTCCCGCAGCTGGCACGCCTCCTATTATGATGTTCGCCGGGCGGATCTTGAAGCCGTCGGTATAGAGCCACAGCCTGGCTGCTATCTTGTAGTCCATCGTCCTATTGTTTATCAGGTCTATGACGCTCATAGGCCGTTTCTTGAAATTCCTTATCGTGATGTCGCTTCCGAGAGGGCTGTAAACTATGTTGCACCTGCTTCCGTTCGGGAGGTGGACGTCCATTATGTTGCCTGTCGCAGCCTGGTTAGTCGCGAACAGCTTCAGCTTTGCCACCAGTCTCTGCAGCTTCTCCAAGGTATCGTACCGCGCATCGAGCTTCTTGTTCCCGAGCTTGGTGTCGAATACGAATATATTGCCGGTGTTGTTTACCATTATGTCCTCCGTATCCTCGCTTTCTATGAACGGGGCTATCGGGCCGATATCGTTGACGTCCTGGATTATCGATTCGACTTCCTCTGTTTTGAGGTCCTTGTTTGCAGCCCTGGCTGCGCTGAATATCATCTCGCGTCTCTTGTTGTCGTCAGTTACAGAAACAAACTTGCCCACCAGCTGCTTCAGCACTATGTCCTCTATTCCAAAGAGCTTGTTATCCATCGGCATGCGCTCACGTTCTGTGAGAGATGGATGGCAAGATATAAAATTAGTGAGGATGCTAGGAGAGCAACTTGAACGTGTTCTTGAGCTGGCTTAGCATTTCGTGCGCCATGCTATAGTCCAACAGGTTCTTTTCAGGAATCCAACAGTAATTATCGTGCTCTGTGAGTTTGATTTGACTCCTCTAAGTATCTCGGTGCATTTCTCCTCAATGTTGGGATTATTGAACCCGGTAGAAGTAAGTAATAGCCTCTTCATGAAAATCGACCGTTTCTGATAGGGATTTTGCATGGTTGAAATCAAAAAGTACATTGAACGTAGGTGAAGTAAAGTTTAAATAATATAACGAATAGGAACCTATCGTGGAGATTTTATGCCCGTAGGGAGGGAACGTAGTGGAGTTACGACAAGTGTGACTTCCGTCCGAAGAGGAGAAAAGCAACCCGTATCACAAGCAAGAGAGGTGCCAGCAGATTCTGCACAGGTTGGTACAAAGCTGCCAGTTCTACGAGAGATTGACAACATTGAAGCGCTGTCAAAAGAATATGGGATTATGCGCGAAGATGTGGAGCTTATTGCACTTAATGCAAGCGCCATGACGACCGACCTTCCGTTGAGGAGAGTCCGGTTCAAAATAGCACTGTCGAGCCGACCTGATGATATATTCTACTTAGGCATACCAGTCCTCAAGACGAACACCCCATTTCACGGTTCAAGTACGGAGAAAAAGCTCTACTTTAACGGTAAGGAGTTTGCTGCTGTTATAGACTTTGAAAACGATACTTGCGACACTTCATACTTCAGAAGGAACGACACTGTCCTTGTACTTAACACTAATTCTAGAAGCACCTGCTCCGGATGTGCATTCTGTGCAACACTTAGACAGGTAGCCACGGACCAGGATCAGATAAAAACTCCCGAACAGCTTGAGGCTTATGTGAGTAGGCTATTTGGGACATCTGAGGAGCTAGCCGCAGTGAGGCCGCACTTCCATAGGCCGACCATGACACCTAGTGCAAATAGCTTTTCGAACCTGCACCAGTTGACTCTGGTAACCGGTTGTTTTGGCAGCGAGGAGGCCGCACTCGCAGACCTCCTAATGGTGAATAGGTACTTCAAGGCGCATGGATTCAAGGGCACACTGCTGTATATAGGCGGAGAGATACGCTCCGAAGCCGCATTGAAGAAAGTCCGAGAAGAGGTTGACAGGCCATATTTCGCCTTGACATTGGAGGCATTTACGAGGAGAAACAAGATAATGAGGCCGGAGAAGGCTGCTCTGACGTTAGATGGTGCGGTGGATTTGCTAAGAAAGACAAAGGACATGGGCATCGAGGGAGGCTTCACATACATAGTCGGTCTTGATCCGCTCAAGGACATCGCTGAAGGCATGGAGAGGTTTGCAGGCGAGGTCACAAGGTTCCCGATGATACAGATATTCCAGCCGCACTGGGAGGAGCAGAAGGGCATCAGGACTCCGGAAGCTGTAAACTTGAAGTACTACTTAGACGCAAGGAAGATAGTTGAGGACGCATTCAGGGGCACGGGATTAAGACCAGAAACCTGGCAGAACTACAGATCGCTGTGGTATTTCACGTACGACGGAAAGGAGCTGAACGAGCAGAGAATATGATGGTTTGATGGTTAGCGCTATGCATAATGTAAGGACAACACCCGCAATCGCTGCTATTGGGATTGCAGCTACGGCTCCCATTTCACCAAAATCAGATGGTCAACTGGTAGAGCAGCTCGAACACACGCTGAAAGGGATAGCTACAATGCGGGACTCGAGATTCAGTGGAATTGGAATACTCGTATATAGGCGTGGCTCGCTTTCTGACGAAAACCATTCAGATTTAAGACCTTCGGCATCCTGTCCAGAAGACATATCGCTTGGTACTAAAGGGTGCATTGAGGAGCTCCTTCGTATAAGTGGCTCGGATAACAAACTTCATGATGGCTTCATATTCTTCGATGACACAGGAAGGATGACGCATGTTTCACAGTACTTTTCGCCACAGATAGTGAAAAACCTTGCCATAAATGAGAACTTTGGGGGGCGGTTTAGAGCGGCGCAGTATGGATCTTTGTTGCGCGGGGTAATCGCAATAGGCATAGTGGAGCACGATGGAGAGTGTTTTGTATTTTCCAACGGTATCACAGTTCGGGTGCAAGTGCCCTAGTTAACGGTCGTTTGTCTTCCTAACCCTGAATGCACAAAACCACGGAACCTTTGATGTAAGCGCATAGGCCTTTGGATCCGACTTCTTCCCTGCTGAAATAGGGTAAACGTCGATATAGTCCTCGATTACAAATCCGTTTCTTAAGATAGATTGTATCAGGGTCTGGTAAGTAATATGCATCGTTGAAACGGATACACGTTTTCGCCCAAGTGATTTTCTATCATAATTCCATAACTGCTTCCTCATTCCTTCCTTGAAATAGTCGTGGAATACCCTTGAAGTTTCAGCCACCCTGCCCTTGTGCAGCCGTTCTGTGGATTGTGTTACCGGATTCGGCAGCGAGAAGATGAGTGACCCATTGTCACGCAGAACACGGTTCACTTCGTACAGTGCTCTGTCTATATCGGTAACGTAATCGATTACGAGAGGCGCAACTGCAATATCAAAGCTCTTGTTAAGATAGGGCAATTTGTATACGCTCCCGACCTTGAAATCCACACCACTAACTTCCTGTTTTGCGATTGAAATCATCCTGGGAGATATGTCTACACCGCACACGCGTGCCCCCTTTTGTTTTAGTTTTGTGGCATAAATGCCAGAGCCGCATCCAATGTCTAATACTTTCTTGCCTTTTAATTTTGGAAGCAACGATAAAGTAGCCGGCATTTCGAGGAATTCGTTGAAAAACAGTACTTTATTCGCTCTTGCGTTGTGATAACGCTCCGCTATTTTGTCGTAAGTCCTTCTTGCACTTATTTCGTCAGAACGCGCCATACGGGATACTTAGGCTGTTGGCTTCTTAAAATACTTTCGTTCCTGTAAGACCTAGAACGCAGGTTCTCTTTTCTCTTCGACGTAAATCCCCTGCGTCCAAGTAGACTTTTATGGGTATAAACGACCTAAAATATAAAATACATGTGGTTCCGGCTGCCGCCAGAATTGTGGTACAGGGACATGGGCATACGAGGAAATATGCCAAATACATTGTTGCATTAATCGTAAACAGATCAAGAATGGGATACCAGATAGAGAACTTGCAGAATTTCTTTCAGATGATGCGATAGGAAAGATTTTGGGATATAGAAAGGGCTTCAACTTCACAATCTTTTTAAAGGTGCGGAAAGATGTGAATGAAATCATGCCGGAGACTTATGAATTTGTTATTGATCAGACTATGAAATGAAAACAAGTCAGATTGATGGCGCAGGACAGCAGTGATGTATCAGCACATTCGCAAAAGGATACGGATGCGCGGTTCGGGCACAGAACATGGTCGAAAAAAGAACAATTTACGAAGAAAAGCGCTGTGAAGGAGTTCGTATTAGGGTACAAAATACATTGATCGCGGATGCAGAAACATAACTTCCATTGTACTTTTCAATCGCACCTGAAAACAGAAACGACAAGAAGTTCTTCCATGAATTATATGACGCTGTGAAAAGAAGATTCACTATAAATTACACAGCAAAATTTCTCGCAGATGCGGCATATGATTCAATAGACATATACCAGGAACTTATCATGACAACGTAAAACCAGTGATTGCAGTAAATGGAAGGGGCACTATAAATCAAAAATACCAAAAGATCTGGGATATGGGAAGAGATGGGCGATAGAAAGAATCGTCTCTAGACTAAAATAGGTATTCGGATTTACGAAGAACAGATATGTTGGATAGAAAAAGTAGTGGCCCACATCTACGCCTGTCTGTTGGCGTATGTGATAAAATACTCGTGAATTGGTATTGTGGGAGTGATGCATCAGAAATTAGAAAAAAGTGATTAGACGATACTGATATAAAATTCAACGGCCTAAGATACTTGTTAGCGTAGCTCATAAGACTTTGTTCTATGGAAATGAGAATAGCACGCTAGTTAGCTATTCGGCAGTATAGAGTTCACGATGAACTCGGGAGTGTACTGCATCAGCGCGTCGTAGGACTCTCCGGTGCCTATGAAAAGAATGGGGATGCCTGTGCTGTATGCTATCGATATCGCATTGCCGCCCTTTGCGTCGCAGTCCAGTTTCGTGAGCACTATGCCGTCAATCTTCATGAACTTGGCGAACTCCTTTATCTGCTCTGACAGCTGGTTTCCTGCCGTGCTCTCTCCGACAAACACGGTTATGTCTGGCTGTGCGACCCGCACCATCTTCTGCATCTCGGCTATGAGGTTCTTGTTGGTCTCCTGCCTTCCCGCGGTGTCGATGAGCACCGCCGCAATCTGGTGCGCCTTCGCATATGCTATCGCGTCGAAGGCTATGCTCGCAGGGTCTGCGCCATACCCGCTCTTTATTACAGGCACGCCCACCTTGTTGGCGTGGTGTTCTGTCTGCTCTATCGCAGCAGCGCGGAAGGTGTCGCTCGCCGAAAGGACGCTGCTTATCCCGTTCTTCTTAAGGTGGTGGGCGATCTTCGCCATCGTTGTAGTCTTGCCTGTTCCGTTAGGTCCAAGGAAAAGTATCTTTACAGGAAGGTTCTGCGCCGCCTTCCTTTCGTTGATATACTTGTAGATGTCGACTCCGCTGCCGCTCTTTGCAAGGATGTCGAACATCGATGCCCGCACCTGCTGGACGAGCGCACTCTGGATGTTCTTCGCGTCCATCTTCGTGGTCTGCAGCTTCTCCCTCAAATCGGTGATGAAAGCGTCTGCGGTTTCATAGGATACGTCTGATTCCAGCATGGATACGTTGATGCCCTCAAGGAAGTCTTCTATCTCGTTGCTGTTGAGCGTTACGGTGCTGACGAACACGCTCTTGAGTTTTGTAGTAAGCGAAAGCTTGATCGGTTTCTCCTCTTTTGGCTTCTCTGCGGGTTTGGGAGCAATAATCCTCCTCTTCTCGGGTGGTTTTTCCACCATCGCCGGCTTGGAAACCTCTTCCTGCGCCTCCTTGTGCTGCATATCTTGAGGGATTTCTTCAGGGATCGGTGCGACAGCCGGAGCAGGCTGTGGTTTTGGAGGTTCCTGAGCAGGTATCGCAGCCGCAGGCTCTTCCACCGCACGCTCCTCAATCTCCTTCTCTTCCTTCTTTACGAATCCCTTTACCGCTTCAGAAAGCTTCTTTCTAAGTCCTTCGAACATGCTTCACGCCCATTCCGATTCGCTGTAGTATAATCCTTTCTTCACAAGACCGAGTGCCATTATCACGTTCGATACTGTGTTCTTCGGAAGCCTGTCCACGTCAGCCCAATTCAGGTCATCGCAGTAACCAGGTTCAAGATTTTTTGGCTCGCCCTTCCACTTTTCAGTTGTGAAGTATATGTCGTAATATGTTCTCCCTTTTCCGTCCTTGCCAGGTCCTCTGTGCATCAGGTGCGCAAACCTCAGGTCTTCCTCCTTGATGGTTATCCCCACCTCCTCCTGTGCTTCCCGCACCATCGCCTGCCTCGCTGTCTCGTTCTCGTCGATATGTCCGGCAACCAGGCTGTACGATCCGTCTCTCCAACCCGTGTTAGCCCGCCTGAGAAGCAATACCCTGCGGTTCTTAATGAGGATCAGGTATGTGGCGGAATAAGGACGGAATGGTCCAGGATGTGCTGCCGATTTTTCTTGACGAGCAGGCATTCAATCGCCGATGACGTTGCCCCCGTGGCGGCTTATCATGGCTGAAGCATGTGGATCGTCAGCCTCTGGTATTACGAAGGGGAATGCGTACCTGACCGATTTCCTTATAGGGCTGTATCGTAATTTTATTGTAATTCCAAACGCCCCGGTCATTTGTGCGGCTAAACTCCTCATTGCATCAAATTTTTCCGAAGCGAATACATGGAGTGTCCACTCCTCATTTCTACCCTCTCCGCCAAAGTACAGGCCTGCAATCTGCCTTGGGTGCCTCACTGTCTCTCTCCTGAGCAAACCTATTCGGAATTCGAGCATTTCCGATGGATCGTATATTCCAATGTAACTGTGCATGCTAGGTGGATAAGAACTTGGGAAATCGGCTGTCCCGGCTATGATACTCTTATCGTTGCCTGCAGAGAATCCTCTTTTGCATATGAAGCCGGACACTTCGGCTGCCCTGATATTAGGCTCTACATCTACGACGACTCTTGTAGATTGCCATGCCGGCCTTCTCCTCTCCTGCGGTGTCGCCATTGTATTACCATCAACGTGACAGCTCCTCAATCCTGTACGATATCTCTATCATCGCGGACTCGAGTTCCCTCTTGCTCTTCGCCATCTTGTCGAGCGCTTTGCTCTCCTTGTCGAGCAGCTTCGAGATGTGCAGCTTTGCTGCATCTATGTCCTTCTCTATCAGGTAACCGGAGCCGACCGCGACCAGTATCTTTTCTAGATTCTCCAGCTTGCCGTGCATGTATACTGCAGCGCCTACGTGTATCAGGGTGTTCTTGTCCTTGAATTCGTTGGCGTTTTCGAGCGCCTTCTGCGCCTCGGCTATCTGGCGCAGGCCCTCCAGTTTGTTGTTCATCTCCTGGTTGAGGAGCTGGTACTGGCTCTGGTAGAGCTGGTGTACGTACTGGAGCTCCTGCAGAGTCGGCTGCTGCGCCGACGGCTGCTTCGGCGGCTGCGAAGAAGGCGGTCTTGTAGGGTTTGGGCTAGCCATTCTATCACTTGCCTTGCTGCTTGACTGCGGTTATGCTTATCTCGCCCTTCCTGGCTGCAGTCTTGGCCCCGAGCTGCACCACGGCCATCTCCCTGGCGTGCTTGTCGCTGTTCGCCTCGACCTCTATGTGAAACTTCCTCTCTCCTCCGCGCCTCGTTATCCCTTCCACTATGTACTTTGCCATGCGATTACCTTCTGTGTTGATCGATAGTTATTCATTAGTCATTAAGCCCGAGCGCCTCCATGATCCTCGCCATCTCGTACCCGGATGTGCTGTCCCCCATCACCGCTCCTTTCGAGTTTGCCACAACTGACAAGCCGATACTCAGCGAGCCGGTGTTGGCTGTGGTCCTTATCGAATCGAACTTGGTGAGGCTGTCGAACCTCTCCTTCTCCTCATCGGATGCGCGGTTGTTGATTACGAAGCCCTTGTTCGTCAGTATATTAGTGGCGCCTGTGGTTTTAAACCCTCCTATCTCGGCTTTCACCACCTCTACGCCGAAGGTATCCGCTATCCGCTTTGCATCCTCAGGGACGTAATCCTTGTTGATTATCGCCACCTTGTCGTTTACCAGGATGTTGTTGCCTATGGCGTTGAGACCAGAGCTTATCGTATCTATGTTGATGCCAAGCTTCTGCCGCCTCAGGTGCTCAAGTTCATGCTCCTCCACCATGTTCGATAGTATCATCCCGTTGCTGTTTGCCCTCGAAAACAATCCAACCAGCTCTGTGCCGAACACCGTAAGCTCTACAGGCTTCGCGCCGAGGTTCTCAGCGAACAGCTGTTTCGTGTTCTCCTTCAGTGTAGAGCCCAGGAAAACGTATTCGTCAGTGGCGGTGGCGTAGACGCCCACGTAGTCACTGCCCCTTATCATGTACTTCGCTACGCCCATCATATCACACCATCAGTTCAAGGAAGTTAATTAAGCTTTGCTCTGCAGGGCTTCGGCAGGAGTCACGTTCCTTGCGATATCCCTCCTCAGGATTTTGCTTGGATATCTTATCGATTCCACGGCCTCGTATGCGTTATACGCAGCGTACTCCAGGTCCCTGCCTAGCGCCGTGACGGCGAAGTTCCTCCCGCCGTCGGTGACTATACCGCCGCCTACCTTTTTTGTCCCAGCGTGGAAGATGTATGCCATCCCATCCATCGGCCTGAACGTCACAGCCTCGCCCCTGGCGTAATCCCTGTCTGGGTATCCCTTCGATGCCAGCACGACAGTGACGGCAGACCAGTTCTTCCATCTTATCGCACCCCTGCGCCTTACTGTCTCATCCAGGCTTGAGTGTGCCGCCGCCTCTATGTATGGGAACAGAGGGGAATCCATTCTCCTGACAAGCGTTTCGGTTTCCGGGTCCCCAAGCCTTGAATTTATCTCCAGGACCTGCGGCTTGCCGCCTACAATCATGAAGCCTACATAGATGAAGCCGACGAACGGGAAGCCCTCGTCCCTCATTCCCGTGACTATCTTCCAGGCTATATCGTACATCTGCCTCTCGGTCTCCGGACCTGCGGGAGCCGGTGAATACGCGCCCATTCCTCCTGTGTTCGGTCCCTCGTCGTTGTCCTGCAGCTTCTTGTAGTCGCGGCTGGACGCGAACGCCTCTATACGAGTACCGTCAGAGATTGCCATGAACGACCTCTCTTCCCCGTAAAGCCGCTTCTCGATCACCACTTTCGCCCCCGCATCGCCGAACTCCCTCCTGACCATAAGCCGCTCTATGGCTTCCTCGGCTTCGGCCGCGCTGTCGCACACGATTACGCCTTTGCCCTCGCATAAGCCGTCCGCCTTGACGACCACTTTGTAATCTACAGAACGCACATGCTCCTTTGCCATTTCCGGGTCGTCGAAAACCTTGAACTGAGGGGTAGGTATACCTCTTCCTGCAAGAAACTCCTTGCACCACGCCTTGCTCGTCTCCAAACGGGCGGCCTCTCTTGTCGGAGCGCAGATGCCGAGACCTTCCGCCCAGAAGTGGTTTGCTATTCCCATAGCAATTGGGAGCTCTGGACCAACCACGGTGAACAGATTGTTTTCCTTTGCGAACCTCGCCAGCCCTTCGATGTCAGTTTCGCTTATCGGTACGTTATGCTGCGTGCCACCATTCCCTGGAGCGCAGTACACTCTCCCGACCTCGGTGTCCCCGGAGAGCTTCCATTGGAGGGCGTGCTCCCTTGCCCTCCCTCCCACAACCAGTACATCCTTCAACATGAAAATCCGCAGTTCCACTGTGTCGGACATAATATTTATACGTTATCAAGAGACTGGCTACTGACGTCATGCCTTCTTCTGCTCCGGTTTCCTGGCTGCAGGAGCGGGGTTGGCAGGCGTCGGCGTCTGAGTCGGCGGCTGCGCCTTCGTATTCGTATGCGAAGGTGTGGATGCGCCGGTCGCCTCAGCCGCAGCGGCAGGCTTGCTCTCCTTCTTATTTATGGAGAAGAAAGACTTCTTCTGCTGCGAGGTTGGCGTCTCTGCCTTCTGCGCGTCGGTAGGCATCTCGGCCGGAAGCACGTCTGCGGTGTCGGTCCCGATCTTCACCCTGAGCTTCACAGGAACCATGCTCTTCGCATACTTCTTGAAAATCAGTTCGTTGAGCTTGTAGCTGAGCTTTACGTTCTCCTCCTTAAGCTTCGTGTAATGCGCCACCCGTTCGCGGATGTATCTTGCCGCCTTTCTGGGCCTCTTCGTGCGCGGCTGCGTCGACAGGTATTTCCGGATGTTTATCGTTATAAGTCGCTCTGCCATGATTGCCACCATTTACTTTTACTCCTCGTCCACCTTCAGGCGCATCTTTCTCTGGCGCCAGTTCCTCGCGTAGCGGTTCTGCTGCAGCCTCCTGTGTGTCCTGAGCCTGGCTACCAGCGGAATGCGTCTCGACTGCTTTAGCTTCCTGCCAAGCCTTAGCTTCAGCTTTCGCGTCTTTCTTGTCATGTTTTCACTTGTGCTTGAACTCAATCTTTGTTTCCGGCCTGGCAGTCACCTTCTGCAGTATCGAGAGGAGCTGCGTTTCGGTCAGCTTTCCCGACAGCCGCTGGGACTGCGCCAGCGAGATTATGAGGTCGACAAGCTGCTGATACAGCTCCGGATTCGATATCCGGATGTTCATCAGCCGCTCGTATGCAGCGGGCTCCATCAACTTCCTGAGGAGTTCCTTCTTCTGCTGCTCTATCTGGAGCATCCTGTACCGTTCCATCATCGCTTTTTGCGCGCGTTTCTGGGAACGCTGCTCGTCTTCCTCTTCACTTGCCATGTAAATCTAATTAACTCTTCACGTCCCCGGCTATCTCCTTGCTTACTCTGTCGAGGAATGCCTTGCCGGCCGGCGCTATTATGCGGCCCTTCTTGGTCTTCTTTATGAAGTTCAGGGCTTCGAGCGCCTGCATCGACTCCCGTATCAGGCTCCCGCCGGCTTTCTGGTGGTGGTGCCTGTGAGTGCCATTGTGCTCCAGCCTCGTCCCGTATCTTGTCCTGAGACGCTCGGTGCCTACCGGCCCGTTGACGTAAATCTGCCTGAGTATCGAAGCGCTTCTTACGAAGTAGAAGTCCGGGTCTTGAGGAGGGCGCTCCCTGTGCGCGCCGCTCTTCGCGTATATTATATACTCCGGCTTCTTCATCTTCTCCTTGAGACGTTGCGCAGCTACCTTCACGAGTTCGGAGCCCTTTACGTCGTATATGTTTGCCATTCGATCAATCGCTTGAGAATACTGTGTTTGCTTTCTTTCCTGTCAGCAAAAGAGCCCAAAAGGCACTAATTACTCTTGCGAAAAGGTATTAATAGCTTTGGATTTTATGGAAGCGGAGTCATGCGGCTCGCGACTACGGTTTCTTCACGGACACGTCCGAATGCTCCAAACGGTCCTCGGAAGCCCCTTGAGGTGACTCTCCTCGGAGCGCCGGAGGCGCAGCCTGCCGTGCGGCGGAACGGACCTGCGACCTCGCTTTTGTGAGAGCGTAAATCTCGAAAGCCAGGCCGAACTCAGACAGACCCGTTGCGGAGAGCTTCTCAGCCAGGCCGGTTGTGAAGTGCCTGTATATCAGGCGCTCTGTCGAAGTCTCGCTTATCGTTATCATACCCGGTGTAGCTTCATCCGCAGCCGCGAGGAATCCCTCACCATGTGAGAACTCCACTATCAAGCCAGACAGTATCTTTTCGAACGTATGCTCCGTGTTTTCCGACACGGGGAAGCTGAGCCTGTAGTTCTCGCGGTCGTCTGTCATTATGAGTATCGGTATAGGTCGCTCATCGCACCATGGGGCAGTGACCTGGCGCAACTGCAACGCCATCTTGTGCTCCTTCTTCAGGTCAGCGACCAAAGCTGCCGATTCGCTCTTCTTCTCGTAACGCGTCTTCTCATTTGTGAACGCCTCAACTGTCTTTTCCGCCTCTTCGATGTTCAAAGCGGAAACTACGCTTTCCGGAACTTGTGTTCCGATGGCGCGCATCTGTTTGAGGAAGTCAATCTTTTCCTGCGCTTCTTTCAGAGCAGGAGCAAGCTTCTGGTATACTTCACTCTTCTCCCACGGCACCATGTTGAGCAGATCTGCCATGGTATCGTCGTTGATTTCCGGTATCTTTTCCTTGAGCTTATGCGTTATATATTCGGTTTCGCTCATCTGCGCCATACCTGCCAGACTAAGCAGGTATCCATCGGATATGGGGTTCGATCCGAGAACGGCTGAGAGCTGGCCATTTATCCTTGTTATCGATTTAGACCACTTTGACAGCGACGGAAGCATGTCGCTCTCCTTTCCCGTAGCTTCGGCTCTCGTCTTCTCCAACTCGACTTCCAGGGATTTTATCTTTTCGGACAGCGCCAAAACCTTCCTGCCTTCCTCCTTTACCCTCTCGACAAGCGCGGTGTTGCCTCTCTGCCATCTTTCGGATTCGCTCTTCTGGGTCTGCAGCTCACGGTCAATCCTATTCAGCTCGTTTTCGTAGCCTTGGCGCCGAGCTCCGAGGTCCTTCTGCGCTATGCGCAGCTGGTTTTCAAGTTCTGCGACCTTCTTTTCCAAAGCTGTTGAATCGGGACCTGCATCAGTCCTCTCCACAGTGGGCAGCTCTAACTCGCTTATCGTGCATGTGAACCTGCCGGTCCTGCTCTTCTGCGCCATATACGAACACTCCTCCTGGACAAGTCGCTCGACCTCCTCGATAGGCATTCTGCCGTATACGAAAATGTCGGTGTTCTCCCTTTTCAATTCCTCGATTCCGAACCTGTTTTGCTTTGATAACCTTTCCTTGAGCCTGTCGTAAAGCCGTCTTGTTATATCCGGAGTTGCATTCACTGCTATCTGGATCGCTTTCTTCGGAGCGGTCATTTCTGTGTTCATGATACCACTAGCGAAACCCTCACTTTGTTATGATATATAAAGCATTCGCCGTGGCTTTTCTAAAGCCTTTTATAGTTTAGTTCTGTGTGCTAATCATGGGGCGTGCTAAGGTATCTATAATAGGGGCAGGACGCGTGGGCTCCACTACTGCGCAGATTCTTGCTTACAGGGGCATCTGCGACGTGATCCTGTGGAACCGCACCGAAGGAACAGCGAAGGGAGTGGCGCTGGACATGATGGAAGGGGCGCCTATAGAGGGATTCGACGTAAACGTTAGGGGAACCGGAGACTGGAAGGATATAAAGGGCAGTGACATAGTGGTGCTCACCGCAGGGGTGCCGAGAAAGGAGGGAATGTCCAGGGACGAGCTTCTTGACGTCAATGCAAAGGTGGTGAGGGCAGCATGCGAGAAGATAAAGAGGTACGCGCCGGAGGCGAAGCTCATCGTGCTTACGAACCCGCTTGATGCGATGGTCTATCTGGCGAAGAAGGTCACGGGCTTCCCGCGCGAGCGGGTGATGGGGATGGCTGGAGTGCTGGACTCGTCGAGATTCGCCTACTTCATAGCCAGCGAACTGAAGGTCAGCGTCAACGCCGTCAATACGATGGTGATGGGCAGCCATGGCGACTTCATGGTGCCGCTGCCGAGGTACACCAGTGTAGACGGTATGCCGCTCGCAGAGCGGCTGCCCATGGCAAAAATAGAGAGGCTCGTAGAGAGGACACGCAACGCCGGTGCGGAGATAATAAAGCTTGAGAAGGACAGCAGCGCGTTCTACGCTCCCGCTTCCTCACTGGTCCTCATGATAGAGTCTATACTGCTTGACAAGAAGACCGTACTACCGTGCTCTGTCTACCTGAACGGGGAGTATAGGATAAATGGCGTGTTCCTGGGGGTGCCCGTCGTCCTCGGCGCGGATGGAATAGAGAAGATAATACAGCTTAAGCTCAACAAGAAGGAGATGTCGGAGTTGGCGGTGGCGGCTTCCAAGATAAAGGAGCTGGTTTCGCATTTGAAAGAGTAGTGATAACATGGCAGAAGAATTACAGGAGAATTTCAAGAGAGGGCTTGAGGGAATCATAGCCGGGGAGTCGAAGATATGCAAGGTCAACGGAGCAGAGGGGAAACTGTACTACAGAGGATACAGGATAGAGGATCTGGCGAAGAACTGCACGTTCGAGGAGGTGACTTTCCTCCTCCTGTACTTGAAGCTCCCCACGAGGAAGGAGCTCACCGCTTTCACAAAGGAGCTGGCGAGGATGGGCAAGCTTCCGCCAGCAATAATGAAGGTGCTGAAGGACATAGCTGGCAAGGCCACCCCTATGGACGCGCTTCGAACCGCTGTGAGCGCGCTCGCTGGCGCGGATCCTGATGTCAAAAACGCCAGAGGAGACAGGAACCTGGCGATAGGGAAGTCGCTAATAGCAAAGTTTCCGACGATAGTCACAACATATTACAGGATGAGCAAAGGGCTGCCTATAGTGAAACCCGACCCGAAGCTCGGCTACGCTGCAAACTTCCTCTATACTGTGAAGGGGAAGAGACCAACGGCCGAGGAGGCCCGTGCCATAGACATGGACTTCGTACTGCATACTGAACACAGCTTCAACGCCTCTACTTTCGCGGTAAGGACAACAGTATCGACTCTGAGCGACATGTACTCAGCTCTCACCACCGGAATAGGGGTGCTGAAAGGGCCGCTTCACGGAGGGGCGGCGCAGGCGATAACGGAGCAGTTCGAGCAGATCGGCACCGTCGAGAACACGGAGCCGTTCGTGATGAAGGCGCTCGCCAACCACCAGAAGCTGATGGGAATCGGCCACCGAGTTTACAAGGTGTACGACCCTCGCGCGCGGATAATGAAACCGGAGGCTAGGAGCTTCAGCAAGAGAACCGGAGATATGAAGTGGTTCGAGATGGCCGAGATAATAGAGCGGGTGATGGCGCGCGAGAAGAAGCTATACCCCAACGTCGACTTCTTCTCTGCGATTATCTATCATACGATGGGCCTCGACATCGAGTTGACATCCCCGGTGTTCGCGATAGCGAGGTCTTCCGGATGGGTCGCCCATGCGCTGGAGCAATACTCCGACAACAGGCTGATACGCCCGCTTGACCTTTACACAGGTCCGCTAGACCTGAAGTTTATACCTATCGACAAGAGGAAGTAGCATGAAATACCGAATAACCCTGATACCAGGCGACGGGATAGGACCCGAGGTTACCGATGCGGCACGGCAGTGCGTCGAGTCAGTAGGTGACAGGCATAACTTTTCCATAGAGTGGGAGGAGCGCACGGCAGGGGAGACCGCACGGGAGAGGGAGGGCAGCATACTTCCGGGAGCTACCTTTTCATCGATAAGGAAGAACAAGGTTGCGCTGAAGGGGCCTATCGCTACGCCTATCGGCGTAGGGTTCCGCAGCGTCAATGTCGAGCTGAGAATGGGTCTGGACCTCTTTGCCAACGTGAGACCTGCCAAAACCATCCCGGGAGTGAAATCCCGCTATAAGAACGTCGACCTTGTTGTGATAAGGGAGAACACCGAGGACCTTTACACAGGCATAGAGTTCGACAAGGGAAAGGACGAGACAAAGGAGCTGATAGAGTTCGCGCTTACATTCACTGGCAAGAGGATAAAGGAGGACAGCGCCATCAGCTTTAAGACAATATCGGTTTCGGGAAGCAGGCGCATAGTGAAGTTCGCTTTTGATTACGCGCTAGCCAACGAGAGGAAGAAGATAACCGCGGTGCACAAGGCGAACATATTGAAGTTCACGGATGGACTGTTCATGAGGGAGGCGCAGAGCGTAGCGATGGATTACAAAAGGAGGGTGGAGTACGAGGACAAGATTGTAGACAACATATGCATGCAGCTCGTAACAAAGCCTGAGCTTTACGACGTGTTGGTGTGCCCGAACCTCTACGGAGACATAATATCCGATCTCACTTCCGGACTGGTGGGTGGAAGCGGCATGGCGCCCAGCGCCAACATCGGTTTGCACTATGCGGTGTTCGAGCCCGTCCACGGAAGCGCGCCTAAGTACAAGGGAAAAAACAAGGTGAACCCGAGTGCATGCATACTTAGCGCTGCGATGATGCTCGATCATATAGGTGAGCAGGCCGCCGCTCACGACATCAGGAAGGCGGTGGCGGCTGTGATAAAGGAAGGGAAGAACCTTACCTATGACCTCAAGGACAGGAATCCGGTGGGCACGAAGCAGATGACAAAGGCGATTATAGAGAAGATTAGGGGATAGGGCATGGCGCTGGCAGACGACCTCGCGAAATACGTCCATTCGGTTGGATACAACGACCTTTCCAGGGAGACGATACATTCGGCAAAGCGCGTGATTCTTGATACCTTCGGATGCGCGATCGGAGCGTCACGCTCCGAACCTGCAGAGATAGTCAAGAAAAGTATAGAGTACAGCAAGCAGGACAAAACCGCATCTGTTATCGGAACGCAGAGGAAGTCGATACCGCAGTTCGCGGCGTTCGCAAATGGCACCATGGCGAGGTATTTCGACTACAATGACACCTACGATGGAAAGGAATTCGCCCACCCGAGCGACAACATATTCCCCATAGTTGCAGTGGCGGAGGCAGAAGGGAAGAGCGGGAAGGATGTGGTACTCGGAACGGTTCTCGCATACGAGATCCAGTGCAGGCTTGCCGACGCGGCTTGCCTCTGGAAGAGGGGTTGGGATCACGTGATATACGGGTTGGTATCGGTAGCCGCAGTGTCAAGCATGCTGATGCGGTTGAACGAGAAACAGACGGCACATGCGATAAACATCGCCCTCAGTTCCCACATGACGATGAGGCAGCTGCGTTCCGGTGAGCTTTCCATGTGGAAAGCTCCCGCTTTCGCGAACTCCGCTCGCAACGCGATATTCTCAGCTGTGCTGGCGAAGAATGGGATGACAGGACCGGCGCCGATTTTCGAGGGAGAAATGGGATTCTGGAACGAGGTATCGGGAAAATTCCAGCTCGACACCGTGAAGTTCGGGAACAGGAAGAACCGCTTCAAGATTAACGACACGTTGATAAAGTACTTCCCTGCGGAGACGCGTGCGCAGAGCGCGATATGGTGCGCCATCGAAGCAAAGAGGATGTTCAACGGCACAGACGAGATAAAGAGCGTGGAGATCGGCACCAATGAAGGCGGCCTCAGGATAATAGGGAGCGGGAAAGAGAAGTGGGATCCGCAGACGAAGGAGACAGCAGACCACAGCCTCCCATACATCGTGGCGGCTGCGCTTATCGACGGAGACATCGAGATAGGAACGTTCTCGGAGAAGAGGTTCAGGGACAGAAAGACACTCGAGCTTATGAAGAGGATAACGGTTGTGGAGAAGAAGGAATTCACAGACCTCTTCAACAGAGGCGGTACAGTGAATGCGGCTGACCTGATAGTGAAGCTGAAGAATGGGAAGGCCGTAAGGAAGAAGGTGATATATTCAAGGGGTCATCCGAAAAACAAGATGACGGATCAGGAGCTGGAGGAGAAATTCATGAAACTCACTTCCAGCCACATCAACAGGGACAAGATAGAGCTGCTTATGCACAATATATGGAACGTTGAGAGGCTTGCGGACTTAAGCCGGCTGTTCCAGATAACAAGATGAGTTTATGGGAAAGAAAATGGCAGAATGGGTGAAGCTCCCGGAGCTACCCGAGAAACCGAGAAAGAGCGGGAAGATAGAGGTGCGGGTGCCCTACTACGCATCCGTAGCTACTGTAACGTACATCAAGGACGTCCTTGAGGCATGGAGCGAGTACTTTGACGGGTTCAAGTTCGCATGCGGTACGTTCCGTCTGCTCGACAAGAGCATGGTGAAGAAGATAATCGGGCTCTGCCACGACCACGACGTATACGTGTCAACTGGCGGATGGGTGGAGCGTGTGCTTGTTGACGGAAAGAAGGCGGTAGATAGGTACTTCGATGAGTGCAAGGAGGTGGGATTCGACGTAATCGAGATATCCAGCGGCTTCGCCCGCATGACCCTGGAGGACAAGGTGGCGATGATAAAGAGAGTAAAGGAGATAGGGCTCACGCCGAAGCCCGAGATAACGATGATGTACGGAGCTGGCGCTGGCACGCACATTGTCGGGTACAAGAGGGAACTTCGCCCGATCGGGGAATTCATGGAGGAGGCGAAGGCGTGCTGGGACGCGGGTAAGAGCACGATGATGCTTGAGTCGGAGGGGCTTACCGAGGACCTCCCTCCGGAGCAGTGGAAAAAGGACGTGATAAAGAAGGTGGTGGACCATTTCGGATATGAAAAGTGGATGTTCGAGGCTTCCGACCCGGAGGTGTTCAAGTGGTACCTAAAGAACTTCGGACCAAAAGTGAACCTCTTCATAGACCACACACAGATAACCGAGTTCAACGCGTGGAGGCTGAAGCTGTGGGGAGACCCGGATATCTGGAAGGGGAAGAGCGTAAAGTACAGATGATCCGATGACGGAGAAGTACGCCTCTATAGACATCGCTGGACACGACGGGGAAAGGATAAACAACACTTTCACCATAGCGGAGGGAAGAACCACAGACAAGGTGGTTATAGTGTTCCCCGGCATCGGCTACAAGTGCGGCATGCCGCTCCTCTACTATCCGTCAAAGCTGCTCTTCGAGAAGGGCTACGACCTACTCTGGGTCGAGTATGATTACAGAGGCAAGAAGCGGTGGGACAGCCTTACGGACGACCAGCAGGTTGCCTGGATGAACTTCGATGCCGCTGCGGTTTACTCTGCTGTGCTCAGGCAGGGCGCCTACAAGAACATAGTGCTTATAGGGAAGTCGCTCGGGTGCTTCCACCTCGCTGCACTCAACGGCCTATATCCCAACATAAAACAGAACATCTGGATGACTCCGCTGTGGGGTTCCGATTTCGTGTACCCGTCTATGCGGAAGTTCTGGAATAAAAGCCTGTATGCCGTTGGCACTGCCGACCCATACTATAACAGGGAGCGCGTTGAAGAGATAAAGAAGCTCGGTGGAATAGCGCTTGTCATGGATGGAGCAGACCACTCTATGGAAGAGAAGGACACCCAGAAGTCGATTGACAACATAACTAAGGTGGTCAGGTGGGTCGACTCCCTTGTGAAATAGCTACTTGTCGTCAATCTTCCTGACCGTATTTATCGTTATCTCGTCAACTACCGCATTGCCGGACAGTGACAGCATCAACCGTACCGCTTTTCCTATGTCGGAAGGCCGCACGAATCTTTCTTCCTTGTACGTGTGCCCTTCCCATTCATCGGTAAGCACCGGTCCTGGGTACATTACAGTCACGCCTATCCCGAACGGCCTTACTTCCTCACGCAGGAATTTCGCCCAGCTCCTGAGGCTCCATTTTGACATTGCGTAGAGAGTGGCGTCTGCCCTTCCGTCCGCGCTCGACGCGTCGAGCCCGTGTGTTGAAGATGTTATTATTATACGGGCGTTCTTCGCCTTCTTCAGCATCGGAAGCAGCTTCTGCGTGAGGTAGAATGCGCCTCGCGTGTTGGTGTTCATCATCCTGTCGTACATCTCCATCTTTGCTGTGCTTGTATCGCCCTCAGCCCACATCCCCGCGTTGTTGACAAGCACCTTCGGGAGAGTTTCTTGTCTGAAATGAAACTGTATAGCTCGTCAATTTCTTTGGTGCTAGACAGATCACATGCAAAGTACTCCACCTTTCCTTTCTTGGACATCTCTGCAGCTGCTCTCTTCAAACGCGTCTCGTCCTTTGCCGTGATTACCACAGAGTAATCCATGTCTAACAACTCCTCTGCTATCGCCCTGCCTATGCCTCTGCTTCCGCCCGTTACTAATGCAACTTTATCGGCCATCGTATTACCTTCCTCCATCTACCTTCTTCACAGCGTTCTCGAATATATCCATTCCTCTCTCTATGTTGTGCATAGACATAGTTATAGGCGGAATTATCCTTATGGCGGACTCCCCGGCAGGCAGAGTGAGGAGTCCGTTGTAGAAGCATTCCTCAGCTATCCTGTCCCTCTCCTTCGCCGCAGGCGTCTTCGACTTCTTCGTCTTTACGAACTCTGCGCCTATCATCAGCCCCAGCCCTCTCACGTCTCCGAGTATCTCATAATCTTCCTTCATCTCGTTGAGCCTCTTCATTATATACTTGCCCCTCTGCCTTACTCCTGCCTCTAGCCTCCTCCTGTTCCTTTTCACATAGTTGAGCGACGCGTTGGCTGCCGCCATCGCTAGCAGGTTGCCGCCGAACGTTCCGGCATGAGAGCCCTGTGGCGTGTCTCCAAACTCCTTCTTCGCGATTGTGGCGCCTATCGGGACGCCGCCCCCAAGCGCCTTTGCCATCGTGTATATGTCTGCAGTCACGTTGAAGTTCTCCATCGCAAGGAACTTACCGGTCCTGAAGTAGCCTGCCTGCACCTCGTCAGACACCAGCAATATGCCGTTATCGTCAGCGACCCTCCTCAGTTCCTTCATGAACAGCTTTGGCGGGACTATGTAGCCGCCCTCCCCCTGCACCGGCTCGACGAATATCGCCGCCGCCTCTTTTGGAGAGACCTCCTTCTTCAGTATGTTATTCTCCAGATGGTCTATGCATGCCATTGCGAGCTCGTCAGGAGTCTCGCTCTCGAACTGCGGCCTGTACGGGTTCGGAAATATAGAGTGCACCACATTGGGGAATGGCCCAAACCTCTCCCTCTGCGCGGTCTTTGCCGCGGTTATGCCGAGCGATCCGAGGGTGCGTCCGTGGAATGCCCCGTAGAAACCTATGATGTAGCTCTTCTTGGTGAAAATCCTCGCAAGCTTTATCGCGTCCTCGTTTGCCTCCGTTCCCGAGTTGGAGAAGAACACCCTGCCGAACCCACTAGGCATCATGGTGAGCAGGTTCTCCGCGAGCCTTACCGGCAGCTCTGAGTAGAAGTCGAGGAATGCCGCATGCATCAGCTTGTCCGCCTGTTCCTTTACTGCATTCCTCACAGCGGCGTTGGCGTTGCCACCGATGTTATAGACGCTTATGAAAGCGGAGAAGTCGATGAACCTGTTGCCGTCTATGTCGTACGCGAAGTCCCCGTTAGCGTGGTCCGCTACGAACGGATAGTGCTCCCTTGTCGTGGTGAACATTACCCTCCTGTCCCTCTTTATTATATCGTTAATCCTCTTCGAAACCTTTATCATACAATCATCTTGTTCCTGAACTTGGAGTACTTTATAAGAGCAGCCAGCGACCTTGCGGCTGCAACCGGGTCGTCGTAGACAGGAACCCCGGCCGCCTCCATCAAGGCGGTGTGCGAGCGCGTGTATGTGCTGCCTGTGCTCACCACCACTACCGGCTTCTTGCTGTTAGAAGCGAACTGCGCTATCGTGTTTGCCAGCTTTTCGTCTGCGCCAGGTGTCTGGAACAGTGCTATTATCAGGAATGCGTCTACGTTCGGATCCTTCGCAAGTATCTCGAGAGCATTTATGTATCTCTGGGCGTCAGCCTCTCCACCTATGTCCAGAGGCATGGCAATATTCACTATGGGCGGCATGGCCTTTCTCAGCGCCTTTTCCGTCGAAGGTTCCAGTTTGGGGAACTGCAGGCCTGTAAGGTATAGGGCGTCGGTGGCAAGCACGCCGTGCCCCCCTCCGTTAGTCATCACCGCTATGTGGTTGCCTGTCGTGAGCGGCTGCGTCTCGAAGATCTTTGCGAAGTATAGAAGGTCGTCGAGCTCTTCCGCAACTATGAATCCGCTCTGACGGAACACCGCTTCGTACGCCTCCGCGCTTCCCGCGAGCGATGCGGTGTGTGAGTGTGCAGCGCTGACACCTGCGGGACTCCTCCCCCCTTTTATTATCACGACCGGCTTCTTATTTCCGGTTCTCTTCGCCACTTCCATGAATTCCTTGCCGCGCTTTACCCCCTCGAGGTAGTAGACTATCACTTTTGTTTCGGGGTCATCGGCGAGGTAGTTGAGTATGTCCACCTCGTCCACTACTGTGGCGTTTCCGTAAGATATGAAATGGGCGAGCCCAAATCCCTCGCCGCTGATGAGATCAAGGGTGGAGCTGCCGACAGAGCCGCTCTGCGACACAAAGCTCACTCCGCCTATTTTCGGGCGGTCTATCTTGGATGTGGGAAGGAAGAGAGTGTCGTTCCTGGATCTCGGGTCCATTACCCCGAGGCAGTTCGGTCCTATGAACGGCATCCTGTACTTCCTCGATATCTCGGCTATCCTGTCCTCCAGCTTCTGGTTGCCGACCTCCGCGAATCCACCGCTGACTATCACGACACCGGAGACCTTCGCCTTCCCGCACTCCTCGAGCGCTTTCGGGACCAGCTCAGCCGGAATCGCAATGACGGCCAGGTCTATCGGCTTCTTTATGTCGAGTATGCTCCTGTATGCCGTATGCCCCATTATCTTTCCATTAGGTTCTGTATTGATGTTGACAGGGTATAACTGCCCCTGAAATCCTACGTCGACGTAGTTCTTCAGTATTACGTGGCCTACCTTCTCGGGCTTGTCAGAAGCCCCTATTATCGCCACACTTTTCGGATTAATTATCGGATTGATGTCCTGGTATCGGTATTGGTGTTGCGGCTTCATTATATCACTCTATTATGCGCAGATCCACCGCGTGGTAGGTCCCATCGTGAAGTATTATCGGATTAAGGTCGAGCTCCGTGGCTTTACTGGATTCGAACATCTTTGATACCTTGAGGAGCAGCGAGACGATCAGCTCCTCGGACGCTTTGTCAGGAGCTATTATCGGCTTGGATTTCAGCTGGCTCAGCATCGACTGTGCGTCGTACTTCTGAATCGGGCACGCACGCAGCGCTACGTCCTTGAACGTCTCCACGTACACTCCTCCGAGACCCAGAAGCAGCATCTTCCCGAACTGCGCGTCGGTTTTCCCTCCTATGATCACCTCTACGCTCCCGTGTATCATCTTCTGCGCCAGTATCCTGTATGGCTTGAACTTCTCGGCGGTTTTTGCGAGGTCGGCGTAAGCCGACCTGACCTGTTCTGGTGTCCAGAGGTTTAACCTTACAAGACCGGAGTGCGATTTGTGAAGCGCCTTCTGGGATATCGCCTTCAGGACTATGGGTCCGCCTCCTGCGAACTTTATAGAGGCTTCCGCGCTGCTGACATAGGAGCTCTCGACGGTCTTTATGCCTGCCCTGGCTAGCATGGCCTGTGCCTTCTCGTACTCGATGAGCCCTGCCATTGTTATCATAGAGCTAATGGCAGCATAGGTTTTAATCCCTTGGTGCTATACTCTATCATGCCAAAGTCACAGAGCGCTATAGAATATCTTACTACATACGGATGGGCTATACTGCTGATAGGCATCGCAGCGGCGGTGCTGGCCGAGCTCGGGGTGTTCAACATCGGTCCGCCTTCAGCAGCGCCGGGAAGCTGCTCTGTGGTGCGTCCTTTGGGCCCCGGAACAGTGACAGGCATATCGCTGGCAGGGACATGCAGCGGGCTCCCGCCGCAATACGTCTCTTCGGTAAGCACAGCAGGCCCTGCCAAAATCTACCAGTCTTGTGGCGAGCGCAACTCTGGAGGTTTTGTGGCTATGTGGTTTAAGCTTAACGCGTTGCCGCAGTCCACTACGCCGCTGCTCGGGACAGACGTGCCATATGGAACTTGTGGCAATATAACGATCACAAGTTTGGGCGCTGTGCAGGTTTCATATAAGACAATTCCGCAGTGTCTCTGCCCTCCGAGCGTCGGTACGCTGGTAATTCCGGCGAACGTGGTAACTGGAACGTGGTATTTTATAGCGTACACGGCGCCCCTCCCTGGAATTGGACCCTCCGCTGAGGGTTGTGTTTATACAGGAGCGTCTACGCAGGTCTGCAATTCCATAACTTACAGTCGTGTTGGGACATCTGCGCTGGTGCTTGGAAGCGGAACCGGGAACATGATCCTTGGTTCTGACGGAAATGGCAACTTTATAAACGGGTATCTGGCCAACCTGCAGATCTACAATGCCACTATGTCGATGAACGGTATGAATTCGCTTTACTTGAGGGGTGTAGGCGGTGCGCCTATAAATCTCAATAATCTTGTCGGCTGGTGGCCGCTCAACGGCAACGCGAACGACTACAGCGGCCAGGGATGGAACGGTACAGCTGCTGCTTCGAATATGCTGTTTACCTCGGCGTGGAAGGGCGGGTATACGGTGCCGTGAGATTCAGAGCTTCCCCTAGAGCTTCCCCTCCAGGTACAGGATCACTACGCCTATGATTATTATCACAGCGAGAACAGCGATGCGTAGCATCAGGGTCTTCTTTGCCTTTTCTTTTATCATGCCCTCCACCTGCTCAGGCGTCATCTCCTTTGGAGGTTCGGCGGCCGGGGCTGGCGGCGCCGGGCTTGCCCCTGGTCCCGTTGCAGGAACTTGAGGAGGCACACTGGGTGCCGACTGGGCCTGCGGCTGCGGAGCGGGCTTGAATGCCATGGTTTGTGGGTTTGCCTGTGTGGGTGCAGCTGTTTGCTGCTGTGTGGCTTGCGTAGCCTGTCCTGAAACGGGCACGCCCTGCTGCGAAGGCTGAGGCATACCTGCCTTCGCCTGGGAGAATCCTTTCTCTGTGAGCATTACGGTAACTATGCCGCTCCTGAACTCGTAAGCCGAATAGCCCTGTTTCATCATCTTGTACAGATGCATTGCAAGATCGCGAGGGCTTATGTTTATCGCCTTCGCGATATCCGCAGGGGCGTTCATGCCCTTCTGCATCTGCTGTAGTATAGTCAGGTCAAGATGGTCGAACTCGCCGGCTGCGCGGCTGTCAGCCTCTGCCATCAGGTTCTTGCCCGCCTCTGTGAGCACGATGGGGTTCTGACCCGGCATTGCAGTGGTGAAACTGATGAGTTTCTTCTGGCTGAGTGTGCCGAGCACATTCGCTGCGTCGAACAGCGACGAATTTATAAGACCCCCGTACTTCTCCACAGTAGTGTCCGGCTTGATCTTGATAATCGCGGCTAGGTCTGTAAACGTGATATCGTCAGACATAGAATCGCTTATACATGAAACCTAATCTTTATATACATTCTCGATGAAGTTAAGCTGTCGTGTTTTGATGCAACTGAAGTTCTACGGCGGAGCGCAGGAAGTCGGCCGCTCCGCGATTCTCCTAAAGGATGACCGGAGCCTGCTGTTCGATTACGGGGTGAAAATCGACCATAAAACAGAGTACCCCACGTCGATACCGAGAGCCGATGCCCTGATACTGAGCCATGCGCATTTGGACCACAGCGGGTTTACTCCGGCTCTTTACTCGGAGCTCTTCATACCTACGTTCGGCACCCCTCCGACCATGCGGCTCTCGAACCTTCTGCTCGATGACTCGCTGAGCATAGCGAAGAAGCAGCACCAGAAAGCCGGTTTCAGCAGGAATCAAGTCAAGGAGCTGATGAACAGGTACATAGCTACCGATTACCATCATACAAACCACTTCGGCAACTTCGATTTCGAACTGTACGATGCCGGGCACATAGCCGGCAGTTCGATAACTCTGGTGGAGAGGACACAGGCCAAGGATTATCGGCGCATAGTATATACGGGCGACTTCAAGCTTGAGGAGCAGTTCCTCCACAAGGGCGCAGAGATAGTGAAGTGCGACGTGCTCATCATGGAAAGCACGTATGCAAACAGGGAACATGCGGACCGCGACAAGACAGTGATAGAATTCATAGATCTGATAAAGGAGACGCTGGACAACGGCGGTACTGCGCTGATCCCGGCGTTTGCGGTGGGAAGGAGCCAGGAGATACTTGCGCTCCTCTACAAGCACGGCCTTGCCTCGCAGACCTACATAGATGGAATGGCGAAGGACGCTACCCAGATAGTGCTCAACAACCCGCGCTACATACAGCACGCCGACTCTCTGCAGAAGGCAGTGAGGGAAGTTAACTGGGTAGATGGCATGGAGATGAGGAAGGAGGCACTGAACCAGCCATCAATAATACTGACCACTTCCGGGATGCTTAACGGGGGACCAGTGTTGAGTTATGTGACAAAGCTCAGTAGAAGGTCGCACATCTTCCTCACCGGATTCCAGCAGGAGGGGACGAACGGACGCATGCTCATGGAAACCGGCTGCATAATGCACGAGGGGATGAAGAAGCACATTGATGCACCGCACACCTTCCATGATTTCTCTGCCCACGCGGGGATGTCGGACCTGATGGAGTATGTGGATAAAAGCGGTGCGCAGGTGGTGGTGTGCGTGCACGGCGATGAGGCTGGGACGAGCGGTTTGGCTGAAATACTCAACGGGAACGGAGTAAAGGCGTACGCGCCGAAGGTCGGGGACACGATTAAGCTCGCAGAATAAAGACTTTTTATATCTTGTTCCCATAGACCACCATGGAGCTGAAGTCGCAGAGCGCGATGGAATACCTGATGACATACGGGTGGGCGATACTCATCATTGCCGTCGTCCTCTCTGTGCTCTTTCAGCTTGGCGTATTCTCTTCGGGGAACTTCCAGCCCCATGCGCAGGCAGGCGCGTGCCAGGTATCGAGGACTGTTGCGGGAGTGTCTTTGGAAGGGCAGTGCAACGGGCTGCTGCCGGAGTTCGTAGCAAATTTCAACGGCCAGGGATTCATGACGCTTACGGGACTCGACTGGTCGTACCCACAGGTAACCACGACGATGTGGGTTTATTTTCCGCAGTCTTTCCTCAGCACACCTCCGGCAGACGGTTACTATGGGGTTATAGGTGGTTACGATTCCTCCACCGGGCAGTGCCTCCCGTTCAGCATTTCGATGCGTGGCACTACAGGACCGGATTTCTGCGCCTCTAACACCATCTCCAGCACCCTTTGTTCATTCTCGCCGAGCAACCCTGCACTCGGAACGTGGGCGTTCGTAACAGGTAGGTACAACGGAACTGACGTGTCTACATGGATTAATGGTGTGCCAGATTCTGGCGGCGCAATCGCTCCGATGACAGGTTCTATAGTGAACTATAACTTGAATTGGGTCGGCGCGGGCGAGTGTGGAACGTACAACTTCCAGGGCGAACTCTCGAATGTGCAGGTGTACAATACCTCCCTTTCGGCTAGCGAAATACAGTCGCTGTATCTTGAAGGGATCGGCGGCGCGCCGATCCGCCCGCAGAATCTTGTTGCATGGTGGCCGCTGAATGGCAATCTTAATGATTACAGCGGCAATGGTTACAATGGGCAGGACACATACAACGGTGTCCAGTTCAGCAGCTCGTGGGAGAGCGGATACACACCGCCGTGATTACTCGATCTTCAGGAACTGAAGATAATTCTCCAACACATCCGCATTCTTCACCTGGTCGAGAAGCAGAGCAGCACTGTCTATGTAGAAATTGTTGAGCTTTACCGCAGTCTTCATCGGGTTCGGCTTTCCGTGGCCCCCGAATACGCTCACTATGTTCGGCCTCGAGTTATTCGCGTCTGTCTTATCGCCCATGTGGTTCATTATGTCGTCTCGTATCTGGAAAGACATCCCCATGTTAGTGCCCACCTTGTAGAGCGTATCTGTCGATGCGTCTCCGAGATAATCGGCGACTATGCTCGTGGAAGTGGCTATGAGCGATGCGGTCTTCAGCTCCGCGATCTTCAGATAGGTATGGAGGTCTACAGACGCGCCGGATATCTGATGGTTGTAGTCCAGAAGCTCTCCGGCGCACATGTTCATCGCGGCGTCCGAAGCCCTGCTGACTACATCTCCGCCATACGGGCTCGCCATCTTTATCGCCTTTGCGATAAGGGCGTCGCCCACAAGGATCGCCCGGTCTTGGCCATATTTCACGTGCACCGCGTCCTGCCCACGGCGCACCGCGTCCCCGTCCAGTATGTCGTCATGTACAAGCGATGAGATGTGGAGAAGCTCTATAGCAGAAGCAAGGTCGACGAACTTCTCGGGGTTCTGTCCCAACATCTTGGCTACGCTGAACATCAGGCCTGGCCGTATCATCTTGCCCTGGTTCTTGAGTATGTACATTACTGATTCATGAAGCTCTGCGGTGACGAACTCTGTAGCCGCAAGCTTACGCAGCCTGTTCTGCACTAGGACAAGTCCGGTCTGTACCTCGCCTGGTATATCTATGCTCGTGGAAAGTTCCACAGATTCATCGTTTTCCATCAGACCACATCAAGCGCGGAGAGCATGAACGGTAGTATTATCGTGGCGTCGCCGTCTACCGTGGTGTACTTCGCCTTCTCCTTCACCTTGCCCCACGACACCGCTTCGGTGAGCCTGGCCCCGGATAGGCTGCCGTCGTACTGCGATGCAGTCGTTATGTAGACTGCGTAGTCCAGGCCGCCCTTGAACTGGTTCCACCAGATTACGTGGTGCTTGCTGATTCCTCCACCTATCATGAGCGCGCCGGTCACCTTGTTGTCGAAGGGTATGTTGCTCAGGGCGAGCTCGTCCTTTATGAGGTTGAGCTTGAAGTCGTGATTCTGCGAGAACAGGACCAACTGGGTGCCGAACGCGCCGTCTAGTATGCCTGGCGCATAGATGGGGACATCGTGCAGGTATGCCTGCCTCAGAATCGAGCCTTCGTCCTTGATCCGCTTGCCGAACTCCCATGCCAATTCGCTTGCGCTGTACTCTTTCTTGTACTCCTTTGAATTGTATATCTCTGTGAGCACCCTGGTTACCTCGTTCTCCACGGTGAGGCCGTACTGGTCCTGCTCTATGAACACGTTGCCAAGCCGGTATATGCCCTTCCTGTGCAGCATGTGATCGTCTACGTTGAAGGTGCCCATGCTGTAGACACCGCCCACCGCCCTCGCTATGTCATGATCGAAGGTTCCGCACGTGGTGATTATGGCGTCGAAGTGCTTCACCGCGCTTGCGAGGACGCCGCGCAGACCAGTAGAAACGATGTCGGCAGGAAATGACAGGAAGTTGAACGATTTGTCGTCAGAAAGCATGTCTCCGAGTATCCTTGTGCCATCGACCATGTGCTGGGCTGAGAAGCCGCCTATCCTATCCATGGATTTGAAGAGTTCGCTCACCCTCATGCCCTTCTTGAGCTTGACGTCGCGGATCTTCTCGCCGATAATGTCTTTCTTCGATGCCATGCAATCGCATTATTCTTTGTGCAAAAGATATATTAATGAGGTAGAGACGCTTCCCCGAAGCTGCATATCCCTTTTTATCTTTATGCTGCGATAATGGAGTGCGACCACAGGTAGTTACATGGCAGCGGCGGTAGCTGGATTGAGTCCAGACGACGAAGAGATACTGCGTTTTATAGAGAGCGCGAAGCCGAAGATTTACGTTGTCGGCACCGGAGGGTCTGGAAGCAACACGATAACGAGGCTTGCCAGCATAGGGGTTCAGGGAGCTACGCTCATCGCGATGAATACCGATGCCCCCCATCTTGTGAAGACGAAGTCCGAAAGGAAGCTTCTGCTCGGGAAGAAACTCACTAAGGGACTGGGAGCTGGAAGCGACATCAGGGTCGGCGAAGAGGCAGCTATCGAAAGCAAGGACGAGATAAAGCACATGATTGGCGATGCCCAGCTTGTATTCGTTACGTGCGGACTCGGCGGAGGGACTGGCACTGGTTCTGTGTCTACAATCGCGGCGTCAGCCAGGGATGCGGGCGCGCTGTGCGTTGCTATAGTGACCTTGCCGTTCTCAAGCGAAGGAAAGAGCAGGATGAAGAACGCCCTTGAGGGGCTTGCGAAGCTTAAGAAGGTTACCGACACCGTGATAATAATCCACAATGATAAGCTACTGAGCGTTGCGCCGGATCTCCCGCTCAATATGGCGTTCCGTGTAAGCGACGAGGTGCTTGCCGGTGCAACAAAAGGCATAGTGGAGATGGTTACAAAACCCGGCATGGTTAACATCGACTTTGCAGACCTGCGAAGCGTGTTGAAGGACTCCGGATACGCGGTAATCGGCTCCGGCGAGGGGATGGCGACTTCGAACGGCACAAGCCGCGCGGTAGTGGCGCTGGAGAACGCGGTGAAGAGCCCTATGCTCGACGCGGATCTCGGCACTGCGAAGAAGGCGCTTGTCAACATAATAGGCGGAGAGAGCCTGACCCTGCGCGAGGCGGAATCGGTGTTCCAGGAAGTCGCAGGCCGCATAAGCGGCGACGCGCTGCTGAAGTGGGGCGCACGAATCGACACGGACATGCAGAAGGATGCCCTGAGGGTCATGCTGGTCGTAAGCGGCGTTGAGTTCCCCGAGTACACGGATAGGGGCCTGGCCAAGAAGATACAGCAGGTGCAGGAGGTCGACCTCGACGAAGTGTTCGAGGAAGAGCTCACCAGGAAGCGCTGATTATGCCTTGAAGCCGAATCCTCTCAAAATCCTTTCGACGGCGCTGCCAAGCTTTTGTGGTTTTGGGCTTGGGTCTGGAAGGAGCGACACCAATTCTTTTTCCGTGAGATAGATTGTCGACTCTATGTTGTTTACGAGAGCCCCGGTCCATCTTGATGGTTTGGTCCGCTTCCCAATGCCGTCCTGGAACTTCACATTCAGGAAGTACTTTCCCTTAGCCTCGTCCCATCCCGTAACTATGCGAGCCGATATGGATTCGGTGTAATGCTCGCCGTCCTTCCTCAGGCCCACATCCACCCTGAGGGAGTCGTTCGTGTCGACTATGTTTGCGCCGGAATTCCAGCGTATGTCAAACGGAAAACTCCTTAACGCGGCGAGGACTGCGGTGTCGAGCGTGTTCTGCTGATAAGGCTGCAGACGGCCGGAGTGATACACATCGTTGTCGTTGAGATACATGCTGGCGAGCGGCATGAGGGAAGCCGCGAACCTCTGCTGGTTCGGATTCCCGCTATCCGCATAAGTTACCGATACATGCGGTTTTGGCTGCGGGGCTGCAAGGGTGTTGGCTTCTATTCTCGCCATTGCTCGGCTATCTCTCTGGGGGACCGTCTCCGGAGATGGCATGGGCCTCTGCGTGCCCTGCCCGGACCGCGGAAACGGAACAGGCCTGTATACAGTATTTCCAACATTGACTGGTCTGGCTGTCATTGACTCACTATTCTAGGTTTAACGTTTCCTTATCTCCAAATCGGGGGATTACTTCTTGACGGCGGTCGCTGCCGTTTTTATCTTTTCCCTGGTGGACTTGGAAGGTTGTACTACGAGCTTCCTGTTGGTTCGCCTCTTCAGGAAGAGCTGGTTGTTCATGCACTTGTTCGAGCAGTAATACGAGATATCTCCGGTCCTGTAGACGTACATGATACCGGTGCCTTTCTCGATTTCACGCGCGCAGTTTGTGCACTTCATTAAAAGCACCTTTCCTTACTTGCTTACTTTACCTTTATCTCCCTTGCCTCACGGCTTGTGTCCGGAAGCCTTATTATGTCTCCGGTCTTCGCCGGTCCGAGCATGTTCCTCCTGATTATTCGTCCTTTGTCCTTGCCTTCGAGAATCCTGCACGATACCGTGTATATCTCTCCGTAGATGCCTGTCTTGATGCCTTCCTTTATCTCGACTATCTCCGCGAGGAATCCCGCGAACATCGGGGCTTCAGCTTTCTGCTCGTCTGCCATGGGAATCAATCATCACTAATATATTACGATTACTGCTTTGGAGCCTCCGCAGGCTTCGGCGCCGGGGCTGCCTTCTTTGGAGCCTCCTTCTTCTCCGCTTTAGGCGCTGCTGCCGGCTTCGCCTCTGCCTTCTTCTCCGAGGATGCGCTCTTGCCGGTTACCCTGGATAGAACATCTTTTATCGCGTTTGCAGCGCCGCCCTGATTCTCTACAGCTACTGCGGCGCACGGCACATTCATGCCTATTGCCTTGCCAACGTCCGCTTTTGTGGGCAGATATGAATATGCTATCTTCTTCTGGTCGCAGAGCTTCGGGATGTGGACTACCACTTCCTCGGGCTCAACGTCCTCGGCTATGACCACGAACGTTGCCAGTCCCCTCTCGACGCTCTTCGTTACTTCGTTAGCACCCTTCTTCACTGTGCCGTTCTGCTTTGCGAGCTGCAAAGCCTCCATTGTCTTCGCTACCACTTCCTGCGATACCTGAAAGTTGACGTAAGATTTTGCCATGTTATACACCGTCGGTTTCCTTCATCCGGTTTGGGTTACCCCAATCAGAAGAAATCGGTAGATTATGTTTAGCCGCAAGCCTTTTTAAAGCTTGCTCCGACGGATGGAAAAGCGGAACTTTGATTCGCTTTCATACGAAATCGGTGTGGGCTGTGAACGGCTCAGCCAGTAACGTCATGTTCGTTATATCGACCGGACTCATTGCGAGTTTAGCGTTTGGGGAAATCCATTCAGGTGTAAGTTGTGCATCGGGGTACTTCTCTTTCACAGCCGCAAGCAGCACCTGATCGCGTTCCGCCTCACTGATTATATAACGCAGGGTCGGCACCTGGGCTGCCCTGTTGTCCAAAACGTATTCCCCAAGGCGTACCACCTCCTCTTCATGCCTGTCGCTCCTGAGAGTGAGTCTGGAAATGAAATCGTCAAGCGCGGCCGTGTTCCTCTGCCATATCATTATCCTCTCTGCGGTGTTAAGTATGCTAAGGAGGTTATTGAGCACCTCTATGCGCTCCTTATCGCGCGCCCTCTGCCCGTGTATCTTCTTTTGGGAGTCGTCTTTCCTGGCAAGGTCGGACTCGTCCCTGTGTATCTTGGCTATTCTTATGTTGTTGAGTTCCTTCTTCAGATTCATACGGACCGTGTCAGCATAAGACAGGAAATTTGCAGGGGTGGGATAACCGTTTACTTCTGAGAAAACCCTGTTCCGGAACTCTGTGAGGGCAGCTACTCCGGAAGCGCTTGTGGTTATCTGCCCTGTAGACTCTACGAAGGCTTCGACCAGGGAATCGCTCCTGTTGCACAGGCCAGAGTTCGCCATGACTATCGAGGAAGCAAAGCGTTCAAGTTCAAAGCTTGGAGGAATGGCGATGACACCCGGTGCTGGATTCCCGACCACAACGCGCAGGCGCTGTGTTGGGGCACTGGATGCAGGTATTCTTGAATCTACCCTTCGTGGTGATACGGTCTCTGGTCGCATCATGTCTGGTCGCTTTTTTATTGTGGTTGGCAGGTTATTTAAATGCTTCGTCCGGTTCCCTGCGGCAATATGACAGCGCCGCTTCTGATATTTAAAAGACGCGTAAATAAAAATAATCTCAATAATTATTTGCTATTCTGATTTGTTAGCCTCGCACGGTCTTCTGCATCGGACATATCGGACAGGGCGATTCCGCGTCCGTGAAAGGCTGTGGCTACAGCCACGTAAACGCTGTTGTCGAAGTAGGCTCTCACCATCTGCATGAGCCCGGCCTCCTCTAGCATCTTCCTTGTGAGTCCGGTCGGGTCGATCTTCCTCTTTTCCACGAGATACCTTATTGCCAGTTCACGCACTCTTTCGCTTTCGTGCCATCTTGCATAGGTGTAACCAACAACCCGCCTGTCTTCCCTTATTACCCAATCCTGCAGCTCCCAGAAACCCATCATTATTCTCCGGGGACCGCGATACACCTTTTCTTTTCTCCGAAGGTGTTCTGTCCGGTTCGGTTGCGGTTGTGATTGTGATTGCTCCTGGAGTTTGGGCATTGCTGCTGTACGGCCTGACATAGTGGACTATCAGCCATGACTGATATTTAATGATAGTAGAAGAGAGGTAGAGGAATGAGATTGAGATTGAGATTGGGATTGGGATAGGCGGTCGTCACTCCATGAACTGTTCGGGCTTCGGAGGCTCCTCGGGCTGACCTTTCCTCTTCCTTATCTCCCTGACTACCTTGTTCTGCAGTTCGGTCGGGAGTTTTTCGTATCCAGCAAACTCCTGGTACCAGATAGCCCTGCCCTGTGTGGCACCTCTCAGGTCGTTCGAGAATCCTTTTATCACCTCGGCTACGGGCAGCTTTGCTATTATCGAGACCTGCTCCCTGTCCTGCGTTATGTTGTTGATTACTCCCCTCTTTCCCTGGAGCAGTGTGATTATGTCGGACATGTAGTCCTGTGGTATGTTTACCGTGAAGTTCTGTTTCGGTTCCATGAGCAGCACGCCTGCAGTTAGCATTCCGGCGTAGACCGCGTTCCTCATCGCCGGTATGATCTGTGCGGGTCCCCTGTGCACAGGGTCTTCGTGTATCGTAGCATCGACTATGCTTATCATGACACCGTTGCACTTCTCGCGCGCAAGAGGTCCGTCCTTCACCGCTTCTTCGAACCCGTCGATGAGCAGCTCCATGACCTCGTTCATGTACTGGACCCCCTTTGTCATGTCTATGAGCATACACCTGTTCCTGATATCGACAACGCCCTTTGCGACCGGCCTTTCCAGCCCCGCCTTTATCATCGCCTCTATCGCAGGCTGCCCCTTTGGCTTGCCCTCTCTTATTACGCCCTGGTCTATCGCCTCGACAACGGTCGCCGGAAGAGGCTCTATCATGCAGTAGAACTTGCTATGCTTGTTGGGCGACTTACCTTCTATTGGGCCCACCTTCTTCTGCACCGTTTCCTGGTAGACCACGATCGGTTCGCTCGATATTATAGGCACCTTGAACTCGTCCTTGAGCTTCGTCTCTATAATCTCCAGGTGGAGCTCGCCCATTCCGGATACCAGGTGCTCCCCCGTATCTTGGTCTATCCGCACCTCTATCGTCGGGTCTTCCTTCGAGAGTTCTCTGAGCGCCTCGATGAGCTTCGTTGTGTCTCTCGTGTCCTTCGCCTCTATGGCCTTGGTGACCACCGGCTTTGAATAGTGGGTGATCTGTTCGAATGGCTCTATCTTATCCTCGCTTATCGTGTCGCCTACGTTGGCGTCCCTGAGCCCTATGAGCGCCGCGATGTTTCCTGCAGGAATGGAGTCCACGAGCACCCTTTCCGGACCCATGAACACGCCTACCTGCTGAACGCGCTGGACGTTGTCGGGCCTTGATGAGACGTATACCTCGCTGCCCTTTTCAACATGGCCGGAGAATATCCGCGCTATGGCGACCTCGCCGCTGTGCTGGTCGTACGTTATTCCAAATATTACGCCGTTCGTCCGTGCCTTTGCATCGACGCTTGTCATCGCCTTTCCCTCCGTGCTGTTCAGGTCGCCATGCCAGAGGTGCGGTATCCTGTAAACCTGCGCCTCCTTCGGTGTCGGAAGGTGTTCGACCACCATGCTGAGCACGGTCTCGTCGATCGGAGCTACTTCCTGAAGCTTCTTCTCGTCGCCAACCGCGGTGAGCGCGAATATGTCCTTCATCGTGGTCTTGTGGGTCTCCATCGTCCTCTTGGATATCGCCCACTTCTTCGCAGCGCTGCCGATTGCGACGCTGTTCGCCTCTACGCTCACCTTCCATTTCTGCGCGAACTCTATGGGAGCATACTGCTCTATGAGCTTGTTGACGTCGGCTATGAGCTTTGCCAGGCGCTCGAACGTCTGCTCCGGGGTGAGCCTCAGCTCGAGAAGGAGCCTGTCGGACTTGTTGATGAACAGAATTGGCTTCGCCTTCTCCTTCATGGACTGGCGGAGAACCGTCTCTGTCTGCGGCATTATCCCCTCCACCGGGTCGACAACGAGTATTACGCCGTCTACCGCCCTCATGGAGCGGGTCACGTGGCCTCCGAAGTCGACGTGGCCGGGCGTGTCGATGAGGTTGATTATGTAGTCCTTGCCTTGATATGTGAATCCGAGAGAGATGGCTGCCGACTTTATCGTCATTCGCCTGTCTTTTTCGATGGCCTCGTAGTTCGTATAGAGCACGTCGCCAGCCACCTGCTTCGATATGAGCCCGGCGCGGGCAAGAAGCGAGTCGGTGAGAGTGGTCTTGCCGTGGTGGACGTGCGCGATGATGGCGACGTTCCTTATCTGGTCCAGGGTTCCCATTATCTTCGTGATTTCTTCAACTGCGGTCTCTTTCCTTACCATGCTCAGCACTTGTCGTGATTGTTTCCGGTTACTTGGCGCTCCTAGCCATCCTTTCGATTTCGTTCTTTCGCTTTATCGCATAACTGTTGACATCGTTCCTTGCGGCAAGGACGAGCTCTCCGACCAGGGCGTCTGTCATGGTCTTCTTTCCGCCGAACGACGCCGTTATGGTCGCCATCGAAAGGTTCCTTATCGCGATGTCGAGCCGCCTGCTCGCGCTTATGTCAACAGGGACGTTAGAGATGATCCCCCCGTACCTTACGCGGGTGGTGTCCTCTATTGGGGCGCTGTTCTCCAGGGCGTAGACCAGCACCTGTAGCGGGTTCTGGTTTGTCTGTGAATGGACGCGGTCGAACGCGTTCTCTATTATCTTCATGACTGTTATCTTCTTGCCCTGCAGCCTCCCCTTGGTCCGGATTACATGGCCGCCTATCTTGCTTCCAGTGCCTCCCCTCATCATGTCGTTGGCTAGCCTCTCCACGATGTTGATTGCCGCCTTGGAGAACTTCTTCTGGCTGCCGTGTCGGAAGGTGTTGGGGTAGACCAGGGGTCTCAGGTTAACGTAATTCTTCAGGCTGGGATCGCGTATTTCGACATCATAGCTGTACTTACCGAAAAGTAGTATCTTTCCGCTTGGGGCGCTGGACGGTGAGGCAGGCCCTTCTCCCGAAGGCTGCTTCCTGGGCGCTCTCTTCCGCGGAGACTTCTTCTCGGAGGGCTGCGCGTCCGGCGCTGCCCCCATTATTTCCTTGCTCTCGACCTGCACCTGTTGTTCATCCGCCATTATAATCATCTCTTCGGCTTCTCCCTCTTGCCTCTCCTTATCTGCTCTATGTCAGTGCCGTTGACGGCGATGACCTTGTACTTCATCTGTGGAATGCATCCCATGGCACCCCTCTGTGAGCCGCCCAGTCCCGCTATGGTGACCTCGTCGTGTTCATCGATGAAGTTTATGGTACCGTCTCCAGGAGAGAACGCGCCGACCACCTTGTGGTTCTTTATAAGCTGGACGCGTACGCATTTTATCAGGCCGGAGTGCGGCTGCTTCTGCTCGACAGCGAACTTCTGGAGGACTATGCCTTTTGCCATCGGCACGGTTCCCATCGGGTCGTACTTCTGCTTGTTCTTCAGCTTCCTCCTCTTTAGCCATTTCTTGAGCATCCTCTGGTGCCTTCTCGAGCGCACCAGTTTCCTTGCAGCGAATTCACCATTTGCCATGATATCATCAGTTTTCTTCGAGAATCTTCGAATGCCCCTGCTCTATTATGGACAGGGTGGAAACCGAGAACGGCTTTCCGCAGACAGCGCCGAGCTTTATGCTGTCTCCCTGGTACACGACGACCTTGATGTTCGCAACCTTGCACATGTGCTGTACGTCCTCGAGTATGTCCTTCCTGTTCTTCTGCGCGACTATGACGAGCTTGGCGTGGTTGCGCTTTATAGAATCGACCACGCCGTTCACTCCCATGACTACCTTGCCGCTGTCTACGGCTAGACGTATACTGGTTGATAAATCAGCCATGAAATCGCTGTAAGCCTCGTAGAAAAAGCGTAGCTTTAACGAGAGATTTACGAATAGCTTTCTATCAGCAAAGTTTAAATAGGTTGGGGAATTGCGGTAGTGAAAGCACATTGCCGGATCCGTTTCCTTTGTAGTGGGTGGAGAATGGCATGCGTACAAAGATTATACCAAAACAGAAGTTTTTATATTTATATCATACCAATAAATATGAATGATATATAAGTAATTGGATAATAAAAAAGGATGATTATGAAGCTCAATGGCGCGGTGTTCAGATATACGTTGGAGAATGCACTGAAGAAGGAGCCCGAAGAGCTAAGTGAAAACGGAATAGCAAGAGCGCTTGGAATTTCACCGAACGCGGTGAACTACTCTCTTAAAAAACTCGTAGAGATGGGTGCAGTGGCTGTTTACAAGCGCCATATAGAGTTGGTGAATTTCGACAAGGCGCTCTATTACTGGGCCAGTGTGAGAAACCTGAAGAAGGATGTCGTGTATTCTACATACGTGAGAAAGAGCGTGCAAGACATAGAAAAGGCAATGCCGAGCGAAATTGCGTTTACCGCATATACCGCTTACGTTGCGAGGTTTGGGAACGACGCCTCAGATTATTCGGAGGTGTATCTTTATGCGACAGAAATAGGATTGAATGAGATAAAGAAAAGATTTCCGAAGGAGAAACTGTCAGAGCGATCGAACTACGCAAATCTTATTGTGCTCGAACCGGACAGGGTACTCTACGATATGATAGAAAAGGGGATTGAGAGGTCTTCCGTCCCAACGACACAGATCTACGTGGACCTCTGGAACTTGAAGGAGTGGTATGCTGCGGAGTTCCTGAAGAGGCTGGAAACGCGCATAAAAGGTGAACGAAATGCCAAGAGAATTTTACAACGACAATGAGACATCAAAAAGTCTGGACGTGCTGAACGGCCTGGCTAAAAAAGTGGATTTTGTGCTTATAGGCGGATGGGCGGTGAACTTCTATGTGAATATGCAGAAAAGCAAGGATGTGGATATCGCCATTGACACCGAACAGCTTCCGTACTTCAAAAAATACGGAATACAGGACTATGGTGAAATAGGAATAAAGTATTCGCTGATCGATGGAACCTACGTTGGCCTTTTCATAGAGGGAGTCGCGGATGAGGACATAACCATACCTGTGAAGAAAATCCTCGCAACCACCAATGTGATTAGGGGAATAAAGGTCGTAGATGAGAGCATTCTCCTATTGCTCAAGATGGGCGGATATTTCAGAGAGGAGAGGGATAAGCAACGAAAGGATGTGATAGATGTTGTAACCCTGCTTTTCTACGGCAGGGTTAACCTCAGAACAGTTAAAAAATACGTGGAGGAGTACAAGATAGATAAGAGGAAGGGGTTTGGGGGAGTCCTCGAATACATAGACAAGGCTGAGACGATGTGGGACTACATTACTGACACAAAGGAGGAGTACGTGAGGTTAAAAGAGAGGTATAAAAAAGAGATAAGGAAACTCTATTAGGACCGGCTGATCGTGGAGTTGCACCCCGCAGGCTCGGCGAAGTTGCTGCTCAGGATTAGCTTCAGGTATCCAAGATACGGAATGCTTGCCGCTACCTTCCCGCTCACGTAGTTCATGGATATCGGGTAGTTGCTGTACTGGATGTCAAGCCCCGGGTTGTTGTCGCCCTTGGTGAGCACGTACCAGGTCCCGCTCACATTTACGAGTGCATACGCCCTGTGGACTATGTAGGTGTCGCCCTCCTTGTAGAAGAGGTCGCTCGGTATCGTCTGATATACGAGAATGCTGTTGTTCCGGTCTCCGATTATCGTCGTGTTGCCGATTACAACGCCCTTCGTGACTACGATCTGGCGCGTCGTCCCGTTCGAGTAGCTCTGGTTTGCCACGCCGCATATGTAACGCACCGCGGCGTCTCCCTGAGAGTTGTTCGGCAGCACCGTCCCCTGGCTGCCACCGGAATAGAGACCGATGCTGTCTCCTGGCTTGTAGAACTCCGATATGTATGTGCGGCCCTGCCCCTCGTTCTGGTATGCGATGCATTCTAGGGCCTCTCCGCCGTTGGCGAAGGAACTGTTCCAGAAACTGGAGTTGACATCCGCAACAGGCGCCTTTATCGTGTTCTGGTTTGCTCCCTGAAGTAGTATCATGTCACCTCTCTGCAGGACAGGCAGCATGCTGCAGCTAGGCACCACATCAAGGGGCGTGCCCGTACCGAGTGCGAACTGCAGGCCGAACCAGATTACGAGCACTATTATCACTGCGGCGGCGGCCTCTGCAAGGTTGCGCTTGAAGCCGCCTTCCCCTACGCCGCCAAGGAACTCCAGTACCAGGAGTATAATTATAATGAAGAAAATGGAGGCGCCCAGCACCACAGAGAGGACGGCATTGCCCTGGAAGACCACATAAGCTACAAACAGGAGCACCACTACAATGTAGATAGGCGTCGTGTTCACTGGCGGCTTCTTACCTGCACGGCTCCCGTGGGCGCCTGCGGGCGGCGCGGCTGTTGCCTGTTCTCTGGCTTTCGGCATAAAGTATATTCACCATGTCAGTAGAAATGTGTTTCCTTCCTTGCGCTCACGGGCTCTAGGCTGACGCTTCCTGCTTGCTCGCCAGCTGCACCCCTACCACCTGCGACTCGTTCTGTTTGTTCACCACGCCTATCGCGGTGTCAGCAGCGGAAATCAGCGAATCGTTGTGGCTGACCACTATGAACTGCGAGCGGGCGCTCAGCTCCTTGATGAGCTTCGAAAGCTTCTTCGAGTTCTCCTTGTCCAGGGCTATGTCTATCTCGTCGAAAACGTAGAACGCCATCGGCTTTCTCATCTGGATTGCGAATATCAGCATCAGCATAAGCAGCGACTTCTGCCCTCCGGAGAGCTGGTCCGAGTTGTGCTTCTTCTTCCCGAACTCCACGTCGACGAGCAGGCCTGATGTGAACGGCTCCTTCGGGTTCTGCAGATAGAGGGATGCGTGGCCATCAAAGATGTATCCGTAGAGCTTCTGGAAGTTCTCGTTCACCGCGTTGAGGGTGTCGTTGAACACGTTCATCTTCTTCGTCTCTATCTCCTGTATCATGGCCAGTACCGAGTCCTTCTCGCTTCCTAGCGTGTTCACCTTCTGCTGCGCCTCCTCAACGTCCCTTCGCCTGGATTCGTACATCTCCGGAGCCTTCAGGTTCACGGCGCCGAGCTTCTCGAGCTCGTTCGTCGCGATTATCAGCGCGGTGTCGAGTTTCTCTATCGTTATGTTGTCTATGGGCTCCACATTCTGGTAGGACTGCAGCTCCGCCTTTATGTCGTTGAGCCTCGTCTGGAGCTGCCCCTTCCCGCTCTCCATCTCCATCAGCTCGCGGGTCAGCTTCTCGCGCGCGGAGCCGAGCTGCCCTTTCTCGAACGCGAACTTCGACGACTGCTCCTCCAGGCCCTGCATCTCCTTGATTATTCCGGAGGTCTTCTTGTCGTGACTCTGCAGCGTCTCCTGCAGCTCCTCCTTCTGCGCCGCAAGCTTCGCGATGTCCGCCTCCACCTGCGACCTCTTCGCCCTGAGCGCCTCGACATTTTCCGCTTCGCGCTTGTGTTCCGCGTTCAGCTCGTCGATCCGTGCGGAAACCATTTCCGTCTCCCTGCTCATGGCTGCAATATCCACCCGCAGCTGTTCCAGCGCGGCGCGGAGCTCCCTCTGCTTGGCCTGCTCCTCCTTGTTCTTCGGGCTTCTCGCCGTGTTCTCGAGAATCCTGTCGAGCCTTTCGCGTATCTTGACGTTCTCTTCCTTCATCTTGGCGAGCTCCTTCTCCGCCTCGAGCTTCTGGGCCTTGAGCTTCTCGATCTTGGTGTGCGCGTCTGCGTGCTTGGATTCGTTTGCCTTTACCTCCTTTGCCAGCGACTCCATCTCGCGGTTTATCTCGTCCTCCCCGTTGAGGGTGTGCTTCACTTCTATGTCGTGGTTCGTCGCCTCGGTCTCGTGGCTGAAGCGCCTCTTCCGCAGGGTCTCCGATGTGGATTCGAGCTCCTTTATCCTCTCGAGCATCTCCTTCTTCTCCTGACCCAGCTTCTTTATCTTAGCCTCAACACCGACGGCGCTGACGGAGAGCTTCATGCTCCCGCCGCTCACGACGCCGGAGGGCTCGACTATCTCCCCTTCGAGAGTGACGTACCGGTGCCTGCCTATGCCGAGCTTCTGCGCCTCGTTGAGGCTCCCCACCAGGTACGTATTCGAGAATATGTATTCGAACGCTTTCCTGAACTTCTTGTCGAACTTTACCAGACCGAGGACCGATTCAGCGCCCTTCGGCGCCTCGGTATCGGGCTTCGCCGCTATCTGCTTGAGCGGGATGAACGATGCACGGCCGAGCTGCCTCTTCTTGAGAAGCCCTATCGCCTCGTTCGCGGCGTCGATGGAATCCGCGACTATGTAGTTGAACCTGCTCCCGGCGGCGGCCTGGACCGCGAGCGCGTATTTATCGTCATAGGTGCAGAGCTGGTGCGCTCTTCCGTGCACGCCTTCCACTGCCTTCTTTACCGCTTCCAGCCCGGTATCGCTCTCCCTTCCCAGCTGCGCGAGCAGCTCCTTCTGGTTTATCTCATCCTCGAATATCCTGTCAAGTTTTTGTTTCGATTCTGATATGGAGATCACGCACTTGTCGAGTTCGCCGGTGAGCTCCTTCACCGCCTGTTGGTGCGTTGCGAGAGCTTCCTGGTTTGACTTCACCTTCTCCAGCATCGCGGTCCGCTTCTGGGCGAGCTCGGTGAGGCGCCTGTGGGCGTCGGCGACCTGCCGCCGCAGCCCCTCCTGCTCCGCGGAGATGGCGGACAGGTCTGAAGAGAGGGTCATCAGCTCGGATTCGTAGCTCTCTATCCTCTTGTAGTTCTCCTCGAACTTCGCGGACATGCCGTGCGTATCGTCGCCTTCTGAGGATTCCTTCGCCTCCTTTATGTCTTGGCTCTTTAGGTTCAGCTCGAACTCCATTTTCTTTATCTTGTCCCTGTTCTCCTTCTCCTTTAACTTCAGCTTCTTGAGCTCGCCGTTTATGGAATCCAGGTGTTCTGTCGCTGATTTCAGCGAGTCATCGATAGACGCAATCTGCGTGTTGCCCACAGCTATGTTCTTGTTCGCCTCCTCGAGTATCTTGTTCGTGGCGCCCAGTTCCTGGGAGCGCGCGCTTATGCTCTTCGCCAGGCGCTCCCGTTCGGAGGAAATCGAGGATATCCTGCCATCGAGTTCGGCCAGGCGCTTCTCCAGCTCCTGCTGTTTGATGGTCTTTGCCTTGGATTCTGCGAGCACGGTCTCGAGCTTCCCCGCGACGTCCTTCTCCCTCAGTTTCAGCAGCGTGAACTTTGACCGCTTTATGTTGGTGGATAGCTCCTGATAGCGCTCCGCATCCCTCTTCTCCTTCTCCAGGTCGGAGAGAAAGCCGGACCGCTCGTTGAGGAGGATACGCGCCTCGCTTATCTTCATCTCTACCTTCTCGAGCTCCTTCATCGCGGCGTCGCGTTTGTCGTTGAAGTCGCTGATTCCTGCTGCAGTGTCGATGAGGCCGCGACGCTCCTTGGGGTTTAGGTTCAGGAGGTAGGTTATCTCCCCTTGGGTCATGGTGTTGGTCTCGTTTATCCCGCCGCTATAGGCGTTGAGCACGTCGAGGACCTGCTGGCGCGTGACTCTCTTGCCGTCAAGCCTATAGCCTATCTTCTTGTTGGACTTGAGCGAGCGGATTATCTCCACGTCCTTGTCCCCGGAGAACTTCACCTTCACGTACGCCCTCTTGAGACCGTCCTCCTTGTTCGCCTTGGTGTAGCTGTTGATTAGGCTGAGGGCAGAGGTCACTCTCATCCTTCGCAGTGAGGTCTCGCCAAGCGCGAAGAGCAGCGAGTCGCAGATGTTAGACTTGCCGGAACCGTTGGGCCCTACTATGCAGTTGAAGCCCTGGTTGAACTTTATGGTCGCGTGCTTGAAAGACTTGAAATTGTGTATGGTTAGCTCGTCGAGGCTGAGCATTACTACACCGGTCGCAAAAAAGTATGGAAAACGCCTTTTATAAGGCTTTGCCCTCGGTAAGGGCTCTGTAGGTAATAAATATCTGGACGGACAGAGGATTACTGGTAATATGTTTGCAGAAAGAGGCGGCTCCGACAAACAGCGCTCCTGCCACAGGCCGGAATTCAGGGTAGTCGAAGCCGGGAGGCAGGATATGCCAAGAGTCCGGGAGATGTGCAAGCCGCTTTTGAACGACCATCCACAGCTCGATAAGTGGTTTGATCGGAATGCGGACGCGTTCTGCACTGATGACAGACCGATATGGTTGGTCAGGCTCGGCGACGATGAGATAGTGGGACTGCTCATCGGAAGGTTCACAGGAGAAGGAGATTCGAAATGCAGCTTGCTTTATGTGAAACCGGAGTTCAGGGACACGGGATTGGGAAGCTTACTCCTGCAGACCTTCGAGGAGCGCGCGAAGGCGGCTTATCCTGATGTGACGCCGTTCTCCCACTTGAATGTTTACATCGATCAGAAACCGTCGGTTAAATTCTTCCTGGATCGAGGATACAAGGTAACTGCACAGTTCTTCCACGAAACAAAGAACGTTTGGAGGCAGAGGCTCCGAATGGAAAAGCAGCTCTAGTCTCTGATTATGCTGAAGATTTTGCCCGTGTTCTTCAGGAAACGCGCCCTATTTTCAGGGGTGTCCTTTCGGACCGTTGTGAAAACGTGCTTTGTCTTCAGGTCCTGGAGCAGCAGGACGAGCATGGCTACATTCGCGGTCTTGTAATATCGTTTCTTCCCATTCAGGAAGTAGGCGTGGTTATATTCCACAAACGCCTTCGAGAGACCCCCTTTCTTTACCCTGAACACCTGTAGCAGGCGTGCCTTTTTCACATTCATCCCCCGCATTTTGGGAAAGTCATAGTTCTTCAGCCCTACCTCTCTTTTCATCTGATCACTTTCGGCTTCCTTTCATGGTGCGGGGCAGGTGCAGGGCTATTATAGATTCCACGTGCTGGGAGACCAGCACCCCGGCCAGCCTTCCGCCGCGGGATACGGCCATTATCCCGGTCTCTTCGAACCTCATTTTATCTATCGCCTTAGAGAGTGGCGCATTGTAATCTATGACCGGCAACGGAGTGGCGTACTGGACGACTCTCTTGTTGAGCACGCGGTTGCTGTCCTTGCTCAGCGGATTGAAGCTCAGGCGCGTGACTATCCCGATGTTGCCGTTGTAGTGCGTAAGGACAACGTGCGTTCCGGAATTGAGCAGTACCTTGTAAAGCTGCTTCATCCTTGTCGTCGGTTTGACCATCACGTAGTTCCTGCTGATAGCGTCGTAGACGTGGAGCGAGGAGGTGTACTTGTGCATATACGCGCCCTCCAGTTCCGCGCGGGCTCCTGATATTACGAAGAGGGCGATTATGAAATCCCAGAGCATGTCGAATGCCCATTCGAAACTGGATATCCCGTATGCCCAGGTGAAGTAGCCGGCGCTCCCGAGTATGAACAGGACGACCACGACGTAGCTCACGTTCACTGCGCGCTTCGTCGCGGAGAGCGGATCGCTCTTCCTTTCCAGATAGCTCTTCAGGACGCGTCCACCGTCGAGCGGGAACGCGGGCAGGAGGTTGAAGACACCGAGTAACATGTTGAGTATGAAGAGGAACTGGAAGAACATCCCGAAAGCGGTTCCGGCTGCGAATACTGCTATTAGCCCGGAGGCGAAACCCAGCACCAGGCTGGTCAGCGGACCTGCAAGAGCAATCCTGAAAGAGGTCATCGAGTCTACGTCCTCAAGGTCGATTATCGAGGCGCCGCCGAGGGGGAACAGTATTATCCTTTTCACCTCTATGCCGCTGCGCTTCGCGGTTATAGAATGCGCCAGCTCGTGGATTACCACCATTGCGAAGAGGAGGACTATGAGGAGGAAGGTAGCGGCCCCTCCAATCAGGCCCGCGATGAGAAGGAGGAAAAGGAACGTCCAGTGCAGCTCCAGCTCGATGCCGAAGAGTTTCCCTATCCCAAACGATCCGGAACCGTTCATCAGAACCGGTTTTACTGGGATGATGGGCTTTATATGGGTTTTTGAGAAATCAGGTTTATGCGAAAGGGAGAGGAGGAAGCAGGGGAGGGAGAGCGTGTCCGCTTCGTTTACGGGGAGGCTGCGGTCGTGGTAGACGTAGATGGAAAGAACCGCCTGGTTATCGGGGATATCCACATAGGAGCGGAGCAGCGTTATGTTTCAAGAGGAGTACATCTCTACAACGTAGTGGATACAATGCTGGAGAAGATAAGGAGGATGATGGATGAGCATTCCGCCGGTAGTATAATAATATTGGGGGACGTGAAGGACAGCATACTGTACCCGACGACACCTGAGACCAAGGAGATAAAGAGGTTCTTTGACGGGTTGAAGGATTATGACATAACCGTTACTTCAGGAAACCACGACCCTCATCTCGGTGAGGTGGTCAGCGTGAAGCAAGTTGACGAACTCATACTGGGCAAATTCGCTTTCCTGCACGGGCACAGATGGCCCAGCGACGCGGCGATGAAATGCGACTACCTGTTTGCCGGGCACAACCACTCTGCGGTGAGGATAGTGGATAAGAACAGAGGAGTCTACGCGGAGAAAGCATGGCTGATTTCAAAACTCGGGAGGATAGCCGCGAAGGAGAGGTATCCCGGGGCAAACCCTGGGATAAGGCTGGTGGTGCTCCCCGCATTCAACGACCTCATAACGGGCATGCCCGTAAACGAGGTAAAGGACGACGAGCATCTGAGCCCGTTGTTCAGGAATAAGGTATTCGACTACGGAAAGTCAGAGGTGTTCAGCCTGAGGGGAGAGCGGATCGGGACGCCGGATTCGCTCATACAAAATGATTAAATATCATGACAGGTTGAGATAAACCGATTAGATGGGTAGCCGATTCGCTCCGCAAGGAAGCGCCGAAAAGCCCGCCCTCACTCCTTCCGGAAAGGAGCTGCTCGGGCAGGTGGAATCCTTTGGGATTGCAGATGCGTACGAGCTCTCTGTTCATGTCCCGTACACGCAGGGGACGATAAGGAATACCCTGATGGAACTGAAAAGGCTCGGGCTTGTTGAAGGGCGACGGTCGGGAGAAAGGAGAAGCAGGAGGTACAACTACGTGATAACAGAAAAAGGGATGTCATTGCTCCGCAGGGAGAGTCCCTCCGCCGAAACGGAAAACCTCATTTCAGAATCGTTATCGGGATTACGCGCTTATCGAACTCCAGCTCTGCGAGGTCTATAGGGTTTATCATCCCTGCCGGAACCTTTATGAGCGGCGGAGCCCCGTAAGCAAGCTGCAGGGCGCGTGCCCCGATTATCCTCGCTTTCTCAAACTTAGTATACTGCTCGATTGCTGCCATTGTCATCACTTAAATAGGATTTGGCTGGAAGCGCTGCTTCGTCTCCTCAACCTCTGCAGTCACCTGCTGCCTCCATTTCGGGAACTCCTCCATGGTCTTCGGGTACTGCTCGTACAGTGCGTTTAGCCTCTTCATCTTCTTCACTGCATAGACAAGGTTGGAGAATGCGCTTATGTTGCCAGCGCCCTTCAACACCATCTTGAACTTCCCTGCAAGGCTGAGCTCTGGCGTCCTTCCATAACATAGGTCTTCCGCCTCTTTTGTGGAGAGGAAGTTCTTCATACCGTAGTTGATCGTCTCGTTGTTCAGGCTCTGCAGATACGTCCTGAAAACTTCCATGCCTGCCGTCTTGCTCCCGTAGGCGGTATTGAAGTCGAGGTTGTACTGCCAGAGGTTCTTCATGCCAGCATCGCGGTCGTGGACCGCGCGCGCCGCGTGCTCGCCTGCGAGCACTCCAGACACGAGAGCAGGCCCTATTCCGCCTGCGCTGATTGGGTTGGGCATCGCCATGCTGTCACCTGCGCCTATATATCCGTTGTAGACCAGGCATTCGAGCTGCCGCCTGACAGCCACGCTCCAGTACCCTTTCCCGTTGTTGTCCTTCATGAAAGGTTTCGGGTTCTTGAGATTCGGGACCCACCTGACGTACTCGTCCATTAGCGAGTGGAGCGTGTCGTTCTTGCCTAGCTTCTGGTTCCTTATTATGAGGCTTGCCCTCTGCACCCCGATGCCGATGTTGACCCTGCCGTACTGGCTCTTTGGAAATACCCATCCATATCCGCCTGGCGATATCGTCTGGTTGAGATGTATGAGCGCGTTCTTCGGGTCGTAGTAGCGCGGGTCCTCCTCCGTGACTTCCATATCATAAATGTACCTGCCCGTGCTCTCTACATCTTCGACGTCGACAACCCTGTCTATATATGGATTGTCGGGAAGCTTTCTCCTCAGGTTCGTGGCTATCCCCAGGGCATCGACCACGACTTTGGCGCGGATCTCCATGTGCTTCATGTCCTTGTCCTTGCCGAATATCCCCTTCACGGAGTTTTCCTCTATGAGAGGGCCTTCGACATCGAACTGCGGAACGTAATGGGCGCCGCTCTTAACCGCGAAGTCCCTCAGCTTCCTCTCGAATTCGGGGCGGTCGAGAACGTACCCCTCGCCGTCGAATAGGAACTTGGACTCCATGTCAGGAGAATATGCGATAACGCCGTCCACCTGGACGTCGAGCTCCGGTTTCGAGAACGACAGTCCAAGATGATCCTTAACGAAGTTGAGGTGCTGCACCGCGACAGCGTCGCCGCACACCCAGCCCCAGTTGGTCTTCTTGCCCGGCTCCTCCGGCTTGTTCTTGTCGAGAAGCAGCACGTTGAGGCCTGCCTTGGCCGCGCCTGCTGCCGCAAGGTTGCCCGCGAGTCCTGCGCCTGCGACTATGACATCGTATTCATGTCCATTGTCCATATTAACACGTGGTTGTTTGCTGCTGAAAAAAGCAGGCTCTATGTATAGAGCAAATATGTTGTATTATTAGTGTATTTAAGATTTTGCTTTGTTCCGCTTCCCTGACCCATCTACTAAAAGCCGCTTCCATGGCAACACCGCAGTTTCACGGTTTCGGTTTCCTTACTCAGCGTCGCTGCGGAATTCCATGTCCGGTATGTTCGTGAACTACCGGCGCTATAGACGGATGTGTGGTCCTCGGTTTGCATCCCGCGGGCTTATGCCCGCAAATTTGGAGGGTTTTACCTCTCAAGCAAACCCAGGTAAAAGGAGTTGCCTTCAATATAATATTTAAAGGCTGCCCAGAACCTCTTCGATTGCGTCAATCATTTCAGGCTTCTGGTGCTTTCTCAGTTCTACGAACTGATCCTTTGCTCTTCTAAGTAGGTGAGCTGGAACATTAGGCTGTGCGCTTGTTTTTCGGAGCCGCAGTGCTCGAGGGTTAAGAATGTGTCTGGTTTAATTTCAGCCGCTTGTTGGCCTTGTATATGCTGTCAGAGAACATCTTTTGGCGTTTGCTCCAGTCTTTGTTGCTCGTTCTTTTCAGCCAAGCTACATATAAGTCTATGAACGCTAGATTTCCAATGCGATTCTTCTGCCTGGCCTCTTTAAGATCTCTCAAAAGCTTCTTCTTGTTCCATTTAATCAAGTTTCTCGCCCAGTACTTCCTCTGTATATTTCTGTTTAACATTTAGTTTTCCTATAAAGGTTTTCAGCAGCCTGATATCAATATCATTTTTGAAGATACCGTATAAATGCCTTGCGTCAAGCTCATCTTTTTCGCTGCCAAGATATAGTTTGAATGCAATCTGAAGTTCTAAAGGAGAAATAATAAACATGTTCTTTTTGCCTAGTATCACTTTTATCGGGTGTTCTAGGCTGTAGTAATCAGTGTCTTTTTTTAGGGAACTTCAGCTCAAAATTCGGTTCTGCTGTACCATTTTCAGCAAACCTTACTGAAAACCCTTCTTGCAACCTATTGTAAGCATCTGCGGAGTTTTCCGCATCGAGAAGATAGAAACCACACGAGTGAATCTTCTCACAGAATAAGCCAAAGTCTTTCGTGGAAATTTTCTCTATGAACATGTTGATGTCTTCGGTATCTCTGCTCCTCCCGAAAAGTATTGCGATATATCCGCTTACTATGACATATTTGAAATCGATGGCATTAATGAACTTGAGAACTAGCTTGTCAAGCAGAGTGAGCTTCTTGTCAGGGTATATTATCTCTCCTTTCTTGTAGACATACTCCATAGAAACCGCAAGATTAACACATGCAACTTATAAATAAGCAAGTGCTCCTAAGTAGTGCTTTGCGGGCCGTTCTTTTCTGCGCACAGCATAAATCTGTCCATAAATTCTGTAATCTGTCTAAAAAGTAGGGGTTTTTGAACAAGGCTAAGGTGAGGGAAAGGCTTTAAGAATCTAAAAAGATGATGCGATATGGTAGCAATAAGTACAATAGGTCATGAAATGGCTATGGCACTAGACAAGCATATTGAGGCTCTGCAGGATGATGAGAGGATTGCAGTGCACTTCAAGACTAGGAGGGATGAGATAATAGGTGTCGAAGCACTGCACGGCGAGTTCCATCAGCGTGAAAACGGGGATACTTTCGTAAATAGGAAGCAACTTGAAGAATTGAAGAGATCAGGAGCGCAGTTTAAGCCGGTAAATGTGCCTACGTCGTACAAGCCGGCACCAGTCTCCAAAACATTGAGGAGATAAATCCGTTACTTATGACTTTTGAGCCTTTCAATTCTGTTTAACAAACCTTCATTGAATGCATCTTCTATGTTTTCATAAAGTTCCTTCTTGTCCTTGCTGATATACCGCATGGTAATCGATGGATTTGAGTGCCTCGCGAATCTGCTGGCCAATACCACATTACCATTCGTGGCTTTAGTGAATCTAGTAATTGCATAGTGCCTGAGGCTATGCGTGGTTAATCTATGAAGAGCGCGAGGGCGCTCTTTTCTCATGGTTTCATCAGAGTAACCATAAACTGATTCTAGATTCGATTTCTGTATTGCTTGCCTGAAGATTTTCCTTGTGTAATTTGAGTCTATAAAAGACCCTTTGTTGTGGCTTCCGTGATTCTTGAAGAACAAATAACCACTTGCCTGTTTTATTTCTACCTCGTGTTGGCTGATGAAGACTAATGTTTCTCTAAATAGTTCTGATGGTATCAGCATCGAGTCTGTCTTCCTTCTTTTCTCGCTGTTTATCGTCAGCTCCCGCTTCTCGAAGTCGATGTTCTTATGTGCAACTTTGTGACTTCTCCGATCCTGAGACCTAGATATGCCTGATATTTGAAAAGCAGCCTGAACTTGTCGTTCGGAACATTTCTGAGGAAATGCTGCAGTTCAAGTTCAGTGAATCCCTTGTTTACGGAGCCGTACTTTGGCTCTCTGGATTTCTGCTTGAAGCGCTTAACGTAGACATTGTGTATTCTTGACTTCAGCTCGATAATCTCGTGGAAAGAGAGGTTCAGACACCTCTCTTCTACTTTTGCAAAAAGTAGCAAAAAAGCTCATCGGATTCGAACTCTGTTCTTTCCGTCGGTTTTAAATGGTGCAGGGGGAGAGATTTGAACTCTCGAAGGCGCTAGGCCACGGGATCTTAAGTCCCGCGCATTTTCCGTGGCTTTGCTTTGCCATTCCGGGCTCTGCCACCCCTGCATGAAAGAGGATTGAGAGAAGCAATATTAAAGGCTACAGGTTCGCCTTGACGGCGGAGATTACCTTAGCAACGATGTCGGGATTCGTGTCTGGGGAGTCGCCAAGCTTGTTCTGGCCGGCCAAGACCGCTAACTTTGGCCATCCCGGATCCTCCCATGAAACCCCAGCGAATTCCTTCTTTGCAGAGTATCTAGGCACGACGTGGAAATGGACCTGTTGGTCTACCATCATCAGCGCCAACCAATTCATCTTCTCGTACACGAACGTTTTCCTCAGTGTGGTTTCTAGGTCTTTCCCAACAATCGCCAGCTCCGCCATCTCTTCCGGCAGCGCATCGGCGAAAGTGGGAACCGGTCTCTTCATGCAGACGATGCTTGCGCCGAGAGTGCATTGCGCGGGTCTGATGGACCACGTCCAATACCTGTAGTCCTTGATAAGATACTCCTTGACTTTGTAGGTCTTGTACAGGATGTCGAGCGCGCTTTCCAATCAATCGCCTATGCGTACATCGATGGACCTGCCTGGTCTATCGACTTCTTGTGCATCTCCTGCACATCCCTACCTCTCTTTATGAGGTCTCGCACCTTCGCCTCCACCTCCTTCGCCTCCTTGTCAAGCTCGTTGACATCGACCTTAAGGCTAAGGAGCTTGTTCAGGCTCTTTATCGCGAGCTCTGCGTAAATCGGATCCAGTATGTTCGGGTCGACCGGGACAAGTATGCTTATGTCCGGTGTGCCGTCAGACGCTGACTTCATCAGCATGAGAGCGCTCACCCCGGTGGCGACGCCCTCTCCTATCTGCTTTAGCCCTGCCTTCTGAACCTCCTTTCTCATCGTGTCGTTCGATGCAATTCCGAAAACAGTCTCCAGCGCGACGGTCTGCTGCGGCGCAGGCATCCCTCCTATGGATACTATCCTTGCTATGCCGTTCTTCTTTATGAACTCGTAAAGCTTGTTCGTGAGCTCGTAGGTTATGTCGAGCGGAATTGCGAACTCCGCAAGCACAGTGACGAGCTTTGCCTTATCGCTAGCGTACACCCTTACCGGAGGCATCGGCACGTCGCGGTGCACCGCAACGAGCGGGGGGAAGTCATCGCTTTCAATATGTCCTATGTACCGCAGTTCCATCTTCTCTATGAGATAGCTTATCGCCATCGGACCCACCAGTCCAGCACCGGGAAAGCCCTCAATCATAGTGTAGCCTTTGAGATTAGCCTTCTGCTCCAGAACGATTTCCATCATGATAACCATTATGTTACAATAGACAAGGAATAATAATTGTTGTGGTTATCGGGGTAGCAACAGGTTTATATACTGCTCTGAATCCGCAGTTTACCTTAATTCCCGACGGTGCACCGACGATAGATATTTAAAGATACGCAGAGTAGTGCTATCGAAAATTCGGTGAATTTTATGGCAGAACGAATGACAGACGAGAAAATAAGCCGCGAGGATGGGTACCTGTACTATCTTGGAAAGGATGGATTCGTATGGAGGACTCCTATGAAGACAAACACAAGGGGCAGGAAGGCCAAGGTCGGAAGCGAGAGGGTAAAGAGGGAGGAAGGATTCCTTTACTTCATCGACAAGGGCGGTTACGTAGCGAGGGCAAAGATGAACCGAAAGGGAAGGCGCTGATTGCGCTTCCCTTTTCTTTTTTTTTCTTTTCTTCTTTCTTTTCTATTTTGAGGGCAACTTTCTTGGCACGAGACCGGATTCGAGCGCATAACAGGTCAGGCCCCGCCGATGCAGCACTTCCATGCGTGGGTTGAAACCGTTTCGCCTCCGTGAATATGAACGCGCGATACACTCGTTTATCCAGTTATTTGCGCGCTGGGGTACGAAATTCGATACCCCAAGGTCCTAGTTTAAGCGTCACGAGAGCGGAAATTATAAATATATTACTAATGTAGGTTATGCGAAGCGACTGGTGAGTCTATGAATAGGAATATACCCGGACTGGGAAATGTAGCTGTAGGACTTGGTACTGTGCGTCTGCCTCCTTCCGGAGGGCAGGATAAGACCTGCAGTAACGGACAGGAGAGAGTAAGAGTTGACAGTGTCTGGGTAACGAATCCGGCAGATGAGATACGGGAAAGACTAAGCAGCTTGAGGCGATTGGAGGGTATCGGTGCACCATTCTCTGAAATTGAAAAGGCGAGGGATCTGCTTAGAGCGGGCCTGAATGTCGTGGATGTGAGGGATCTTACCATTCCACATAACCTCTACACGAAGGCACAGGCAGCCGCCCTCAAGTAAAGCTCACCTTCATCCCTTTTTTTATTTTGTTCTTTCTGACAAATCCGGAGTTGAGCTCGATCACATATTTTGAATTGTGGTCGGGAGTGTAGCCGGAAAGCTGCCACCACTTGGTGAGCGGCTGGGCGTCCTGGACAATGTAAACTATCCTGCCATCCGCACCGCACCAGATTATATCGATGGGGAACATCATGTTCTTCATCCAGATGGGATGAGAGCCCATTGCAGGGAATTCGAAAAGCATGCATTCGTTGTCCTTCAGTTTTTGCCTGAACATTAGACCTACGGTCATCTTTCTCGGGGTGTCAGCGATAATTGCATGGAGCCTCTTTCCGTTAAGTAAAACTGCCCTGCGTTCGTATTCGAGGCCTTTTGAAAGAAGGCGCAATATGCACATGTTATCACGGTGGTGTGTACCCGCTCTCCCACGAGCTGCTGTACAAGATCCCGTTGCCTACCGGAGCTGCGTTATTGTTATTTCCAGAATAATCGTTAAGATTGCCATTCAGCGGCCACCATGCGGCAAGGTTCTGCGGACGGATTGGCGCGCCGCCTATGCCCTCGAGATAAAGCGCTTGAACTTCGGTGCTTGAAAGAGTTGTGTTGTAAACTTGCACGTTCGAGATATATCCATTTATGTTGTCATACAGTGTGTTAATCCCTCCCTCCTGATCCTTCCCTATAAGGAAATCATTAGGTACGATGACCTGGCTAGCTGCTCCGCTGATTGTATTTGATTGTGAATTCAGGTAGAACGTTAGTGTTCCACCAGAATTTAATGTGTAAGCTACGAAATTCCACGTGTTAAGCGGGGCAAGTAGATTGGACTCGTAATTGTCGCCGCAAGCATCTATAAACGGCACGGCGCTTGGCGGGCTGCCGCCGTTGCTCACAAAATCAAGGGTTTCCGTATTTCCACAGTTTGAGCCATATGAGAATACTCCCTCTACTGTAGAATAACCATTCAGGCTTTGCAGGTAAACCCAAGCTGTCACCGTAATAGGGTAGGCTGTGGAAAATCCTTTCAGACTGGTACCCTCCACCTCAGCGGCGGTGCTTGTTCCACTGCCAAAATTCGCAACATACTCCGGCAGAAGACCGTTGCACTGCCCCTCCAAAGATACCCCTGCAGCCGTCCTGCTTACCTGGCACGACCCGGCCTGCGCATGCGGCTGGAAGTTTCCCGAAGAGAAGACTCCGAGCTGGAACAGGATCCCCAAAACAACAGCTATGATTAGTATCGCCCACCCGTATGTCATCAGGTATTCCATCGCGGACTGGGAACGCAACATAGTATCATATAACGTAGCTGTGGTCTTTTAAATTACTTTGTCAACGACATGCTCTGCTCCCTCATGAACTGCTGGAGATAGAATTTGCTTCCTGAGCCCTTGCCTCCCACACTGCTGCCCTTCCAGCCTACGAACGTGTGCAGTCCCACTATTGCGCCCGTAGTTGCGCTCGTCTCCCTGTTTATGTAGACCACTCCAGCCTGTATCTTGTCCATGAACTCCTTCGTCTCCTTCTTGTTGTCGTTGTAGAGGCCAGCCGTAAGCCCGTACTCTACGTCGTTAGCGCGTTTAAGGGCATCAGAAAAATCGGAGTAGCTCTGCACTATGAGTATCGGGACGAACAGCTCCCTCCTTACCAGCTCGTGGTCAGGCCTTACCTCTATAATAGTAGGCTCGACGTAGTTGCCGGGAATGCCACCGACCCTGTTTCCTCCGTATAGCACCCTCCCGTCGGCCTTCGCCTCCTGCACCGCCTGATCGTACGTTTTCATGGCATTGTCGCTTATCAGCGGCCCCAGGTACACGTCCTTCTGAAGTGGGTTTCCTATCTTGAAGCTGCGTGCCTTCTCTATGAGCTTGCTTACGAACTGCTCCTTTATCGAGTCGTGGACATACACGCGAGAGCACGCGCTGCACTTCTGTCCGTCGAAGCCGAACGCGGCGCTCGCCACCCCCTGCACGGCCATGTCGAGATCCGACTTCTTCCCGACTATCACGGGGTTCTTTCCGCCCATCTCCACTACAAACGCTTTCTGCTGCCCGGATTGGTACGCCTTCAGCATCATCCCTACCCCTACGCTCCTGGAGCCTGTGAACGCTATACCGGACACATCTTTGCTTGCTACAAGCTCATCACCGACTTCGCTGCCAGGGCCGGAGACGTAGTTGAACACTCCGGGAGGCAGCCCTGCCTCCTTCAGATACTCGTAAATCTTGAGCCCGCTCAGCATGGTCATGCTGTCGCTCGAAGAGGGCTTGAACACCACGGTGTTGCCGGTGATTAGGGCACCGACGCTCATCCCGGTTCCGATAGAAACGGGGAAATTGAACGGCGCTATGACACCCCACACACCCATCGGGCGCAGGCTTATCACGACCTTTTCTTCCCTTGAGGATGGTGCACCCTGGAAGCCTGCACTCACCTTAGCCGTGCTCTTGGCCTGTGAAGTCCTCCTCACGTACCCCTTGTTTGCCTCGAGCTCGTTAGCATAATACCTCATGAAGTCTATGGCCTCGTCTATCTCGCCAACCGACTCGTACCTCGACTTGCCGTTCTCGAAGCTCAGTATCGCTGAAATCTGGAACTTGTGCTTCACGAAAACGTCAGCGGCTTTCCGGAACAGCGCGGCGCGCTCCCTGTAATCGGCATTCTTCCACGACTCGAATGCCGATTTCGCAGCGGCAACCGCCGCCCTTGTGTGCTCGCGCGTGCCTCTGCTGAAGTATCCTATGATGGTGCCGTCGATAGGAGACCGCTCCGTGAGCATCTGGTCGGCCATGACCGGCTTGTCGTTTATGTACAGCGGGTGCTTCTGCCCGAATTGGCGTTTCGCCTCCGAAACCGCCGCGTCGAAAAGCGAGTCGAAGTCGTCCTCCTTCCCGCTCTCCAGATAATTCTTGTAAGTGGATTCGTTGTGGAACTCTGTTTTTGTCATAGTCTCACCGAAAAAGCGTCCTTACATCTCACGTTAGCTTATTAATCAGTTTGGTCGCTCCTGGTATACTTCGCATACGATGAGAGGAATACGAGCGATGTCAGGGCCAGTCTGGGAACCCCCCTGTAAGGGGTGTGGGCTTGAACCGCAGCCCTGCGTGCGGATCCGAAAGCAGCGCACCCAGATTCGCCTTGAACTCCTGTGGCACGCTGCCATTAATCGGGAAGGATCTGTGCAGCATTGTCACAAGTCTGAGCAGTTTCGCATCAGGGAGCGTGAATTGCACGACAGGGGCATACAGCGCCTTCCTCAGCGTTTCGAAGCCTATGAATCTCGCTTCGGTGTGGTCTTTTGAGAGCTTTATGTCCTTCTCGCCGATCCCTTTTGGCAGGTTTGCCACATACTGCCTAAAGTGGAACGGAACGCTAATCCCTGTACCCTCTTTCGGCACGTCAAGGTAATAATCACCGACGTAGACGAGCTGCTCCGCCCGCAACCTTATCCCTGTTTCCTCGCGGAGCTCCCTTATTGCAGCGTGGTCGTAAGTCTCGCCTCGCCTGAGATGGCCCATTGGCATGTTGAACAGGCCCGGCTGGAACTCGTCAGCTGGCGCACGGCGCAGCAGCAAAGCTTCCTTTGCGGTCGGCATAGAGCCGGTTCTGAGAGCGAGCACGGCAGCTATATCGTGCACGCACCCCGAAGCTCTCGGGGATCTGTGATTGGAATCTGTCATGATTGGTCTGCAGAGAGGTTTGGAGCCCCTTTATAAATGGGTTTTCCCGTGTTCGTCTATCGGCAAAGGACCGGCAGTTCTTGAAGCGGTGTACTCCGGCTGTGGGTCAGTAGTATTTAAATATTTCAGGCCACAACTACTTCTGCTATAACTGTGTTATACGCAGTTATAGTCATATAGTCGTATTTGCGGGATCCGGATGGCAGAAGACAACTACAAGGCGGTGCTTGAGCAGCAGAACAGCGAGTATAAGGAAGCCTACGGCTTCACAGAAAAGGTGGAATACGCCCACATTACGAAGAAGGGGCTGACCGAGGACACGGTCAGGGAGATATCCAAGATAAAGGAGGAGCCGGAGTGGATGTTGGAGAAGAGGCTGCAGGGCTACAGGGTATTTATGAGCAAGCCCACACCGATGTGGGGTGGAGACCTCAGCGGTATAAATTACGATGATATTTACTACTACATGAAGCCCGGAGGTACGAAGACAGACAGCTGGGACAAGGTACCCGATGACATAAAGAGAACGTTCGACAAGCTCGGGATCCCGGAAGCGGAGAGGAAGTTCTTCTCCGGCGCGGAGGCGCAGTTCGACTCCGAGGTAGTGTACCACCACGTGCGTGAGGACCTGGAGCGGCAGGGGGTCATATTCACGGACACGGACACTGCGGTGAAGAAGTATCCGGAGATAATGAAAAAGTACTTCGGAACGATAATACCGCCGAGCGATAACAAGTTCGCCGCCCTCAACACCGCGGTCTGGTCCGGAGGATCGTTCATCTATGTGCCAAAGGGAGTGAAGGTCGCGATGCCGCTGCAGGCTTACTTCAGAATCAACGCGGAGAAAGCGGGGCAGTTCGAACGCACATTGATCATAGCTGACGAAGGCGCGGAGGTGGTCTACATCGAAGGCTGTTTTGTAGCGGGAACTGAAATCGTAACTGAAGAAGGCTTAAAGCCAATAGAAGAGGTGAAAGTCGGAGATCGGGTATTTACACATGCAAGACGCTACAGGACCGTATATCACACACAAGTCAGGCCCCACACTGGAAAACTATATTCGATAAAATATGATGGTGACACGACAGCTGTAATAAAAGCAACAGACGAGCACCCTTTCTTGGTGGCCAGGAGAAAAAAACAAGAATACACGAATGTGAAATGGGAAACAGAATGGGTTAGGGCAGATCAGTTGAAGAAGTCGGATTATCTTGCGATTCCGATAGATAACACCACAAAAACCGCTGATTATAGAGAATTCCCGATAAGAATGAGGACACGATGGAAAACTGAAAGTATCCAACTTACGCTCAATACTGATGCTGATTTCTTCAGATTGATTGGCTATTACTTATCAGGAGGCAGAATTACCAGCGTAAAAGGAGATAGTTATCTTACATTTACTTTTAATAAAAATGAAATTGATTGCGTTTTGGATACTGCCACGCTACTAGAAAGGTATTTCGGGAAGAAGCCATTGGTGCAGAAAGTATACAAAAACGGAATATCTATAGTTCTATGTTCTACTTTGGCTGCAAGATTCTTCAAACAACAATTTGGAAAAGGTGCTAAAAACAAGAGAATTCCTCTGTGGGCGCTCAATGAAAGAACCGAAAAACAAAAAGAGCTTATCGTGGGGATGTGGAGAGGCGATGGCAGCTTCATGAATAAGGACTATGATTACGGGAATAAAAAAATGTTTAGAATAAATACGATATCTGAGGTTCTTGCAAAACAGTTGAAGAGCATATTGCTTAGAATGCATATTTTCTCTTCGGTAAACACGCAGAAAAGGACAGGAAACAGGAATACGATGTACTGCGTGTATATCGGAGGCGACAACGTTGTCCGGTTCGCCAATCTGATGGGAACCTTGACTACCTCTTCTATAGATACAGGAAATACGAAGATGCTTGTTTCATTAGAAAACGTCATTACAACTTCTTCGCGGACTAGGATCTTCGAAAACTACGCGTTTGTACCGATAACTGAGATAACTTCTGAAACTGTTGAAAACTTGCCAGTTTATAACTTTAGCGTGGAGGAAGATGAGAGTTATGTTGCAGGTGGGGTTGCTGTTCACAACTGCACGGCCCCGATTTACATGAGCTCTTCGCTGCACTCTGCAGTCGTGGAACTTGTTGCTCACAAAAACTCTAGTATACGATACATAACGATCCAGAACTGGTCGAAGAATGTTTACAACCTTGTTACACAGCGCGCGTTTGCGTATGATGGTGCGCGCGTGTCCTGGATTGACGGGAATATAGGCAGCAGGCTGAATATGAAGTATCCTTCGGTATATCTCAAGGGAGAGGGGGCGAGCGGCGAAGTCCTTTCGATAGCGGTGGCTGGTGAAGGGCAGACCCAGGATTCTGGTGGAAAGATTTACCACCTTGCACCGAACACCACGTCGAAAATCGTCTCAAAGAGCGTTTCGAAGGGAACCGGGGTGGCTTCCTACAGAGGTCTTCTTTACATTTCGAAGGACGCTGCGAACGTTAAGAGCAATGTGCGCTGCGACGCGCTTCTGCTCGATGAAACGGCCAAGACCAACACCTACCCGTACATGCAGGTCTACAGGGACGATGCCACAATCACGCACGAGGCGACAGTCGGAAAGATAGGCGAGGAGCAGCTCTTCTACCTGATGTCGAGGGGAATGAGCGAGGACGACGCTATCGCGACGATCGTGCTAGGCTTCATCGAGGACCTCGCGAAGGTCCTGCCTATGGAATACTCGATTGAACTTAAACGATTAATCAAACTCGATACATCGAACTCGGTAGGTTAGTCACATGCAGTATTACAAGTCATTCACTACGGAGGCCCTCGAGCTGTCACAGACGCTTCCGGAGGAGGAAAGCGAGCTCTACAAGAGACACTTCGTTCCAATTCCGCTGCAGAAGTTCGCTGACAGGCTCTCCGATGCAGAGGTGGAGGACGAAGACCCTGTCCATGCGGAGATATCATATGCACTCCTGAAGAACTTCGCCGCCAGGTTCGATGCGGTCATAGGCAGTACAACCCACGCTGTGACGTCAAGAGACAAGCCGATAAGGGTGGTCAACCTCGATGAATTGGACGAGGAACACCTGAACGGCAAACTGTACACGAACAGGGACCACAGGCTAGTCGCTTTCATCCATGCGCATTCGAAGCGGCTCGTTTACATAAACGTTCCGGATGGGCAGAAAGTGGATATGAACCTGCTTTTCGTCAATACCGACAACCCGCTTGTCACGCAGGTGCTGGTGAGCCTGGGCAGGGAGGCGAAGCTCAATCTCTTTGAATGGTATGCTTCCAGAACCGGGCCGCAGCCCAGGTCACAATCCCTCATGAGCGTGCTCCACGAAGTCACCGTAGGGCCCTACGCCATGGCAGATATAGGCATGGTGCATAATGAGGATGAACGGACCTATGTCGTGAACTTCTCGAAGGGGAAGGTACACGAGAGCGGAAACCTAAAGATGAACCATGTGTACAACGGGGGGCTCTGCACGCGGGCTAAGAACGACATCGACACCGTAGGCTACGCCGCTACGACAAACCTCATCGAGCTCGTTCTCGGGGCACAACAGCAGAAGTTCGACCTCAACACTACGATATCTAACATGGCGCAGAACACTGTTGCTGGGCTGGAGTCCAAGGCTGCGCTCATGGATAGCGCTGCATGCATACTGAAGGGTTTCGCCAACGTCGGCGAAGCCGCGAAGGGCTCGCGCTCGTACGTCAACGAGAGGGGCATACTCCTCGACAAAACAGCCTACATGAGCTCCATACCGGGGATGTCTATCAACAACGCTAACGTTAAGGCCACGCACTCTTCGGCTACGGCTCCCATGGAAGAGGAGCTCCTCTTCTACCTGATGTCGCGCGGAACCGACAAGATTACCGCGACAAAGATGCTCGTGGCGGGCTTCCTGTCAGGCAGCCTCGCCAAGATGGAAAACCCCGTGTTGAAGCAGGCGGTCTCGTCTCTTATCGCGGAGAAGATAAACACCCGCAGGTTCGGGGACGTGCCGAAGCTCGATGTCAGCAGCATCTGGGCCGAGCACCATGAGCAGGCGGCGGACCTGTTCGGTGGACATTATAAATATAGGGAGCTAAAGTAACATTAATTATGACGATAATATCGTGAGAGTATGAGGACAGAATACGAAACAATGATAAAGGAATTCCTTCCGGCGCTTAGGGCAGGCGCGGCCAAAGTCATGGCCAAGAAGTACAACATGAGCCAGGTCGGCATCGCTGACACGCTGAACACTACGCAGGCTGCGGTGAGCAAGTATCTCTCAGGCAAGTATTCGGCGCGGGTGAAGAAGGTGGAGAATGGCTTCAGGAAGGACGAGGTGGAGGAGTTCGTGAGGCATGCGATTTCGGAGAGCAGGTACGGGGCGCAGAAAACCGTGTGCAGGATGTGTTCGAGGAACCTGAGCTTCAAGTGCGCGCTTATGGTAAAATAAAAACAGAAAAGAGTGGAAAAATGCAACTAGAGATAAAAGAGCTTTACGTGACCACGCAAGAAGGCAAGGAGATAGTCAACGGCGTCAACCTCAAGATAAACTCTGGCGAGTTCCACGTTATAATGGGACCTAACGGGTCTGGAAAGACTACGCTTGCGAAGGCGATAATGGGGTATCCCAGCCTGAAGATCGTGAAGGGGGATGTGCTTGTCGACGGGCAGAGCATAAAGGATATGACCGCGGATAAGAGAGCCAGGCTCGGCCTTTTCATGCAGTTCCAGAACCCTGTGGAGATTGAGGGTGTGGGTTTCGTGAACTTCCTCCGCGCCGCAAAGGAATCGGTGACCGGAAACACCACAGACATAAAGCAGTTCATGGGAGAGATAAGGAGTTACACCGAAAAGCTCGCGATAACGAACGGGATAGTGGGGAGGTCGCTCAACCACGGTTTTTCCGGAGGGGAGAAGAAGAAGGCGGAAGTGCTGCAGATGGCAGTTCTAAAGCCCAAAATCGCGATACTTGACGAGCCGGACTCCGGGCTGGACATCGATGCCGTGAAGTTCGTTGCCAACAATGTCAACGAGATAGCGAAGGCGCAGGAGATGGGGCTGCTGGTGATAACGCACTACAACAGGATTCTTTCGTACATGAATCCGCAGTTCGTGCACATAATGGCAGAGGGCAAGATTATCGCAGAGGGGGGCACGGAGCTGATAGAAAGGCTTGAAAAAGAGGGATACGATTCGTTCCTCAATGGTAAAAGGAAGTGACATGGAACTTGACGTCAATGGGATAAGGAGGGACTTCCCGATCCTCGGAACGGTGCAGGATGGAAAACCGCTGGTGTATCTTGATAGCGCAGCCACATCGCAGAAACCGAAGAAGGTGATAGCTGCAATATCTAGGTACTACAGGAAGTACAACGCGAACATACACAGAGGGGTATACAAGATATCGATAGAGGCATCGGAGGCATACGAAAAGTCGAAAACCAAGGTGGCGAAGTTCATCAACGCCGGCTCGATGGAGGAGATAATCTACACGAGGAACGCCACCGAGTCGATAAACCTCGTTGCGCTTTCGTGGGCTGAGCAGAACATCAGGAGCGGAGACCACATCCTCCTGTCGGAGCTGGAGCACCACAGCAATATAGTCCCGTGGCAGATCCTCGCTAAGAGGAAGGGTGCCGTGATCGATTACATCAGGCTCGATTCCGATATGGCAGAGCTCGACGCCGCGAGCGTCGACAGGGAGTTGAAGAAGAACCCCAAAATTGTCGCGATAACGCAGGCGTCGAACGTCCTGGGAACCATAGTGGATGTGAAGAGCATAGCGAAAGAGGCGCATGCGAGGGGCGCTGCGGTACTTGTGGATGCCGCGCAGTCCGTCCCGCACATGCCGGTAGACGTAAGGGACATCGATTGTGACTTCATGGCGTTCTCCGGTCACAAGATGCTGGGACCAACTGGAATAGGCGTACTGTATGCGAAGAAGAGAATCCTCGAAGAGACCTCGCCGGCGCTGGGCGGAGGCGACATGATAAAAACGGTGGGGTTCGAGACCTTCGTGTCCAACGACCTGCCGTGGAAGTTCGAGGCGGGAACTCCGAACATAGAGGGCGGGATTGCGCTTGGCGTGGCTGTGGATTACCTGAAGAGGATTGGAATGCAAAACATACGCGACCATGAGAAAAGGCTTACGAAGTATGCGCTCGGACAGCTGGCGAAGCAGAGCGGCGTGTCCGTATTCGGACCTGATGCTGACGATATAGACCACCGCTGCGGGGTGATATCGTTCGAGATCGATGGCGTGCATCCGCATGACGTGGCATCCATATTCGATCAGGAGGGCATAGCGATAAGGGCAGGGCACCACTGCGCTATGCCGCTTGTCGTCAACGTGCTGAAGAGGCCCGCGCTCTCGAGAATGAGCTTCTACCTCTACAACAAGCAGTCGGACGTCGACGCTGCGATATCCGCCATAGGGCAGGTGAAGAGGATATTCAAGATCAAGGAGGCGGCGCAGGCCAAGGTGTGACGGTGGACCTTTACGCAGAGGAGATTGTAGCCCATTACGAACATCCGCACAACAAGGGTAGGATTGATTCGCCGAGCGCGAGCTTCCATGATTATAACCCGATATGCGGTGATGACGTTACCATCTATCTGGATATAAAAGGCGGGAAAATAGCGGATGCGAAGTTTGAAGGCGTAGGATGCGCGATAAGCATCGGCGCGGCGAGCATGCTCACGGATTTTCTGAAGGGGAAGAGCCTGCACGAAGTGAAGGAGATGGGGCCGAAAACGATCATAGAGATGCTCGGTATAGACCCCGGCCCGGCAAGGCTCAAGTGCGCAACGCTCTCCCTGAGAGCTGCGCAGAAAGCGCTCGAAGATAAGAGGTGAGTCAGCCTGCTGTGGAGCTGAGGTCCACCTTTGCGCCGAAAGGTATCGACATGTTTGGCGAAACCTCGAGGACCGATTCTCCATACTGGCACACGACAGACGTGGATTCGGGAGTGGCGTTGAACTCCGCGATTACGATGCCGTTGGCGTTTACCCATACCTGCTTCAGAGGTATGCGCGTGTTCTTCATCCAGAAGCAGCGGACGCTGTAGTTGCTGAAGAGGAAATCCATGCCTAGGCAGGGGCTCCTGCTATCGCAATCGCCAAGATTTGTCTGGTTCATATAACCACGCACCTGCTGTGAGTTGTTGACCGCAAGGTACACGAAGCCGCTGGAAGAGTAGTTGCCGCTGGTTATTGATATCTGATCTACTGGAAAGTTACCGTCCAGGGAGCTGGTCCCGGTTTTAACTGTTGTGGTTGCAGTTCCGGAAACGGTGGTCTGCAGAGTTGACGATGCACCTCTCGGGACGCTCTTCAACTGCCCCACAGAGTATATGGCTACGCCGAGCAGCACTATGAGCACGGCAAGCGAAATTATCGTTATGTACCATGCAGCGTTAGTTCTGGCGGAATGTTGTTTTTCCATCTAAATCAGCGACTCTCTTATTCATCACAAATCAGAAATACCTCGTGAGTCATCACACGATTAATCTCTCGTTGTGTAATTTAACCCTATCGCTGGAGGATACGGAACGCCTACACCAGCAGGAAATAGGAGGCGATTAGCATTATCATTGAGAGGGCTACCTTCCTAGGTATGTGGTGTTCCCCGAAGAATATGCCGCCGGAGAGAACTGTGATTATGACTATCAGGGCGCTGTTGAACGGCCCGGCTACGCTTATTTGAGACGATACGATTGCGGTGTATAGGAGTAACCTGTATGTCAGTGTTAGAGCTGCGAGCGCTACGAGTAGCTTTATGTATTTTCTTATATCCATCCCCGCCTCCTTCCTGTAGGGAGCCGGTCTCCTGAATATCATGAGCCAGACTATGAATGGGGTGAATATGTTGGTGAAGAATATGAAGGTGATGGGGCTCATAAAGCCAAGTGCGTATTTAAGGAGTACCAAGGTCGTTCCGACTATTATGGCGCTGATCACAATTGTGTAGTTATACTTGCTCTTTCCCTCAACGTCCCGCTTCTTGTTGGACTCAAACGCCATGAAGAATGCAGTGGCGAGCATTACCGCTATGGCGATGTATTGTGTCGGGGTAAGTTCTTCACCTAGCAGAACGAATCCTAGGAACACTACGATTATGTTGGGCATGATGTTGTAGATTGGAGATCCGGTGGATAGGCTTCCGTGCCTGAACAGCCTTGCTGACGCCCAGTATCCCACCGCCAGCATGATGCTGTAGGCGAGTATGAGGGCGAGGTCGAAAAGAGTGAGAGAGAATGTGACGAACGGAATGAAGAAGAGCGAAAGAAGACTGATTGAGAAAGCCACGGATGCGCTGAAGGCGAGTGCGTGTTCCACCCTGAGGAGGCGTTTCTCCAATATGAGGGTGCCTGCGTTGAACACCGCAGATATCGCTATCAGGTAATACCATGGGACTGCAAACATCGTTTCACTTTGGATATGGAACAGGAACATTAGCCCCAGTCGGATTCGAACCGACGTAAGCGGGTCCAAAGCCCGCTATCCTTGGCCACTAGATGATGGGGCTGTTTAACGTTATTCGTCCGCAAAAGCTTTTAGCCATTGGTTTCGTGTTTATCCGCATGAGGAGCGCAGACGCGGCCACACTTTTCCGGGTTGTTCTCGCGGTTTTGGTGGTCTACCTCGTTCTGGCGAGGATAAGCCCGTATCTTATATTCGGCGTAATAGTAGCGGAGCGGGTAATAGACGCCCTAGACGGCTACTTCGCAAGATACGAGGTGAGCAAGGGAAAGCTCGGCTTCCTCGACTATGTACGTGCTTCTGTTTTCAACAATAAGGCTCTCAAAGCGCAGGTCGGTAGATACAACGAGATGCTCAAGAGGAGCGCGCCGCACGGGGCGAGGTTCGACATAGCTGGAGACCGCGCAGTGGAATACATATTCTGGGCGCTGTATACCTATCTTGCGCTAGTGCCTTTGTGGGTTTTCATCGTGGTCATAGTGCGCCACTCCTTCGTTGACGCGCTGATGGGCTCGAAAGGGACATCGTCGAAACAGAAGACAAGGTTCGCACGGATAGTATACTCCTCGAACCTCGGAAGGTTCATGATAAACGTGCCGAAGGTGCTCGCCTTCTCGTACCTCGCCTTCGTCTACATATACGGATGGCCGCTTTGGATAGGATACGCGCTCGTGGCGATACTTGTCGGGTGGATCCTGCTGAGAGGGACTGCCGAGGTCTGGGAGAACACCAGATAGCCGGAAGGATCAGCCTTCAGCCGATATACGATGTGTCGGCTGGACGGGCGGCTGCAGCAGCCTCTTTCCTGTTCGTTTCTGCCTTTGGCTCTTGCGCCTGGACCGGCGGGGCAGCGGGCGCGCTTGGCTTGAAGAACCTCCGGAACTCTTCCCGGTCTTCCTCCGGCAACAGCTCACTGAGCGTCTTTGCCACTTTCTCCGGCTGGGATTCCTTGAGCGCGTCTATGCCGGCGAGTACCGTCAGCCACATCCCCCAGAAAGGCTTCGGGTTCTCGTCCGTTCCTTTCTTCCTGTCCACGAATCTTGACACAGCTTCGAGGTCATCCGGCGGTATGTTTATCATCGAGGTCTTGCAGGCGTCGTATTTGGCGATTAGCGCGGTATACACCCCTCTGTCGTTCTGCCTGTCGAACGGATCCTTGGCTACGTCGGCCATGGCTTTGGCGTGGTCAAGCACTGCGATGGTCATGGAAACATAACTTATCAGCACGTCCTCGCTGCAGCCTTTGAGAATGTTGATTATCACTCCGGCTATGTATGTCTCGGACCATGCGGGATTGGAGCCTATCTCGGCGAAGTTGTGCAACTTCCTGGCAAGCTTTGCCGCTGAACTGCCGAGGTCTCTCCTGAACATCACGTATTCCTTTTCCCGTCTCTGTACGTCAGGGGGCTCGGTTCTCCCGTGCATCTGGTTAGCCGTGCGCTCCCTGTGTGATGCGCCGGAAGGCACGCCGTTGTGCGATTTGCTTTCAGGATCGCCGATTGCTGCGCTATGAATCCCATGAATCCCATCGCTGCCAATATAGGAATTATCCCACCGGTCGTACCTGCTCCTGCCGCTATGCATTCGAATCCAATAAAAAGATAGGCGATGGCACCTATTTATCTGTTCTGTATGGCATCCGCTAAATGACGTTGTAATAAGGTAGCAGGGTCAGGCGGAGACGAACTCGCTCTCCTTTATCAGGCCTTTCCTGAACGTGCCTGTCCACGAGACCACGAGGGAGCCGAGGACCGCGACGATTATGTTCAGCACTACGGAAACCACGCCTATATAGATTGCGCCCCACGGCGAAGCGGTGTTCGACACCGAGAGCGCCCCTGAGGGGTTCGCCAGTATCACGAGGTATATCCCAGAAACGATGCCGACAATCCAGCCAAGGAGCACGCCCTTCCAGTCGAGCCTGTTGGTGAAGAGCGCCATGAACACTGCGGGAAGTATCTGCAGTATGATTATACCGCCGAGCAGCTGCAGCTGTATCGCGAGCGTGAGCGGAGTGAGGAAGATGAATCCCAGGGCTATGAACTTTAGCGCTACAGAGACCCACTTCGCTATCCTTGTCTCGGTTGCCGGCTTGATCTTCGGCTTGAACTCCTTGACTATGTTGCGCGACACCAGGTTCGCCCCGGCTATTGCCATGAGCGCGGCCGGGACCATGCCTCCTACAAACACTCCGAGCAGGCAGATGCCTGCCAGCCAGCCAGGCATTAACGTGACTATGAGGGCAGGCACAGTGAGCAGGCCGTTTCCTGTGCTCTGCACTATCGTGAGAGCTGGCTGTACCGCGTATATGAGTATTCCGAAGAGCGCGAGGAACGCGAGCCCTATCGAGTATATCGGCAGGGCGGCGAGGCTCCTCCTTAGCGTCTTCTTGTTGTTCGCGGAAAGGCTTCCGTTTATTATGTGCGGGTACAGGTAGAGGGCGAAGGCGCTGCCTATGAACAAGGTGAAGAACCCGGGCACAGCCGCGGAGGGCAGGCTTGAGTACGGCGCCGCTGCCGCTGCCCCTTTCGCGCTTACTATGTTCGCGAACGCGGAGCCGAAACCTCCGTACGCCGTGACTCCTGCGATTACCACGGCTATCACTGTGAGGAATATCAGCACATCCTTGAAAACCGAGCCTAGCGTAACGCCGCGGAGGCCGCTTGCGAACGTGGTCGCCGCGAGCACTATGAACGATATCACCAGCGCAATCTCCGAAACCGTTGCCGCGTCTGCGGTTCCGTACAGCATGATTGTCAGAACTGCCTGCATACCGGCTATCTGGAGAGCTATGTACGGGAGTATGGCAACTATTCCGGTTATGGCCACCACTACTGACAGGGTCCTGCTATTGAACCTGTCGCGGACAAAGTCCGAGGCGGTCACATATCCGCGTTTCTTCGCTATAGTCCATAGGCGCGGCATGGTCAGCATTGCTATGGCGAACACTATCGCGACGTACGGCACTGCGAAGAAGGCTGCAGAGCCCTTTGCGTATGCAAGGGACGGGACCGCTACGAAGGTGTAGGCGGTGAATACGTCAGCGCCGATCAGGAACCAGGCGAGCCACGGGCCGAGCTTGCGGCCGGCGAGGCCCCATTCGTAGAGTTTGTTGAGGTCGCCTTTCCTGAACCTGCTGCCGTAATAAGCGATTAACGAGAACACTATGAAGAGTATGACAAAAGCCGCGATTCCAAAAATGTCGAGAAGCATGGGGTCACCTATTCATTTCATGTCAATCAGCAGCGCCGCCACCAGGAACAGCGCCGCACTTATCGGAAGCATGACAATCTGGAACCAGTAATAGAACGGGAGACCGCCCCATACTGGGTTGACTACGTTGTAGAAAGGGATATCGTAGTAGACAGCAAACGGTATAAGGATGAGTAACGCGGCTGCAATCGTTTTCGCCCTCGTGCCACCACCAACAATAATATACCGTAAAAAGTAAAGTATAAAAGGCTATTTGATTTTGGGTAGCCGGACCCGGTGAAGGCAACAGCACAGTTTAAATAGCTTCCCGAGAGAAGGGTTCTGAAAGAATAAAGACGTGGTTCTATGATAACAGGATTTACCATATCTAGCGTAGAAGGGAAAATCGAGTCCGTGGAAGGGCTCGGAAAGCAGAGGTTCCCGAAGCTTAACATTAACCTTGACAGCGTGAACGCTGATGGGGCGAAGGTGAAGATCGGCTATACGTTCGAGGCGCTGTACTTCGACAGTGATGCAAAGGACGCTAACAGCGTAGGTCAGCTAAAGCTCGGAGGCACTGTGGAGCTCCAGGAGACGAGGGAGCAGGTCCAGAACATATCGAAGAGGTGGACCGAGAAGAAAACGCTCCCTGTCGAAATCGCGGAGGAGATAATCAACGGCCTCAATTTCAGGTGCAGCGCAACAGGCACTCTCGTGGCGTACGCGCTTGGACTGATACCGCCACTGGTAATCAGCACCACCAAGATACAGGAAGCCCAGGCACCGGCGAAGTGAAGGGCTTCGCTGCCTTATTTTTATTCCTTTCCTGAGATAGTAGCTGGAGCTCTATGAAAAGCCAGTCCGCGATGGAATACCTGATGACGTACGGGTGGGCGATACTAATCATAGCTGTTGTTTTGGGGATCCTGTTCCAGCTCGGAGTCTTCTCTTCGGGAAACTTCCAGCCGCATGCGCAGGCAGGGTCGTGCCAGGTAAGCAGGACGGCTGTAGGGGTATCCTTGGAGGGGCAGTGCAACGGGCTGCTGCCTGAATACGTAGTGTACTCGCCAGGCGGTAGCTCCAGCCAACAAGAGATAACGGTGGCCCCATCCAGTTCATTACTCTCTGTCAACACCCAAAATACAGTTACGATAACCGTCTGGTACAAGCTCACACAGACAGAACCCGGAGAAACGTTTATCGCGACATCAGGCGATGAGCTTAGGCTTGCGGTACAACAGGGTGCAACTCCGTATACTGACATGGGAACACACAACGACCAATCATGCAGCAATACAGAACAGGCTGGCCAGTGGTATTTTGCAGCTTTCTCAAAGAGCGCATCATCAGGAGCAGACGCGATAATATACCTCAATGGTACAGCGTGCGGTACCTTTTATAATGATCCTGCTGTCAGCGTTTCTAATGTGAATCCTCTTCTGGGGATTGGATACGAGATAGCTGCTGGAGACGGCAAAAGAGTATACGGATACATATCCAACATCCAAATATACAACACTTCCTTATCATCCAGCGAGATCCAGACGCTGTATCTCGAGGGCATAGGAGGAGCCCCGATCCGCCCGCAGAACCTTGTTGCGTGGTGGCCGCTCAACGGCAACGCGAACGACTACTCTGGAAACGGGAACAACGGGCAGCTGGAAGGAGGTGTGAGTTTCAGCAGCTCGTGGGAGAGCGGATACACAGCACCGTAACAGTCATTCACACTTGCTGTACGAACATTTCGGGCATGTGAAACAACCAGAGCCGGCAATCATCGTCCCTCCGCACTCCGGGCACTTTGTCGCCTTGTCGGGAATGAAGGTGTATGACTGGGCTCCAGACTGCACAGTTGCGAGATTGACGGTCTGTTTTCCGGAGTTCTTCTCGCGCTCCGCGTGCGCCTTCTTGATGCTGTCGATACCCTTCTGCGACCCCTCCCTCGTTACCGGCTGCAGCACCTGGATGGACTTGCTCTGGTCCCTGTAGACGGTTATTCCCTTGCAGCCGAGATCCCATGCCAGCTCGTAAGCGTGCTCAATGTCCGCCGGTGTAGCGAAGCTCGGGAAGTTGATAGTCTTGGACACACCGTTGTCGGTGTATTTCTGGAACACGGCCTGCATCTTGACGTGCCACTCCGGGGCTATATCGAACGCGGTGACGAATAGGCTGCGTATCTTTTCGGGCACCTCCTCCATGTCCTGTATCGAGACCTTGTTCGCCATCTTCTGCATCAACTCCTCGGAATAGAAGCCTTCCTCGAGCGCATACTGCTCGAACTCGTTGTTCACCTCTATGAGGTTCGAGCCGATAGTGTCGCGCACGTTCCTCATGTACACGACAGAGAATATGGGTTCGATACCCTGCGAAGTCCCTCCGGATATTATGCTGATGGTTCCAGTAGGCGCGATTGTCGTGATTGTGGAGTTCCTGAGAGGCTTGAAGCCGAGGCGCGCCCACACGCTGTTCGGGAATTCGGGGAAGGCGCCCCTTTCCTCTGCCAGCTCCTCGCTCATCTTTCGCCCGTTGTCGGTTATGAACTGCATCACCTTCTCACCGAGCATGAGCGCCTCGTTGCTGTCGTACTTTATCCCGAGCTTGATGAGCATGTCAGCCCAGCCCATGACTCCGAGGCCTATCCTTCTTATAGCGCGGCTCACTTGGTCGATCTGCTTCAGCGGATATACGTTCTGCTCAACCACATTGTCGAGGAATCTGACACCGAGCCTCGTAACCCTTCTCAGTTCATCCCAATCCACTTCGTAGTGGTGGTCTGTCTTCTTCACCATCTTCGCGAGGTTGATCGAACCGAGGTTGCACGAGTCGAACGGATAGAGCGGTTGTTCTCCGCACGGGTTAGTCGACTCGACAGGTCCGTACTTCGGGACCGGGTTTGCATAGCTTGCGTTTATCCTGTCAAGGAAGACCAGACCCGGGTCGCCGGTCTTCCACGCCATCGTTACTATGAGGTTCCACACCGCCTTTGCATTGAGCTTTCCCATCGGCGCGGAGCCGCGAGGATTCTTAAGTATGTAATCCTTGTTCTCCTTCACTGACTTCATAAACTCGTCAGTCACACCGACGGATATGTTGAAGTTCCGTAGCGTCCCCTCGTTCTCCTTGAGGACTATGAAGTCAAGTATGTTCGGGTGGTCCACCCTGAGGATGCCCATGTTTGCCCCGCGGCGCTTCCCGCCCTGCTTTATCTCCTCCGTGGCCGCGTCGAATATCTTCATGAATGATACAGGGCCGGATGCGACTCCGCTCGTGGAGCGGACGAAGTCGTTGGACGGACGCAGGCGCGAGAATGCGAAGCCCGTTCCGCCGCCGGTCTTGTGTATCATCGCCTGCCACTTTATGGCGTCGAATATCTCCTCTATGGAATCGCCGACTGGAATGACGAAGCACGCGCTCAGCTGCCCGTCTTTTGTGCCGGCGTTCATGAGTGTAGGAGAATTCGGCATGAACTTGAATGAAGTCATTGCGTCGTAGAACTCCTGTTCGATGCGCGAAACCTCCGTCTCTCCCTTCCCGAACTTGCTCTCGGCTGAAGAGATGGCCCTCGCCACCCTCTGGAAGAGCTGTTTCGGCGATTCGATAATCTTGCCGTCTGCATTCTTGAGCAGGTATCTTGCCGCGAGGATGATGAGTGAATTGATAGGGACTTTCAGGTCGTCGTGCGGTATTCCGAGCGATGTTCTGAAGGCGCGTATCTCCGCGTGCTTGTTCCTGTACAGTATGTACGCTTTTGCGACCTCCGGATCGTTCTTCATCAGGATCATCTCCACGATATCCTGTATCTCCTCGACTCCGAGGGCTTCCTTGTTCACCTTCTTCAGCTCTTCGATAACCTGATGCGTGGCGGCACGGGCGCGCTCGTGGTTTTCCTCTTCTTCCTTGTTCAGGTATACGTTGCCGTAAGCCTTGAATACTGCGGTCTCGATTTTAGCAGAGTCGAAAGGCAGCTGCGACTTATCCCTCTTTATCACGAACCTAGGATTCGAATTTCCCTCCATTTTTTCACCCACGAACACAAATTGAGCGGTATAGCGTTTACCATTAAGGTTTAAATACCAGTCTCATTCCCTGATTATAAGGATATGGTAATGGCTGGACGATAGTCGTATTTTGTATATTAAAGTAGCTGGCTGTCGTCGAATCGAAAACGGTTTTTTACCGACCGCTTCCGCTTATTGAGTTATCTCGTCGCAGGCAGTCTGAAACTCGGAATTGAGAGCCTTCCAGGCAGCCTTGTACTCCTCGTGCTCCGCCTTATCGGCATTGAAAAATAGCCACTGCGAGAAAGTGGTATCCGGGATGTTCATGTTGGCGACCTCGACCAAGTTGAAGGGTGTGACTAGCTTCCACTTGCTATTCCTCGCTTCTGTGTGTTCCTGCCTTACTACCGGTGAGTTGAGCTGTATTCCGTTTGGTGCTGTGAGCGCCTTGTAAGTCTGCCAGCTGTGGCCAGACGCGAACGAGGCGACGATTATCGCCTGCCGCATTGCGCACGCTTCTTCCTTGCTCATTTCTTTCTGTTCTTTTTTCGTCGATGCTTTTTTTATTTTCCCAGCGAGGATATCGAACTTGGTCAGATTGAATTTTATCGGCAACCCATCACTTAGCCAAATCTCTACCCATGAACTGTCGTAAAAGAATGGAAGATAAACTATATAAGCATGATTATTTCAACAATCATATAGCAAGTCGGCGATTCGAAGGCGATTTGATGGGAATCTTCAATCTTTTCGGAAAAAAGGACGTTGGAGCGGAGCTCACTAAGAATTCTCCATATAAGTTATCAACCGCGTGGATACCCTACAGGCTTTACGCGAAGAGGAACAGCACCGCAACACTGGTGGTGAAGGTGAAGAACATGACAAAAGAGGTGTTGCTCACGTCTCTGGTCGCGGAGCTGCCTGGGCAGCTCGCGTTTGAGCAGATGGGACTCTCGAAGCAGCGGGAAGTGAGGGTTGGCGAGCTGCAGCCTGATGAGGAAAGGGAGGTGAGGATGGATGTTTTCTCAGGCCTGAACACCGATCAGGGCCAGTATACGATGGGGCTAACCGCCATGGCGCACTACAGGGACTACGGCCACATACTCAATGCTGTGAAGAAGAGGGTCTCGATCGAAGTTGCCTAGAGATTCTTCAGCACTACGAATCTCGCGATTTTCAGTTTTGTTTCCGGAGTAACGGTAACTTTGTAATATCTGGAATAAGTCTCGTACATCTCCGCTTCCGAGGCAAAATGCTCGTGACCTTCTTTGTCTTGCGGGGTGAGCTTGGCGAAAACGGTTTCTTTTACGCCTGTTATCTTTATCTCGGCGAACTCTGAGGAAGAGGGAGTGAGACAGGAGATTATGTCGCCTGTGCGCAAATCCTTGTCGTCGTTGACACGCCACGTTGCCGTCTTCTCCCCGGAGAGTATCATCTTTACAAGCGGCCATGAGAACTTGAGCGTCTTCATTTCTTCTCCTCCTTGTTCTCTTCCTTTGCTTCCTTCTTTTCCTCCTTTGCTGGCTCTGAAGCCTTGACCTTCTGCTGCTGCGCGCTCGTCTGGTTGATTATCCCATACATCACGGAAAGGAGCTCCGCCAGCTGCATCCCCCGTTCAGTGAGCTTTATCTCCTTTATCTTCCCGTGTTTCTCGTTAGTCGTGATTCCGAGGCTCTCGCAGGTTTTGATGAAGTTGCTCGTGTGCACATAGGTCGTGTCGCAGGCCTTTGACAGCGTTGAAAGATACCACGGCTGCTGGCTGTTCTTGAGCAGCAGTATTATACGCGCCTGTTTGTCTCTGAACAGTATCTGTGGCACTGTCTGGAGTTGTGCCGCAGCCGCCTCATTTGCCATGAGAGTTTATTCCTGCGCCTGTATTTATTCCTTCTTGCGGCGGCCTGACAGGCACCGCTATATATTCAGGGTCTATGTGGCCGTTCCCTCTGATGTGGCTTACAAAATCGGCCTCCGTCAAACGGAGCCAGTCAATCCATCTCTCGTTCCATATCTGCCACCAGTGCCTAGACTCTATCTTGTTTGGCTTGAACCTTGGTATTCCGTGGACTGGTTTTGCTCCTGCCATCATCATCTGCTGCTTGTGTATGTCCCTTATCTCTTTCGTGCGCTTGTACGCCTCGTAAATGTTAGGCAGCCTCAGCGCACCGAATATCACAGCCACGACAACCGAACCTGTTATCGTGTACCTTTTGAGCTCGTCGGCTATGGGTATCCCAAAGCTGTCCATTATCGCAAGCGGGACGCCGACTATCGCGAGAATGGTTGTCCCGTACTTGAAAAGTTGTGTGCGGAACCTTAAGCCCGGGGCTAAGCCGGTTATGGTCTCGCCGATCCTGTTCGCCATTACGAGCTCCGCCAGTTTATTGTTCGATATTGTTTCCTGTTGCACCAGGGTTTTCTGGCGCGCCTCCAGCTCTTTCCTCAGCTTCTCTACAGGACCTGCCAAGCCCGCACTAGGGCCTGTGCTTATCTCGTCGAGTATCTCTGCGATAAGGTCCTTTTCGCCTTCGACAAGCGGCATGGACTCTGCCATGCTCACAGCCAGACTGGCCGCGTTAAGGTTATTCTCCTTCTGCCTCCTGAGAAGGATGTCGATTTTGTTTTGCTCACGCGTGAGGACTCTGTCCGTTATCCTTCTGTAAACATCGAACAGGTACCCGATATTCGTCACCCACTCCTGTTCATGACCCCTGTGGAGCGGCGGGACTACCGTCCTGCCGTCTCTGGAAAGCTGTGCCAGTATGTTGCGGGCTACCTTTTCCCCGCTGCCATTTTGTTCTGTCGCTGGCTTGTTGATTGCCATGATTCGCTTGCGGGCTTTTAGATATTTAAAGAAAGCGAAATGTCAAAATATTAGTGGCACGGTTCTGGATTTTTATGTTACCTGTTCCTCCCTCTTTGGCATAAGCATCACATGTATAAGCGAAAGACGCGGGTAAGTGATGCAGTTTACCTTTTGTCCTTGTTAAAAAGATAACCCAATTCTGGGTGTTCTTTCAGGAGTTCTCTCTTTAGTGGCTGCTTCACATATGGGATTAGCTTTAACGCGGAACCTATCTCCTCGTCCCAGAACTTTTGTAATTTCTTCGACGCAGGTGGCCTGAATGTTGAATTTCCCATACAGTTTTTCTCTCCGCATTTGCAACCGCCTGCAAAATGAAGTTCTTCTCCATACCTTCTATAATCCGCTTTTGCTTCTTCCCCCTTCTTGATGTCCCTTACAACGATACTGAACCCCTTACCAGAACTTAAGCAATTTGCATTGCAGGAATGATTGTCATACATCATCCTTTTATCACAAACGCGGGCGTACAACCCGTCTTCCCCTTTTATCTCATGGTCCACCAAGAAATCCAACTCCTTCTTTGACAATTTAGCCAGTTCTTCCTCAGAATAAGTTCCACATTTCTTACATGCAAAAGCATCGATAGTCCCTTTGGGTATATACTGTGTTGCAACTAAGCTTTTCCCGTATTTGGCACTTTTCTTTATCTTGTACAGATCCGCAATCATATCAAAACCTTGTATTGACGGACCTGGCGGGATTTGAACCCGCAACCTTCTGGTCCGAAGCCAGACGCGCTATCCAAGTTACGCCACAGGTCCCTGTAAGCAGTAGTAAGTAGCGGTACGTCAGATAAATAAGACTTTGCGTGGGCCGCCGCATTGCAATGCTAGATGAACGCCTCCATCCGCGACTGTTTTATCCCGTCTACGGTGACCCAGTACTCCCTTACGTGCTTCCTGAACGATGGATCCTTCAGGTTCGCCCTCACTGCATCTATCGTCGTCTGGTCCGACGGATAGCCGGAACCTATATCAACACCAAGTTCCTTGCGAAGGTCGCTCACTGCGGCATCCCTCGTCACTTTGGCGATTATGCTTGCGGCGCTCACCACCGGGTAGCGGGCGTCCGCCTTGTGCTCCGCTATTATCTTGGTTGATCCCTTCGCCTTCGACATCTTTATCCCGTCCACCGTCGTGGGCTTCGTGGCGTAGATATTCACCCTCATGCCGAACTTGTGCGCCACCACGTCGGGCGAGTCGAGATAGAGCGTCGACGCGTGGTTCTGCATTCTCTCAAAGAGGCGGGCGAAGCGCACGGCTTCGAGCTCGTTGAGCGATATCTTGTTGAGCATCGCGTTGTTTATCTCTTCCGGGGTTATCCTGTCGACCAGCACCTCTACAGCGGCGCCCTGGATTTTCTTGAAGAGGTCCTCGCGGCGCTCCCTGGTGAGCAGCTTAGAGTCACGAACACCTATGTCGGCGAGCTTCTTTTCGTTCGCGCTTTTTACAGCTACAAGGGATATCACGAGAGGGCCGAGCACCGCCCCTCTTCCAGCCTCGTCTCCGCCGCAGATTATCGTAAAAGCACCGTATTCAATGGGAAAAACAGATATAAAAAGGCAGGCGTGAGCCTGCAGCTAGATCAAAACAAAGGGAAAGAAAGAAAGAAGGGAAGAACCTTACCAGTTCTTCCTGTCGACTACGCAGTAGTCGTTTACCGCCAGGACCGAGTTGTACGGAACCTTTATCTGCCCGCCATCGATCTTCATCTTCGATGAGAGGCCGGAATCCATGTTCGGCTCTATCACGAGGTTGACTATCTTGCCCGTGACCTCACTGACTTCTAGGTCGAACAGACGACCGACGTCAAATCCGTCGCTCGTGATTACCTTCTTCCCTACTAGCTGCCTGGCTATGATGAATTTTACCATTGGAACACCGTCTATTGGTCGCATACTGTATAGAGAGATTGCATTTAAAAAGCTTGCTTAGATTCTGATGTAGTGGAATCGAGGGAATTTCGAGGGTGCAGTAAAGAGAATGTTGGAATATTCCATTTTTGTGGATAGATGCTGGGTTCGCAGAAAAGCCATAAATACTCAGATATTCGATTTCCTGCAAAGGAAGTGATTGAATGGCCACTGTTGGAAGAAATATGCCGAGGGACCCACAAACGCTGTTGCGGGAATTCGACTCAACCAGGAACTATTTTGGTGATTTTGGGTGCGCTCGGTTTACCAGCGGGCTCGACAATAATGAATTCGCACAGTTAATCAATGCCCTTAACCAGAGAGAAATGGCAGACGCAGCAAGACAGGCTGAGCGGGAAAGGCTGAGAAAGACGCTGACCGGAAGGATACGTCTGTTATTCAAAGATTGGAACGCAAAGATACAAAAAACCTGTGAGGAAAGAGCGGCGGCTGCCAGAAATGCCCAATTAGAGGCTTTGCTGCTGAACCAAACACAGAATCACAATAACAATAACGTCCCGGATTTGGTGTACAGCGCAGCTACAGAGCAATGGGCGGAAATGCAAGAAGAAAAACGGAGAAGGGCGCGAGAGGAGCATTGGGAACGCGTACACGACCAAATAGAAGAGGATCGCAGGCGCCAGATCCCGGATGTATGGTAGATATTGCTCGAATGCTCACATTCGGTACTCTTTTTACGATTTGGTGTGAAATTTAAATCTTTCTAGCAGCTTTGCGGCACCAAATCCTCTTTTCAGGTTACTGCCGGCAACTCATGTGATCACTACTCTCGCATCTATCGCTCTTGTATTCTCCGGATACAGAAATCGTATCACATCTTGGGTCCAAGGAACTGCTGCTGCAGCGACAGCATCTCTGAGTCGCTCATATCTACGGTGTCTTGAACGCGCAGAAGTCCCCCTACTGCTCTGATTATCCGTGCTATTGCCAGGCGCGTGCGCGAGTTGCTGTTATCCTCTTTTTCAGCGGCGGTCTTGGCAGAGTGTTTCACTTGCACAATAATCACGAAATCATTTAGTCAGCACGCTACAAGAATCTTTCTCTACCAGGACCTCGACCTCGTGCTGTGCCACCATCGACCCCTCAGGAAGAACCAGTATCGGGTATCGTTCCAGCGCTCCCGCCCTGTAGAGCTCGGTGAGCCCGGAATAAAGTTCAAACCTTGTCGCGGCGACGTTCGACAGCCATCTCGCTGCGAAAGGCTCGCTCTTGTAATTGCTTGAGAGCTCGCTCTGTATCTTCCTGGCTATCGGATGCCGCACCGGGACCTCTCCGTAAAAAGAGAATATTTCGCATATGTCGCTCTCGACCACCAGTTCCCTCTTCCCATCGGTGGCGAAAGGCTCTATCGCGATAACCTGCCCCTCCTCCAGGGTGGTGTCGTCCTTGTTGTCGTAGTTCGGAATGAACACGCTGGCGTGCAGGTCGTGCACCTCCACGCCGTGTCCGCCAAGGTTCTTTATAGGCCTGAATCCCCTCCTGGTTATCGCCTCCTCTATGGCCCTGCCTACCCTTCCCACCTCGACGCCGGCTTTGACCGTGGCTACTCCGGCGGCTACCGCTTCCTCGGCAGCCTGGATCAATGCACTGTTGTTGCCGCCAAGGTCCACGGTTACTGCGTTGTCGCCAAGGATTCCATCCTTCGCCGCCCCGAAATCGACCTTCACCAGGTCTCCCTCCCGGAAGACCTTCTCATCGTTAAGTGTCGGGGTGTAATGTGCGGCTTCGTTGTTGACAGAGAGGTTGAGCGGGAACGCTGGTGTGTAGCCGTTCTCTTTCAGCAGCCCCTCCACAGCATCAGCCACGTCGATAAGCCTGATGCCTACCTTGACCATAGATTTCGCTTTCTGGAGCGCCTTGAATGAGAAGGCGCCGACATCCTTGACAAGCCCGATGTCCACTTCTCCGGAAATCTCAACATCTTCGTCTGGCATTCCAATCACATCAGCTTCCTTTGCTTCCCTAGACCTTTTAGCTCTTCCTCGCTGAAGTCGAGCTCCTTCAATATCCTCATGGTGGCTGGTATTACCTGGTGGTTTATGTAATACTCCGGGTCATAGTCCTCCGCCATTCCTTCCAGCATCGCCTTCTCCGAGATGGTGCTGCCGTGCTTCGTTATCACATACCCTATGACGGAGTGCTCTACCTCGTCGCGTGTCTTGAAGCCCTTCTCCACGGCTTTCTTCGCAGCGGCGAGCTCCGGGGACTTTATCGCCTTATATCCTTCGATTCCCTTCCTCAGCTGTGTGTTTATGACGAGCTCGCTCAGAGGCACCTTTCCCTCCCTAAGTTTCTTTATCACGTCCTTCACTATCTCTGCGGCCTTTTCCTTGCTGCCCTCCTTCAGTATCGCCTCCAGCACTGCGCGCTGAGTCTCGCGGGATATCCGGGACCAGTCTCTTCTCACCAGTTCGAATCCGCGTATCTTTATCCTCCCAGATTCTGAAATGAGAGCGTACTTCTTCTTCGCTCCGGTGACATCCCCCTGCACTTTCTTTCCTACAAACACGCCTCGGGTATAGAAGTCCTCAAGCTCGAGCTCCATGGTCTCGGGGAGGTGTGCGTTCACCTCCTTCATGAACGTCAGGGCGTCTTCCTTCTTCTTATCCCCGAGAAGCATGAGTATAGAATCGGTGTCGCTGTATATCACCTTGAAGCCCTTCTGCTCTGCGAATGCGATGTTATCCTTTATGTACTGCCGCCCATAGGCAGTCACAGCGGCGGCACAGTCCCTAGAGTACCAGCGGGCGCGCGCATAACCGAGATAGCCGTAGAAGGAGTTCGCGATAATCTTCAGCGCTTGCGAACGCGAGCCTAGCACCACGTTGCCGGGGTCCTTCTTGTATAGCTTCTTCACCTGGCTTCTCTGGTCTACAAGATACTTGAGTATGATCGGGGTTATGGACAGCCTCTTCTTGTCGAACTTTACGCCGTTTGGCGCCTCGTGGTACTCCTTGCAGTCGGTGCAGATGGAAGACGGATCGATGTTGTGCGATATTATTATCGAAGGATACAGCCCTCGGAAGTCGAACACCACGATATCGTTGTAGATTCCGGGTTCGGGGGTCTTCACATACGCCCCTTCTATAGGGTTTGAAGATCTTGCATCCATCTCTCCCTCTGCGGGTTTGTTTGGGATAACCTCCCCGTGCGCATATGCGTACCTCATGAGCATGAATTCCACAAGCTGCCCAGCAGTAGAAACGGAGGTGTCCGTCAGCATGTCTCCGGTTGTCCTGGATAGTTCGATTATTATCGGGGCGAAGGTGGTATAAATCGTCATGAGCGCCTCGGAATCGCCAAGGCTGTAATCCGCGAGCTCGCACCGCTCGGCGTCGGTGCCATCCCAATACCTGAATGTGTTCTGCTGCATCTTCTTCTTGTCCGCAGCCATCTTCTTCCCTCCGCTAAGCGCAGCATAGACGTTGTCGAGCGTGTAGCTGTTGAGCTTCAGTATGTATTCTGATGCGCCCACCACGGCAATGAAACGGGTGACCAGGTACATGTCGATGTGGACACGGCCGGAAATCTTCACGCGGTCGACCATGCCGTGCCTCTCTATCTTGGTGTCTCCTTCAAACCTGCTTAGATTGAAGTCAATCCTGAGGCGCTTCGCCCGCTCAAGGAGGTATTTTATGTCGAAGTTCGCTGAGTTGTAACCCGAAATTATGTCTATGTCGTTCTCATTGACTGTTTCCACGAACCGCAAGAGCGCGGCCTTCTCGTCCGCGACAGTCTCCACGAAATCCCTATTTATCTTCTTCCAGGTAATGACGCCCCTCTTCTCTTTTCCATGGGAGGAGAACCAGTAGCTTATCATTATGACGGGGTCTTTTTCCTCCCTTGGGCGTAGGAGGGGATTGTAAACCTCTATGTCGAACGCAAGGACGTTTAGGTCAGGCATCTTCCCCTTCTCGTTTGGCGTCATCGATTCTAGGAAGAGATTGCCATCACGCTCATAGTAGCTGATAGTGTACGGGCTGAGCGGAATGACTCCGGTGTCGATAGAGTATCGCTTCGCGAACGGTATGTCGTACTCGTAGCACCTTCCGTATCTGGTGAATGCAGCTCCGAGCTTCGGTACATCGCCAGGTATCTTCGTGTAAACCATGAATCCGTCGACATCCTTTCCGAAAAGCTGTTTCCTCTTCTGGACAGCCTTCACGGGTTTTATCACTCCGTTCTGGTCCATGGCGTTAATGGAGGATACCTCGTCGGGAGTCATCGGCTTGGCTGGAAGGAAATAGAAGTACGGTTTGAACTTCTCGTCGAATATCTTGTACGCCTTGCCATCATTGCATTTCACCGTGAGCCGTATCAGCCCTTCGCCTCCTTTTATAAGGTAGTCTACGTCGAGAACCGCTCCTTCCAGTGCGCTAATGCTTGTTGCTGCCATCAGAACCAGCAGATTATGTTTTACGTCGACCCTTAAAGCTTTTTTGATTGGATTATGGAGTGGTGTAACCGCTCTCCCACGAACTCGAGAAAGTTACCCCGTTGAGCTGGCCGTTGTTGTTGTTTCCAGAGTAGTCGTTCGCGTTGCCGTTGAGCGGCCACCAGCCCACTATGTTCTGAGGGCGGATCGGGGCGCCTCCTATGCCCTCGAGATACAGCGCTTGAATTTCTGACTGAGAAAGAGATGTATTGTATATTTGAACATTTGAAATTGCACCATTCAGCGTAGTGGTTGTATCTGATACGGCAGGGCCTATTTGGAGCGGACTTGCCGACCCGGAGGTCATAACACCAGTCTCCGTTTGACCCGGATATTGCACATCATTCAAATAGAATTCTATGGGGTTGCCGTTGCTGTATGTAAAAGCTATAAAATACCAGGTATTTGTATTGAATGTATAAGAAGAGGGAGAAAGCGGAGCGCCACACCAAGTCCACCCGCCAGCAACGGTAGCAAAACAGAAAGTGGTAGAAGCTGGCTGACCATACTTAAAACCCCATATTCCTTCCTCATCAATCCATCCGTACTGCGACCCTCCAGATGCGATGGTTTTGGT
>JAJZNR010000014.1 GCA_021811605.1 Microcaldota archaeon | reverse complement strand
GCACCCACACTAAACGAAAGATATAAGTATTATATAAGTCCATATATTATATAGATGTATATGCAAACACAAACATTGATTCATTATCCAAGGCTCGACACCGTACTAATGGTAGAAGATGCAATTAAGAACGCAGGCGAGTATCCATCAAAGAGACGACTTTGGCTCTCGCTAAAGAAGAAGATAATGTATCAAACACTGAATGTCATATTGGATTATCTGGTTGATTCTGGAAAAATCGTAATTAAAGATAGGGAAATAATCTGGATTTGGAACCCGAAAGCTGTAGAAAGATACAAAAAAGCAGGGCTAGTGGTGAAATGAATTCTGATAGAAAAATCACAGTATCTTTTGCAGATCCTAAACTAGTCAAGGAGTTTGGTAGATTGAAGAAAGAGGAACCGGAACTCTATAGGTTTATAGACAGGGCATTGGACGACCTTAAAGCCGACCCTGAATGCGGAATTCCAATTCCAAAAAGTCTGATTCCAAAAATTTATGTTAAAAGATATGGAGTGAATAACCTATGGAAATATAATTTGCCTAACGCTTGGAGACTAATCTATTTTCTATCAGGCACTAAGATTGAAGTTATTGCAGTAGTCCTTGAGTGGATGAAACATGATGAATATGAACGGCGCTTTAAGTATTAACGGTCTCAAAGCCGTTCTGTTTGCACAGTTATAGACTTCTCATAGGTTCGTTTTTACACAAAATCGCGCCCGAGTGCTATTTAAATTCCAAACTTCGTAAAGCTCGTATCAAGTGGGTTCGATAAGGCCTGGGAGTTGGCAGATTTATGCCAAAATTTACGAGAGGAAAGATGCTGTGACCCCAGGGCATTCTTTGGCGGTGTAAACAAAAGGGCAGTCCTCGATAGAGGGCTGCCAAACAACAAGGCTTAGCGCTTCCTGCGCTTCTTGGATGTCTTCCTTGTTGCCTTTCTCTTTTTTGCTTTTGCCATTTTTACCACGAAAGTGCAACACTGCCAATTTATTTAACTGTGGGCAAAACGAGGTTGTAGTCCTGGTTACAAATAATGGTGGGGTTCAAAAAATATTTGCCGTTTGCACCTTCGGATATGGAAACGTCTTAATTCTTTGCAAACAAACAATAATACTGGTGAGCGAGTGCCTTATCTTACGAAAGTTGACCGGATTAAGCCAGAGGCGAATACGGAGCCTGTAAAGAAAAGAGACGATACTAGAATCGAAGTCCTGACCTTCGCTGAAAAGTTCGTGAGGAGTTTCTACATGGATGGGTGGAAAATAAGGTACTCTGCCATAAACAAGGCTGGAGAGGACGTCGCCATAATAGTGCCAGAAGGCTCCGATGCGGATAGGGTGATACGCAATGAGCTTGAGAAAGGCCACAAGAAGCTGAAAATGCAGATAACAACTTTCAAGACCTACACGAGCTACGTGTGCCTTGGAAAAGGTTGAGGCTGTGGAATCGGTCCATTCTCTAGTTGCGATAGTCCTTGTCTGCAAGGATGGCCTTATCGTGATGAAGAGGCGAGAGAGCGAGCTTCTCGAGCCAGGGGTATGGGCTGGGCCTATAGGCCATGTCAAGAAAGGAGAGGCGCACGAGCAGGCTGCGCTAAGGGAGCTGTTCGAGGAGACGGGGATGCGAGCATCGCCAGAGGAGCTGAAACCCTTCAATGAGTCGGAGATATCTATTGCGGACAGGAATGGCAGAAGGCACGTCCTGCGTTTCAGTAGGTATTCGTACAGGCTTGATGATTCCAGGTCGCTTGCCGATATACAGCTGTCAAAGGAACATGCGGAAAAGAGGGTTGTAGGTTTTGAAGAACTTAGAAGGTGCCACGAGCATCCTTCTGAGTTTGAGCAGGAGTTCTCGCAGTCTGGAGCGAAGTTTATCCACGACAATTACTTCAGGATAGTGTCGCTTTGTCAAGACGTCAAGAGGACAGGATGGAAATCCCATGCTTGATGTCATGTAACGGCTACCTGGTACGGATTCTCTCCCTGACATGTTGTATTACCGTATACTGTGCCGTTTATATTGCAGGTGAGACCTACGCCTGGGCATGTGTAAGTGACATTGTTTATTGCAATCTGATAGTTGCAAAAACTCACAGGGATACCGCTCTGCTGATCGGCGGAACACGCAGTCATGCAGTCCGCTTTAAACTGGTCTAGAGGGTTTGGAGCGGAGAAGAAAGTAATGTAAAGACAGATAGTTATCAGGACTACGGCTATCGCGGCTGCTGTGATTATGACACGCCTATCCAAGAGCTGTCCTTTCTTCCCGGCACTTTGCCAGTCACAGCCATGGTTAACCCTCCTGAGCGAATTTATTAATAAGCTTCGGGATTCATCTGTTTCTGGATATTGACTAGCATTTATCAATTTTCCCATATCAACCAGATTGATTGTACAGCAGGCGCATTGCATGGTAGGCGTGAGCACGTTCGTTAGAGGGCTGGGAAATCCGGTAGTGATGGTGATTGTCTTTGCTGCTATCTTCTCGCTGCTTTGGCTCCTCGACCAAAGCCTGTGGTCTTATCTTATAATACTCACCAGCGCTTACAATGCGTCCGGGTGGCTCACCCTATTGTGGGGGAAGACGAGGAGGAAGGGCAGGTTCCTTTCTTCGGAACCGGCGACGCGGGCAAAGGGACATGCCTTCTTCTTTTTCATGTCTTATATAATCATGGCTGCCGTGGCTAGCAACTACCTCGCCGGCGACCTGGTACAGTTGATAGAGACGGAGAGCAGCGCTGTTCTGTTTGGTATAACGATACCTTACTTCTCCCTTGCTGTAGTGGATCTCACCATAGTGCTATTCACCTACATATACTTCCACTATGCCGTGTACAAGGTCAAGTAGATCCGGCCTGATGGAATGGAGCGAATGGAGCACGATCCGATAAAGTAATAAATACCAGCACGTGGAATACTCCTTGGTTCGATGATAGTCTGCATTACTGGAATGCCTGGCGCAGGAAAGACAATGGCTGCCGATTTCCTCAGAGACGAACGTCGTTTCAAGATTATTGAGATGGGGGACATTGTAAGGGATTTGATGACGGAGAGGGGGCTTGACATAAACAACGTCAGCTTGCGTGGGTTCGCGAGCAGGCTCAGGGAGGAGCACGGCGATGACGCGGTAGCAAAGATGCTGGTCAGCAAGGTTAAGGGGCTCGGCGGAGATATAGCCATAACCGGAGTGAGAAGTGTAAGCGAGATAGAATGCTTCAGACAGGCGCTCCGTGACATATCCGTTATAGGGATTATAGCACCGAAGGACATGCGATACGTGAGGCTTAGGGACCGGGGCAGGCAGGATGACCTGAAGAGCATGGACGAGTTCGAGTTCCGAGAAGAGAAGGAGAAGGGATTCGGAGTTCAGGGAGCGGTAGATGCCGCTGATTATATAATAACGAACACCGGCACGCTTGAGGATCTGAAGGCAAACATGATGCAGGTGCTGGAGCTGATAAGGAAACGGAACGGTCAGAGCGAATAACCCTTGTTTCGTTGCCCCGATCGTATAAGCGGACTCCGCTGTTTTAGTCGTATGTAAAATTCCGGCTCAGAGCAGCTTCGGCGTCCTGATTCCTCGCTGCCCCAGGTACTTCCCAGAATAGGTGTTCTTAACCCTGTTCATCGTTGCCGCGAATATTATATGCGCGAACCTCACGCCGGGCTTGAGCGCGATGTTGTGCGTGGAGTGATTTATCACCTCAAGGGTTATGTCGCCCTTGAAGCCGGCGTCGATAATCGTAGGAGGCATCGAAAGCCCGTGCCTTGCCCACGAGCTTCTCAATTCCACGAACCCCATCAGGTTGTCGGGCATCTCGAGATACTCGTGAGTAGTAAGCAGCACCTGCTGGCTCCTCGGTAGGACGAGACGGTCTTCGCTCGTCTGTTTTATGTACTCCTGCTTCAGATGGTCTTCGTTGCTCGGATCTAGGATAAAATCCTCCTTCAGCTCCGGATTATGTATGGCAATCTCGTTGCCGAGCCTTAGGTCGAGGCCGTTCTCGCGGATCAACTCCTCATCGAAAGGCTGTATGACAAGCCTGCCAGACTTTATGTAATTCTCAAGGTCAAAATCAGAAAGTATCATCTCTTGCACCAGATAGAGGTTCTTCTTTCGTGTTAATATAAATATATTGCCGTAGCTTTTGTTTCATGAAAGACTACTACTTGGAGGGCGAGGAGCGCTTCGGACCGGTAACATCGAGGCTTTACCATATGGCAGCAGTGCTGCCGCTGATGAAAAGGTTTTACGGTTTTGTCCTTGACGACATGTCAGAGTCTGGAGCAAAAGAGGTGCTCGATGTAGGGACCGGCCCGGGAGATATACCGTTGGGACTCGCAGAGCGCTGCAAATCCATGCATATATGCGCGGTTGACCCATCGCGTAGCATGGTGAAGATAGCAAGCGGCCGCGGAAGGAGGAGCGGAAGCAGAGTTGAATTCAGGATGGGCTCTAGCAGGCATGTGCCATTTGGAAGGAAGTTCGACGTAATACTGTTGTCGATAACCTACCACCACTGGGAGGACAAGGAAGCCTCTCTGCGCTACCTTAAGCGGTTTCTTAAGAAGGGTGGCGAAATCAGGATTTACGAACACGATGCAGCACGTCTACATGGAATACTGTGGAAGCTTCCGGCAGTCCATTCTATAAGAGTGGAACAGGTTAAAGGAGAGGCGGAATCTGCAGGCCTGGAAGTTTCCGGAATCAGAAGGAGAGGCTCGCTCGTGAGGCTGACGCTCAAGAGGGTTTAAATAAATTCGGAGAGGTATTGAGTCATGGATGGCAAGACAAGGTATCTAGAGAAACTTTATAAGAACGAGATGCTTCACCAGTCGGTATACGAATCCCTTTCCAGGAGCGAGAGAGACCCCGGGCTTAAGGCAGAGCTGAAGAAGCTCTCCATGATGGAGGCGGGCCATAAGACGCTTTGGGGCAAGATACTGCAGCTTAACAGGATACCTCCTCCGGATGGGGCTCCGGGTATGATGGCGGGCTTGATACTTGCCGTAAGAAGGATATTCGGCCTTGCGCTCACCGTAAAGTTCATAGAATACTTCGAGAACAGGCTGGAAGATAAGTTCGACAGGGTGCTTAAGACAGCCCGCCTCGACAAGAAGGAGAGCGCTATACTGAAGAGGATAAAGCGGGATGAGGAGCTGCACGAACGCAGCATAGAAGAGAAGGTGATTAGCTACGGCAAGATAATAGCGAACATACGCGACGTGGCTTTTGGCATAAACGACGGTCTTGTGGAGCTTCTTGCGGTGGTTGTCGGGCTGGCGGCTGCGATAAACAACCCGCTCGTGGTGCTGCTTGGAGGGTTCATAGTGGCAGTGTCAGGGACCCTGTCAATGGCGGGGGGCGCCTACCTCTCCACTGAGTATGAGGAAAGCATAAAGGCGGCGAAGAAGACGGCGGCCACCACGCCGATGAAATCGGCGTTCTATGTAGGCGTAATGTATTTCATAGGTACGCTCTTCCCTCTATCGCCTTTCTTCTTGGGTGTGAGCGGATTTGCCGGCATTGTGGCTGCGATAATCATAACGGTGATAGTTCTCGCGCTCACTTCCACTTTCATCGCGATAGTGAGCGACACCAGCATAACCGGCAGGGTGTCTAAGACCCTTTTTATCTCGCTAGGGATAGACGTGATAACCATAGCGATCGGAGTGTACGCGAGATCTGTGCTGAACCTCCCTCCGTGATGTTATGGTGAAATCACAGAGCGCGATGGAATACCTGATGACATACGGATGGGC
>JAJZNR010000025.1 GCA_021811605.1 Microcaldota archaeon | reverse complement strand
ATAAAAACCAGCGGTTTTGAGATGTCAGAACATGCTGCCCATTACCTCCCTCTCTATCTCGGTGAGCTTTGCGGGTATGATTATGGCGGTGGGACCGTTGCCGAACGTGAGCAGCTTTGCCCTCCTCAGCGTGGTTATCATGCGCTGGCTGTCGGGAAGCGCGACCTTGTGCATCACGAATATCATGGTCATCGGCTTGATTATCTTGCCCTTGTACTTCTTCTCCGCCTCTTCGAGTATGCGCACGGCCTCCTTCAGCTCCAGAGAGGCGTTCTTGCCCGGCTCGTAGTCGAGGAGCACCAGGCTGTGCAGGTTGTTTTTGAGGTTCCTCTGTATGGTCTCGTAGAAGGATACCGGGGTATAGTGCTTGCTCCACCTGGATATCGTGCATATCTGGCCGAACCTGTAGAAGTCGAGGCCGGACTCCCCGATTAGGGCGGACACCACCGAACTGGAATGTATCACCTTTACCTGAAGGCCGATCTTCCTCGCCTCGAGGAATATTATCTTGTGTGTTGTGGCTACAAGCGGGTCTCCGCCGGTTATTATCGCCATGTCCCTGGTCAGAGCACGCTTCAGGAGTGCGGGGAGGTTCTCCTCGAGGTCGGAGCGGTCCAGGTTGCGCGGCTCCTTCCCGAACAGGTTAGATAGGTAATGGATGCGCTCCGCGTTCATGAAGCTCGTGTATCTGTCGACGTAAAGGTCGCAGTGCTTGCAGGTCTGTATGGCGCCTACGGATATGTCTCCTATGTCGAGCCCCGCTCCGATTAAGTAAAGCATTGGACCACTAATCCTTGATTCCTTCCGGAGTCACCTTCATGACGCACTCCCCTTCGGGTTGTGACGGCGAGTCAACGAGCCTCACTATGCGCTTCTCCTCCTTGCTCTTCCTCAGGTAGAGCCTCGTTGTGGCCGCATGGGCGAGGACGTTCCCGCCTATCGGTGTTGTGGGGTCGCCGAAGAGTATGCCCGGATTGTCCATCACCTGGTTGGTTATGTAGACGGCGATGTTGTGCTTGTCGGCAAGCGTCTGCAGCCTGTGTACGTGCGAATTGAGCTTCTGCTGCCGTTCCCCCAGCGCGCCCCTGCCGAGGAATTCCGCACGGAACAGCGAGGTCATCGAGTCGACGATGACGAGCTTTATGTTCTTCTCCTGGATTAGCTTGTCCGCCCTCTCGGCCGTGAGTATCTGCTGGTCCGTGGTCTGCGCCCTGACCACGACTATGTTCTCGAGCACCTTCGTCGGGTCCATGCCCTGCGCCTTGGCTATCTCGGCTATCCGCTCCGGCCGAAAAGTGCCTTCGGTATCGATGAACAGGACACCGCCGTCCAGCCCGCCCTCCTTCTTCGGCTTCTGGACGCTTACGCACAGCTGGAACCCCAGCTGCGTCTTTCCGGAGGAGAACTTTCCGTAAGCCTCTGTTATCGCGTTGGTTTCGACCCCTCCGCCGATCATATCGTTGAGGTCTTTCGAATTGGTGGAGATCTTGCCGATCTCCTTCCTCTTCTCGAGTATCGCCTCTCCTGTCTGGTAGTTTATTGTTGTGGACTCCTGTGCGGTCGCGACCGCCTTCTTTGCAGTGTCGACGCTGATTCCAGATATCTCGGAGAGCTCGTGAGGCGAAGCTGTCGCCACCTTTTCCAGGGTATCGAACCCCGCTGCCTTGAGCTTTTCTGCCGACGTAGGACCGATTCCAGGCAGGTCTTCGAGTTCGCGCACAACCTTTTCCTTTGCCAAAATTACCCCCTTATAAGAAGCGTTAGGTTGACATGGTAGTTCTCTTTTAAATCCCTTTGCACTGCGCCAGTTACGACGGAGGCGGTGCGGTCGGGCCGCCATACTTGCGCGCTCAGCGACTTCAACGCCGCGGGCGCGCCTCGTGCGGCTCTGAGAGGCTGCTGAAGAGCAGGAACTCGCGTTCTCCGGGTTCCGGCTCCGTTATGATGTCTTCCAATTTGTTTATCTGGATGTCAAGATCGTGTTTCAGGTATTCGGTATCCTGTGAAGACAGTCCGTTGCTTGCTGAGGATTTGTAGCTGTACCTTTTCAGTATGCGCGTGTACTCTTTTGTTATCGTTAGCACCTGGTCCTGGAGGCTTTGCCCTGCGGCACGTATTATGCCTGCGTCCTGTGACAGGCTCGCCTCTGCCATGTACTCCGTCGCTATCTTCCCTACCATACCGACGAACATCGTGTTCTTCTCACGAACCAGGGACGACACCTCTGACGATTCCTTCCCCACCAGTTCCTCTGCCGCGTGGGATAGCATCGTGGAAACGGTTTCTGTCAATTCACGACCCCACGGCTCTGTCTGCCTCCGCGCCTCGTTGAGTTCGAGACGTGCCACTTCACTGAGAGTCTGCCCGTACTGTGGCTCCCTTGTCCTTCCTGGCGCTTTTGTTTTGCTGACAGACTGCGCCTTGAGCATTTGGAGTTCCGTGGCTTTGCTGGATATCCGCTTCTTTGACGCCAGCTTTGCGATCTTGTCGACCACCGCGTTTATCCTGGAAGCCTCCCGAACCTTCAGGTCAAAGGACTTGATTGCGGCTGCGACCTCGGCAAATCCGAAGAGGCTGTGGTCCAGCTTTTTCCGTTCTGACTCTGTATAGTCCTCAGACTCAGATATGCCATCCAGTATGCTCTCGGCACTGCGGTGCAGTTTCTGTAGCGCCTGCTTTAACTCCGGGTCCTTTCCGCCCATACGCTCGCCGATATAATAGCGTCGTACCAGATATTTATTCCTGATGTTGGCGCTTTTTACCTTTTCTGCGCGGAGGGCGCCATCCTGGCGCGCCGCCTTACCGCATCCGATTCCAGGACTGCGGAGTTCATACCGGGCAACTCGGCCGTCGCTACCCCGTTGAGCCCGTCCAGCTCGGCCTTCAGGGCAAGCCATATGCCGGAATCGTGCCTTGCCGCAATCACTATCGTGTATGTGAGTAACATTCTGGTTTTTATTGCGGGCATCGGCTCTGATTCGTTTGCGGAGCCCGAGAAGCGGGAGATGAGCTCGCGTATGCGCTGCACTGCCTTCCCGTAGACGGAGCCGCTTTTTTGCACAAGGGCGGCGATTTCGTGCCTGTTTTTTCCGGTGTCTGGAGCAGAATCGTCGTGAAGGAGTATTTCGATGCACATGTCCCCGAAATTCCTTATTGGAGTATCGAGATCTATGCCGGACAGCGTGTAATCGGTGAGTTCTGCAATCCTGGACCTGATATCCCCTGTTTCGGAATCGAACCTATCGAGCTCCGTGGCCAGAGCCTCTACAAAAGCGGGGAAGTCCCTCTCCACTACGGCGCGGAGATGGTAGTTGGTGAGTCTTTCAGAATAGTTTCGGTCCAACATGTCGAGCCGCTCCACGGCTTGCGATAGCAGCGAATTCTCTACGTTTCTGTCACCTCCGGATTCGGAGATTATCGCGGCAAGCACCCCCTGGAGGTTGGCCCTTGCGGTTGCGTCTTCCAGCTCTTCGGCCTCGGAAAATCCCCGCTCGCCGCAGGTCGCCAACGCCGCCATTTTTTTAGCTTTGTGTTCCCTGGCTGCGTCTATGCAGTTGGAAAGCGCTGAATCGAAAGCGGTTTTCCTCGGAGATGGGGATGGAGATGAGGGCAGAGACAGCCTGGATGCGTCTTCGCGGGATGCCTCTGTTGGTTTTTTGCCTGTGGGTTCGATGGTCATTTTATCGCCCTTGCCCTTGGCATGGTGGAGCAGAGATTCTTGTGGCTTTGCGAATGGATTCCCCGCTTATCGCTGCGCGGGTAAGCCCGTACCCTGTCCCTGAAGGAGGATGTCCCCTATGGCTGTTGTCGTTGATTGACATGGACGCCATGACTACCGATAGCACTCACCCTGTCCTGATATTTAATGCTTTTTTTCTCAGAAAAAGCGGAAATGCGATGTTGCTGCTTTGAAAGGCATCGCATGCGGCCGGTCGCATCACTCGTCGTAAGCCCCTACATAGCGCTTCGGGTTCGCCAAGACACTGGAAACGCTGCCCCTGCTGCATCCCGCCTTTTTCGCAATCTCGGATACTGGTGCAAGGGGCGTGGCGCGGTGTATTTCTAAAATGTGTATTGCGATCTCTTCCGGCAGGCGGCCTGCTTTGCTGGAACCCATGCCCAGAGCCTTCCTGCGCCTTGCGACTGTCCTGTTATCAACGCCCAACTCTTCGGCTATCTTATAGTTGCTCAGAGAGTGGTTGTTTCTGAGGAAGTCGTCGAGCTTTTCGTACATCCCGCGCAGATGCTCCTGTACGACGACCTGCGGACCGCTTCTTGACCTCTTGACGGTCTTGGTCGGGCCAGCTCTCTCCCTTCTGCATAGGTTGCAAAGCCCGATCTCATTGCCTGAATCGTCTACTGTTCGTAGGGTGATGATCATGTGGTGTGAATTGCAGAATGGTGTCTTGTTTTTTACCATAGAATCAGGTTTTATACTCCAGTTATATGATATTTAACCTTTTCGCATTCGTTGGTTGGAAAGCGCCCTGATAAGTTTTAGGGCCGCATCCAGACGGCGTGCATGATTGGGGGCTTTGCCGAGGCACCAGCTGCGGTTTTACCTGAAGATATCGACATGGGTATTGCATCACGCTACCTGTCGCTGCTTTGTGTGGCTAGCTGCTGTTTGCGGAACGCTTGCCTCGCTCCTTAAAACCCATCCGGGCCATGGGGGCAGTCGCACGCCATCCTCCTTCACGAAAGCGAGAGATCCGGCGTCTACGCTGCCGTTTCGCAGCTCCTGCATCGATACCGACATCTCCCCCAGCTTCTCTTTGCGCATCCAGAGGGCTATTCCGAGCCTGCCGCCAGCACCCTGTGGTTCTATTGTGAGATAGCTCATGTGTTGTGGGCTCGTCTGCACGCGCAGCCCCAGCGTGTTTGTGCCGCATTTCGCCACGTGATACGGCTTCCTGCTGACATGGCCTGAGAGTATTAGCGGCGGAGCGGTAGAACCCCACTCTAAAAGCAGCTGCCTCATGAGCTCGTCACCCACAGACGCCGGATTCCTGAGTTCGTAATACATGCTCTCGTGCATGCAGAGCGCGTCCGCGCCGGACAAGACGAGATAGTTTAGCGCTGCCCGCGCCCTCTCGGGGGTTATCCTCGGGGCGCCGTCCTTTGTTCGCTCGCGCTTCGCCGCAATTCCGTTCATGAACCCGAACTTTACGCCGAGTATGTTGCGCGTTTCGCCGTTGCGCGGCATCACGCAGGTGCCATCGGTGTTCGTCTGGTCCATCAGCAGCTCCACATTGTCGTGGTTCCCGAATATGGCAGTAGTCCTTACCAGATCCGTGAGCTGGGTCCATGCGGCCTGCGACCATCCGTGGTCTAGGTCGCCGAGCATTATCAGGTGTGCAGGTCTCTGCGTTCTTATGGCGCCGAGCAGGTCGTCGAAGGCGTTGCCCTCGTATATGCCGTAGCGTGTTTTGAACGCCCAGTGTATGTCGCTCACGACCATTATCTTCGGCGTGGTGCCGGCTGGCACATCGAAATAATCCATGCTCTCAGAATCATTCTCTCTTTTATAATATTTATTCCTGAGCCTCCTTCCGTTTTCGGAGGATTTTCTCACGAAAATTTCACTTTTACAAAAGCTTAAATATCAAGTTCGACGCAAAATGTATTAGAAACGTGGATAAGTGAGGTAGGGGCTATGTTGAAAAAAATCGGTAGGAGGGGGGAGAAGGGCTCGCGGGACACCCTGATGGCCCTGGCCCAGAAGCGACAGGCAGAAGTACTGAACGCCGAGAGCAGATGCTCCGTACTGTTGAGGAACGGAGCGGATATAAGGAAATTGCTGCTGCCTTTCAGGGACGCAGTTGCCGAGGCGATTGGCGGAGAACAGATGTTCATATTGATGGTTAATGGAGCCGCAGATATAGAACACCTTAGCCGCGGATCTTGTTGGGGCTTCACGTTTGACGTCGACCTGAACGGTTTCTCCAGCCAGAGGGTTTTCGACACGGCGTTTCCGATGGATGATATAGGAGCCGGACGCGTGCCGGAACACTTTGCAAGGAACGGCTTCCAGCATGCCGAGGAACATTCGAGTGTTCTGTATGTACAGAAGGACCGCGGCAACGTCGACATAATAAGGCAGGAGCGGATGCTCGGGCTTGCGCCGGGCGTGCTCAGGAAGATTTCCATGCCGCTGATTGACAGAAGGAGAGGCGTGGGCATGGGTTTGCTCCCTCCAGAGCTTTGCATACTCCAGGACTTCAAGTCGGTAAAAACGGAGCCGGAAAACTACAGGGCACAGCTGAGGGCTCTGCGCGGCGCCATGCTCGCCATGGCAAAGTTCGGCGGCGTGGAGAATTATACCGACGCCATGATGCGCTTCATGACAAGGCACAGCGACGATATGGGTTACCAGACCAGCAGCAGGATATACGAAGCGGTAAGATGCGTGCCGGGGCAGGTCGATGCTGCGTTGGGCGCTGCGTTGGCGAGGGAGAAGCTGCTTCCGCAGTGGATGTTCGAGCAAAAGCTCATGTTCGGAAGCCCGCACCCGAGGGGGAAGGATTTATTGAGGGAGATGCTGTTGAGGATGCCGCTGCCGGAGTGCGTGGTGATTGCCGCTTCTGAGGACCCGAAACTCAGCGAGACCACGAGGGAAGCCGCACAGCGTCACCTGCTAAGGACCCACTGGAGATGATTATATGCCGAATAAGACAAAAACCGAAGGAGCGCATGCAGCAGGCCCTGCAGTGAAGGAGCTGCTGCACGGGACACCGCAGGCTAAGCGCGCAAGCAGGATTCTGGCCAGGATGGAAGAGTTCCATAACAAAAACGCTACGCTCTACGGTGCGGAATCGATAAGATTCTCGCTTTTCGCGGTGGATACCGGAGTTGCTGAAGTGGCTTTTGACCGCAAGGGGATAGACGCATACTTTACCGAGAGGGGCAGACCCTTCCCATTCATACAGACGTTCAGGCATCGCGCGAAGGAGCTGCCTGCGCTGCTCGAGAAGTATGCAGGATCTTCGGCGAAAAGGATAAAAAGAGGCGCGGCGCCGCCTTACGTGGCGACCGTGAATGCGATACTGGAAGGCTTGGGCAAAAACGAGACCGTAACCTGCGCAAAAGACACCGAGGCCGCCGTTGCCGGGGGTGTGGCTGATGAGCTCTACAGGCTGGTCGCGACACTGGAAGCAGTCTGCAATCTGGTAACGCCTGCGGCAAAGGCGTTCGCGTACGTTGAGCTTTCTGGACTTCTTGAGAGGGCCTGCGAGAACCTTGGCGACAAGGATTTGGAACAGTCGATTAAGAGATATACTTCCTCGAATGAAGGTGTGGGTGCCGACCTTGAAAGCGGCAGCAAAGAGCGGGTGGACGTGAGGCTCGGTGCGCTGATCGAAGAGGCTGGCAGGTCGGGGGTGCTTCGGAGAATCGCGGATGCAGGGCTTTGAGTTTGTCGAACTTTAGCGTTCGGTATTTAAAGCTGCGGTAGCAAGATGATGGTTGATTGGCCTTTGGGACCCTGGACAGCCGAGAGCAAACGCTCCGGTCGGACTGAAAAATTAAGAAGAAATAGTGCCAGCGTGGGTTACACGCTGGCAAGGCGACCAGTTCTTCACGACCTTCCTACAGTAGAGAACCCGTAATAGAAATTGCCCTCTAAAGGCTTTTAAAGCTTTCCTCACAAACGGGAAGAAAGAAGTTTCAATTGGCGACGGTAAAATGGATATTTTGACCCTGGACCTGAAAGGAGTGGCGCTTGCCTTCGTGATTGCCTTTTTCCTGCTGCTTTGCGGCGGCTTTACCGTCGACAGTTTGTTTTTTGTCGGTCTGATGGTATACTTCCTTTTGCTGTCCGCAGCGGTTACCAGGGTCGGCAAGAAGTTCAAGAAGAAGGCGAAGCTGTGGGAGGAGACACGCGGCATAAAGAACGTTATGGCTAACGGCTACGGACCGCTCATATATGCGACGCTGTTTGCACTGGGCTGGAGCTACCTGCAGGCGCTGCAACCTTTCTTCCTCGTCGCTTTCGCGGCATCCGCTGCCGCGGTCACCGCAGACAAGTTCAGCAGCGAGATTGGAGTTCTGGGCAGCGTACCGATATCGATAATGACAGGCAAGCCTGTGAAAAAAGGCGTGTCCGGCGGTGTTACGCTGCTGGGTACGCTGTCAGGACTCTTCGGAGCGTTCCTGATAGCGCTCCCTATCGTCGCATACCATTCATTCGCCTTTGCCGAGGGTGCGGGGCTGTCGCAGTGCAGCACGGTCTGTTTCGGCGCGATCGCTCCTGCGATAACAATACAGGCTTGGCTGCTGGCTGTGACCATCGGTGGTTTCATAGGCACGCTTGTAGACAGCGTCCTTGGTTACTATGAGGAGAAGGGGATAGGCAGCAAGTACTCCTCGAACTTCGCATGCAGCATTGCTGGCGGCTTGGTCGGAATGCTTGTCTACTTGCTCCTGGCGGGGCTCTGACCGTACCAGCTATAGATATAAGCCTTATCAAAATCGTGAAGAAATAGCGCCTGCCATTGGCAAAGGCGAGAAACGCACGGGCACAACGCTTTTCCCATGACGGGAGTTTCATGCTGTTCGGGTAGTGAGATACCGGCCCTGGGAATCTTACAGCGCTGTGCTCATATACTATAACGCGCTTTCAGATATTTACGCCTTCCCTGCCTGTCGACGGTATTTACGTGTTTCTGGTGCCTACGTCTCGTGTTCAAAACTTCAGGAAGCGGCCGGGCATGTACTGGCATCGATCCTGAGCCATTCTCTTACGGCAGCCTCGGCGGCACCCCACGAAAGGGTCATGCCGCAGTAGCCGTGTGCGTAGTTGTCGACTATTACCTTGCCGTGGTCAGACACGCTGGCCTCTATCCTGGGACCCCTCTTCTTTGTCGCGAATACGCCGGTGATTGCCTTTGACACGGCGGCGGAGCCCCTTGCCTTCACCTCTCTGAGCGTGCCTGCCAGACCATTGAAACGCGCCCACTCGGTATGCGCCTGCGACGATGCCTTCCCGAGTATCATCGCGTAATCCGCCTTGTCCGGTTCTGTGGTGTCTGTTTTCTGTTCCGTGTAGCCGCAGCCCAGCTTCACCCTGGCGCCCGGAAGGGAAACTATGTCGAAATCGCCGTCTCCTATTGATACCGGCTGTGCGCCTTTCGCCGGCTTGAGCAGAAGGGTGAGCCCTTTTGCAACCCTCATTTCGTTATCGTGGCGGAGCTCCCTGGCGCCTGCCCCTGTGCAGTTGAATATTACAGGCTCTGGCAGGCTGGAAAGCGCCGCCGGGGTGAGATGTTTTATGACTATCCTGCCTCCAAGCTCCGCGAACCTTCTGTGGAGGTACGCAAGATATCTTCCCATCTCTACGCCGAAGGTGGTGAACTCCCATGCCGGCTTTACGCTGCCGTCCGGAGCCCTTGTGGTGGTCTCCCTGAAGTCTTTCATGACGTTTGCATAGAACGGCATCTGCTCGCGGGCCTCGAGAACCTCTGTATGCCGTATCTCTTCGACACCGCAGTTTTCTGATAGGAGGCTTTTGAACCGCTTGTAGGAGGTTTCCGTCAGCTCGGTCCAGACCTTTTCTAGGCGTTCGCGTTCGCCGCCGTTGAGCGGTTCATCCTCCTTTCTTATGAGGGCGTATGGCTGGAAGATTCCAGAAGCGGCGACGGAAGCCATGCCCGGCTTCGGCTTCAGCATGAGGTCGAGCATCGCCTCGTTGAATCGGTTGGGAATCGGAATGGAAAGACTGTGCATTATGCGGATGAATCCATCGTAAAGCTGCAGAGCGGAGCTCTTCTGCGCATCGCTGTAGATCGTTACCTTGTAGCCCATCTCTGCGAGAGTGATGGCTTGGGCCATCCCGACAACTCCGGCGCCAATGACAGCCACATGCGGATTCGGTTTTTGACTCTCTGCCGATTCTTGCGAGCGGCCAGTGGAACGTGGTTTATGCATCCCCACCATTCAATCCCACATAATATTACCGCTTCCATGATATTTAAAGAGTTCTAAAAATGCCAAAATCGTTAAGGAAGTTTGTTATTTTGGTAAGTGGTCGATGGGACAAGGTGAATGAGTAGGAGTACGCCAGGGTTGGGATTTGAACCCAAAAGCCCGTGAGGGCACCGGTTTGCTTGCGTGCATCATAGTTTCCTCAGCTCTTGACATCTAAGATTCAAGACCGGCGCATTACCGGTTTCTGCCACCCTGGCATGAGGTAGTATTTGATTCGCAGGTATTTTATACCGTTATACCGAAATCTGCTCATGGCCAAGAGAGACAATGTGCTTGTCGCGCTTTTCAAGCTGACCAGGTTCGAGCATTCGATAATGCTCGTCGTGGCCGTTCTGGCGGCTGAGCTGATAGCGGGAGGACTGCCGATAGCTCCGATACTTGCCCTGAGCCTGGTAAGCCCTATCTTCAACAGCGCAGGCGCGTTCGCCATAAACGACTACTTTGACGTCGAGACCGATAGGATGAACGGGATGGTCGGCCGCCCGCTGGTGTCCGGCTCGCTCGGCAGGAGGACTGCCTTCGGTGTGGCTGCTTTTTGCTGTTTCGCCGCTGTGGTCATGAGCGCGTTCATAAACGCGTATGCGTTCGTAATCATGCTGTTGTTCGCCGCCCTTTCTTATTACTATAGTGCAAGGCTGAAAGATCTCCCTCTGGTGGGAAATCTCTACGTGGCGCTCTCCTACGCGATACCGTTCGTCTTCGGCGCCGTGGTGGTCTCCGATTCCGTATCGCCGGTGATCTGGCTCGTCTTTTTTGTCGCGCTCCTCAGCGGATTGGGCCGCGAGGTGCATGGAGCTATACGCGACCGGGAGGGTGACGCGAAGACGCGCGGCACGAAGAACATAGTCTACCACCTTGGGGAGAAGAAGTCTGCATACTTTGCGTTCGTCCTCTACGCCGAGGCCATAGCGATAAGCGAATTCCTTTTCGTCTACAAGCCGATTGGAATTTATACGCCGTTTGCTTTCAACGCGGTGTACATAGTGCCCATTACCGTTGCCAACCTCGCCCTATTCTACGTGGCAGCGAAGTACATGACGAATCCGACTAAAGGATTCCACGGGCTCGCGAGAAACCTCAGCCTTGGAGCCATGGCTCTTGCCCTGATAACTTACCTTGCTGCGGTGCTGCTTCCGTTCATGCCGGTCTGAATTGATTTATCGGATAGGAAGGAGCCGGTCAGGCCTGCGCTTCTATCTGAGGCGCATGCTGCGCGAACTGGTGGTGGGGTCCGCCCTCCGCCTTCGCCTCGAAGTCCTGGGGCTGGAGCTTGAACTCGCTGTTGTCTTTTATGTCCCCGCGCGCCTTGAGGACCTCTCTTGCAAGAAGATAGTAAATGTAAGCCAGCGACTTCCTTCCGCGGTTGTTCGCCGGGATTATGAGATCGATGAACTTTGTCGAGTTATCGGTGTCGCTCAGCGCGACTATCGGAATGCTCTGCATGCTTGCCTCTTTTATCGCCTGCTTCTCGTTCCTGGAATCGCTTATCATGATGAGCTTGGCCTCTATGTAGTCGTCGCGGTGCGGGTTGGTGAATATGCCTGGAGTTACCCTTCCTTGTATGAAGCGTGAGCCTATTGCGGTGGCGAACTTCTCCGCCGCGACTATGGCGTAGATTCTCGAGGCCGTGACCACCACGTCCCTCGGGTTGTACGCTGCTATCATCCCTGCGGCTACGCGTATCTTCGAATCTATCGTCTTGAGGTCGAGAAGGTAGAGGCCGTCCTCCCTCACCTTGTATATGAACTTCTTCATCCCTGCGCTCTTCGTCTTTGTGGCTATGTGTATGCCGACCTCCAGGTACTCGTTTGTGCCGACTAGCATGCCGTTGTTGTCCGCTTCGGAAGGCGCGGCCTGGAAAGCTGCTGCCGCCGCCGGCTCGCCGCCCTGCTGCGGCTGCTCTTCTGGAGACGCCTCGCCGTTCTGTTGTTCCTCTTCTTCCATGGTATCAGTGTGTTGTGTTTTTTGTTTTGTCAGTGGGGCCGCCGAGATTTGAACTCGGATAACCGACACCCCAAGCCGGTAGTCTGCCAGGTTAGCTTACGGCCCCTGGCAAATCTTTTCTTTATCGCTTATTTATATTTACTTCTTGTTGAACATCACGAATTCATCGATGAGCTCGACGTTGCTTACGAACATGCGCCTGCAGCAGTACCTCTTGACCCCGAGGTCGTCGAGGACCTTGCCCGCGTCTTCCTTGTCCTGATGGACGCGCTTGCTGTACTCCTCCCACTTGTCGGCCACTACCTGGCCGCACGTGAAACACCTTACAGGCATCATCATGTCAATACACCATAAATATTATCATCTTCATCTGTACGAAGTCTGGAATCTCGACCTTGCCTTCGGTCCCCTGAACTTCTTCGGCTCCACTCTCCTCGTGTCGTCGACTAGCATGCTCCTGTCGTAGTTCATCAGCTCCTGTTTTATAACCTCGTTGTTGGAGAGCGCGACGATCCCCTTTGCGATAGCGCCGCGGACTGCCTGCATCTGCGAGCTGATTCCGCCGCCCTTGACATTGACCTTTATGTCGGTCTTGTTGGCGACGTCCTTTGCCATGCTCGAGACTTCGAATGGTTCGAGTATCATCTTCCTTATGTAATCCTGTTCCAGCGAGTTGATGTTCTGGCCGTTCACCCTGATCATGCCCTTCCCTGGCTTCAGGTACGCCCTTGCGGTAGACTCCTTCCTCTTCGCCTTCACAACCACGCTCTTCGACTTCGGAGCCGTCCTCTTCCTCGGCGCGGCCGACTTCTTCTGAGACGCTGCCGGAGCTGCTGCCGACGCGGCGAGCGCCGCGGGAGCCGAAGCCGGAGCCTGCTGTGCAGTCGACGGCTGCGATTTTATTTCCTGCATCGTTGCATCTGCCATAACATCACTTTGTGTAACCCAACAGCTGCGCGAGCTCGCCCACCTTAACGTGGCCGACGTACAGCTGCTTCGGGTTCTTGGTCTCTATCTCTATGGGCTTGACGTCCTTGAACGCAGGAGGCACGCCTATGAACACGCGCAGGTTCCTGTATGCCTCTTTGCCTGCGGTCCTCTTCTTGTACGGGAGCATCCCGCGCACCACCCTCTTGACGAGCATGTCCGGCCTTCTGGGCCAGTACGGGGAGTGCTCCGGGTTTTCCTTCTCCTGCAGGTCGAGCCTGACCTTGTATTTCCTCTTTATGCCCTTCCTGTCACCGCTGATTATCGCCATCTCGGCGTTGATTATCGCGACCTTCTTTCCGGTCAGTAGACGCTTCGCAACTGTGCTCGCCAGCCTTCCGAGTATCTTGTCCTTTCCGTCGAAGACCTCGAACTCCTTTGCGTTTATCTCGTCCATAAGCATCAAACTATGAGCCTGATTCTCTTCTGGCCCATCATCTCCTTCAGCGTCATTATCCTGCTGCCCGAGGATGTTAGCGCCTCCCGCGCGCCTTTCGAGTACTCGAGGGCGGCGATGTTTATCTTGTGAGTCATCTTCCCCGAAGATACAATCTTCCTCGGGACTATGATGTTGTCGCCCTCCTCGGTCACGTTGGAGAGCTTGAATATCGATACCGCGCCGCGCTTCCTATGCCTTGACGGGACCGCAAGCTTGAAGTGGATGTCTGCGAACAATGCCTTGTTCCTGTCGCCCCTCGTTGCCTCGTCTAGAACTGCGAGCCATTCGCGCACATCCTTCCTTTCCACATTGATTTTCTTTGCCATTCTTTCATTCCTTTGTTCCTTCTTTTCCTTCTTTCCTCCTTTCCTTCTTTCTACAACCGCAATGCGGAGGTAGGGATTTGAACCCTAGCAGCCCTGCGGCACTGACCCCTCAAGCCAGCGCATTTGACCAAACTCTGCCACCTCCGCCTGTAACGTCATGCCGTGTCATGTGGGGTTCAAAGCTTCTTCGCGTCCTTCGCCGTCTCTTTGAGCTCTTCCTTGAGCGCATCGAGCGCTTTGCTGATTATCTCCTTGGGTGGCATCTGGCCGAAGGACTCAACATAAAATGTGAACACGCCGTTGTTCTCCTCGAAGGTCACGAGACCCGGTTGGAACTTTGAGTGGCGGGACCCGGTCCCCATGCGCGCCTTCCCCTCTGCACGCAGGTGCTGGTTCTCTGCCATTTTTATCAGTGGGATGTTCCCGTTCGCCGGCGTGACTTCCTTGTCCTTTGTCTCCAGGCTCGAGGAGAGCACCTTCGCCGGTCCGATTGCCTCCAAAGTGAACAGTATCTCGTCTTTTTCGGTGTAACCTTTCGATGGGGTTACAAGCGGAACCAGGCCTATCCTGTGGGCTATGTACTCGTCGAACATTGGAGTCGTGTTCTCGTAAAACGTGACCGTGTCTATTGCAAATGTGGGGACCATGCTCATCGCCGCCCTCCGCAGGGCGTTCGCATATGCTGAGCTAGCGTCCTTGAGGTTGAACCTCATCACTCTATCGTTGCTTTCCAGCACTTCTATCTTCATAATACCAATCGGTATGCGCCACAGCGCTCTTGGCCCACGTGCGAAAATAGAAACTGCGCACAGATGGACGCTATTGTTATGATGGGTAATGTTTATATAGATAGAGGGTGGTGGCGCATTAGCGGAGGCGGACCCCATCGCAATCAATAAATATTTGAATACGCCCACTTGTCAGCGGCGATTGAGAGACGCAGAAAAGAATGCGTGTTAGGGTCCGAAGAGGAGCTTCAGGTTCAAAGTGTTTGTAGAAAGCGTGAAACAATGTTGATGACAAAGAGGGCTTCGCCGCTGCAGGAAGCCATGAGACGTGGGTTTGTAGGATGGGCTGGTGTCGCCTACATCAGCGATGAGGCGGAGAAGATGGTGCATGAGTCTTATTCGAGGTACACCAGCACCCAGGGGAGGGAGGTCGTGGGGGTTCTGGTAGGGGAAAGGTATTACCATAAAGAAGGGTCCCTTCCGACCTGGCTTATACTTAGCGCGACCCTGTCTTCCGTAGGCGATGAGAGAAGCGCCCCCGTCGACACGTTTGCGTTGGGAGTGGCGCAGAAGATCGCGCAGGAGCTGATCGAGCGCCTGGACCTTCCGGGTCTCTCGCTCCTCGGCCTGTGGCATTCACATCCCAGCGGGATTGGCGTGCCCTCGTACAACAACGGCGCAGGCGACATAGAAGTGGCGCGGAACCTGCTTCGGCCGAACAGCGGCCTTCCGGACGTGCTGATGGCGATAGCCTATCACGCCTACCACGAAAGGGAGAGCTGGCTCGCCTTCAATACGACAGTGTTGCTGAGAAACGACCAGCGGCGTTTCCGTTACGTGCCCACCCTTGGAGAAAGAGAATTACGGCCGCTCGCTGCGGAGAGGTAATCTTTTTATTCAGAGATGGGATAACTTAACATGAGCTTTGAGAAAACCCTCGACCTCGACAGCCAGAATACAGAATTCGGAAGCGCGCCATACCTTAAGAACTACAAGGAACGGCAGAACGTCTCGAAGGTGGATTTGGATTCGGACAAGGGATGCAGATATCTGGATGACGGCGAGGTTTACACAGGAACTTACTCCGCTACCGCACCCGAGTATGTGGCTGCCACCAACCTCACCTATGACCTGTTCTTCTCGCTTTTCGACGTCAATACGACGGCTATGTTCGTCACGAGATACTACAGGTTCGACCCGAAACTGCCAGAAAAGGTGCGTGCGTGGCTTGCGAAGGTGCCGCAGCCGGCGAATATCGAAGCCAGGGTTATCGGAATGCAGAGCGGGGAATTGAAGATTCCTATAGAGAGAGCCATAATCTATATGAGGAAAACCAGATTCCATCTGATGGAAATAGACCTCTTCGGCAGCGATACCAGGCATGTGGCGATAGAGGCGAAAAGAGGGGTTACGTTCGACGTGCTGATGGAGAGCCGGCCGTACAAACCAGGCGAGCTCAAGAACACGATGACTGCGGAGCAGTTCGAGAGAACGCTCAGACCTTTGGCACCGCCGCCTATGGAAGTAAAGGGAAAGCCGAAGCGGACGAGCTCGTGGCAGAGGATTTGAGACCAGGAGTGGGGCGTTCCAAAACAGCAAAAACCTACTGCTAATTTTGTTGATAACTATAGGGTATAAATACTAGAACGAGTCAATTAGTAGTGCAGGTGTTTACTACGTCAACTACAAGGAAAAAGGCGAACGCGCCAAAAAAGAGATTTAAGACCAATGCAAGAGCGAAGCCAAGGAAAGCTGCAGGGAAACAGGCAGGAAAGAGGATGAAGACGTCTGAAAAAAAGGCAAGGCGCATCACCCATAGACCGGTACCAAAACACACAGTAAAGGAAGTAAAGGAAGCGAAGGAAGTAAAAAGAATGGAAAAGAGGGGCGTCGCGGGGGAGGGCGGCTCCGAGGGAGGACCGAGGGAGAGGAGGAAGACGCCGACGGCGGCCTACATTTATAATTCTGATGAGGTAAAGGCGGCGATAGACCAGCTGCAGTCGAATGATACTGCCACCAACTACCTGAAGAAAAACATAAGCAAGCGCGCTCTTGACGTTATCAATGCGCTTGCCACCCCGAAGACAGACGAGGCGCTCGCTGAAGAGCTCGGGCTAAAGATCAACGCGGTCAGGCGGATACTCAATATAATGCAGGGCTATGGGATTACCAACTATTACATAGCGAAGAACGTTAACGGCTGGCTTTCCTTTGCATGGTACGTGAATGTCGACAAGATACCCCCGTTCTTCGAACAGATCGAGAGCATGGAATCCACGAGGCCCGCAATAAGGGAGGATTGCAACGATTATTTTGTTTGTGACAAATGCTACGACCAGACCAAGCTCGTTTTCACCTTCGAGAGCGCTTTCGAGGACAACTTCAAATGTGGGGTTTGCGGGACGGGGCTCAGGATGTTGGATAAGAGCCAGGCCTCGGAATTGATAGGTGCGGAACAGAGGAAGCAGGAGATGGAGAACAAGGCAGTAGCCGAAGAGTGATGAGGTAAAGAGGCATTTGTGGAACGGGTGTAGCCCCTCTCTATTTATTCCTTCCCGTAAATAACTTCTTGCTTGTTACAGCGGGGTAGAGTAGCCTGGAGTACTCGTCGGGCTCATAACCCGAAGATCGTTGGTTCAAATCCAATCCCCGCTATTTCCACTCACCACCCCTCACTTCCGCTAATTCTTTTTTCCTGTTCAGTCAGGTCCATATTTAATAAAGAATCTGATACAACATACAATATTATAGTAAAAGAGACATGAATACCGGAACTGCGGGGTGTACTGGGTGGCAAACAATCAAACATACGAAACGCTTTGGCAGGCTGCCCAGAAGGAACGCCAGACAAACGAACTCCAAATTCTCCCAAAGACCTTCTACGATGAAACATCAGAGTTCCTGAAAAGCCTGGAGGGTAGGGAGATTACCGACGAAGAGGCTTCCACAAAAAAGAACACGCTGAAGCTTCTCGATGAACTTTACGAGAGGAGGAAGCAAAAGATACTTATATACGTAGCATACAAAAGACAGTTACCACAACCTGCTATACAGAGAGAAGTTGATTTTTACAACAGCCTGCTGGAGCAAGTTGAAAGGAACAAGATAAGCGCGTCTCCTCCGGCACAGGGGCCCGGGCACAAACACATGCTCAAATCCACGCAATCGCTGCCGGAGATAACCCTGCCGTCCGGAAAGAAGCTCGGCCCTCTCGAAAAAGGGCAGCTCATCGAGATGCAGGGGGAGGAGGATGTAAAGTTCCTGATAACAAGCACAATATGCCAGCAGGCATGACTGGCAATCGTGTCGGAACCGCGAAAGCAAAACCACAAGGAGCGACACATACAGATGCAAACACAGAACACTAAAAAAGAAAGCCGTTTGGCAAAGTGATGGAATGGAGATGAAAAGGGAAATCAACGCGTACTGTCCTTGGTGCAACAAGCACACACTACACACAGTGAAGATGTATTCCAAAGGCACGAATACAGGCCAAGACATGGGTACCAGGAGGGCCGAGCGGAAAAGGAAGGGCTACGTCGGGAAGGTAAAGGGCAAGGCAACCGTAAAGAAGCTCGCGAAGCGCCAGAAGGTAATACTCATATGCAAGGAGTGCAAGCACGGAGTCGAGCGCGTAATCGGTTCGCGGACCAAGAAGAAGCTCGAGTTCAAGGTAGAGTAATCGCGCTTTATCTATTATTCATAAGGAGTGAAGTAAGAGATGGCAGAACCTATCGCACCCAAGGGCGCGCCAAAAGTCGGCGATCTGGTTATCGCAAGCATCGCGAAAGTTATGCCGTACGGAGCATACTGCAAACTCCTCGAGTACGACAACACAGAGGTTTTCCTCCCGATAAAGGAGGTATCTTCCGGCTGGATAAAGAACATCAGGGAGTTCATCCACGATGGCCAGAAGGTGGTCGTCAAGGTGATATTCTTCGACAAGGAAAGGCAGACGCTCGACGTGTCGATGAAGAAGGTAACGCCTGCAGACAGCAAGGCGAAGATAAACACCTACAACCTGGAGAAGAGGCTGAGCGCGCTCTTCCTGAGGGCGGTCCATCAGGCTGGCCTCGATTCCCAGAAGACGGAGCTTGTAAAGCTTGTTCCGTCCGCATTTCCGACGTACACGGAGTTGTTTAGGAACGCGGAAGCTAACACCAAAGAATTTGAGGACAGCGAACTGCCGAAGAAGCTCCGCGACACTATATTATCTCTTCTGGAAACGAGCAGGAAGAAAAAGAAGTACATCGTATCGTACGTGATGAAGCTCATCGACTACGACACGAAAGCTGGTGCGACCGAGATAAGGGGCATACTCTCTGCGGTGAAGGGCAAAGGCATCGACGTAAGGTATATCAGCGCGCCAAAATACCACCTCACCGCCGAAGGGAAGGACTACACCGAAGCAGAAGCGAAGATAAAGGGCGCGGTCGAGATAGTAAACACCAAGCTCAAGAAGGGACTGTTCGAGATAGAGAAGGAGAAGATTAAGAAGGAGAAAGAGGATATAATGTCAAAACTGTGACACCATGAAGGAAAGTGCCATAAAAATCGTGAAGAGGGCGGAGCTCAACAAACCCATACTCATAGTGGGGCTACCTGGAATAGGCAACGTTGGCAAACTCGTGGCAGAGACCCTAAAGAAACAGTTCAAGTTCGAGAAGATTGCCGTGCTGTACTCGCCGCATTTCCCGCACCAGGTCGTCATGCTGAAGAGCGGTGGTATCCGCCTAGTGGGCAACAGGTTCTATGTGCTCAAGGGAAAGAAGGGAGCAGCTACTAACGATATCATACTGCTCACCGGAGAGACGCAGGCGATAACCCCCGAGGGTCAGTACGAGGTAAACCAGAAGATAGTCGACTTCTTCGCGGACCAGCTTAAGGGTACGTTCATCTACACTTTGGGAGGCTACAGCGTGCTGCAGAAGCCTGCTGTGGTGCCGAAGGTGTACGCCAACGTCACCAACAAGGAGATAATTCCCAAATTCAAGGATTCGGGAGTAGTGTTCGGGAAGTCGAGAGGAATGATATGGGGCTCGGCAGGTCTTATACTTGCATATGCGAAGATGAGGAAGCTGCCCGGCATATGCCTTATGGGCGAGACCAGTGCGCTCGACATCGATGCCGCGGCTGCAAAATCCGTGCTTTTGGTCCTGGCAAAGCAGCTTAAGCTGGAGGTTAATACCACAGAGCTCGACAAGATAGTGGAGCACACGGCCAAGATAATAAAACAGGTGGAAAGCCAGATGCAGGGAACACCACCAGGGCTTGACCAGAAGCCGAGCTACATAAGATAATTAATTAATTAATTAATCAATTCCATCACCACAACTTATTCTCACATGCGCAAATAGTCTAGCCTGGTAGGACTATGGCTTCCCAAGCCATCGACCCGGGTTCAAATCCCGGTTTGCGCACTTTAAACGACCGGACCAGCACCCAACAACCTTTAAATATCTGGAAAATATGAGTAGTCATGGTGCGTTAATGCCAAAATCAAACATAAAAGGAGCAGGGTCTCGCGCGACTCTCGACAGCGAACACATCTCCGAACTTGCAAACGCGCTGGAAACCCGTGAAAGGCAGCTGCGCCCCGAGGTCAACAAATGGTACTTGTTGACTATGGTTTCTGCATGGTCGGGTCTAAGTCCACAGGAGCACGCCGTAGTCTCTGAAGAAGCAGACCGCAGGTTCGAACGGCTGAAAGAGCAAGCGCTTGAGATAGCCGCTGCGGAAAAAGGCACACTTGCGGGGAACGCCTTTCCGCCAGTAACCGACACGATAAACGAACTTAAGTCAGAGCTCGAGCTCCGCGACGCGTACACCAGCGCCATACTAAAGATGAGTCCGGCAATCAATCCCGCAGCCGCGCTCGCGATATCCTCAGCTCAAATGCAGACATCCTCAAAGATGGTAGGAAGGGCAACGGAAACGGTAATCGCCTGCCTCGAAACCGGAGTGCCACCGCAACTCGCACCCATACTTTTCAAAGGTGCAATGGTCATCAACGACGCAAACTCCTCCGAGCTGGCAAAACTGGCTGGAGAGATAGGGGATCCAGAGGCAAGGTTAAAGGCCATGGAAACAGAGATTGCAATATACAACCTTGCTTTGGCAACATCCGCAGCGATTCTCAATACCGAATCCTGTAGCCTGTCTCCAGAAGAAATGGACCGCATATACCGCGTTCAGGACACGCTATTCGAACGTGTTTTCGACGGTGTTGGCAGGGTAGAGCTCGCCGCCAAAGACCCCCATCTTTCAGAGTTTTTCAGAAGGCAGAGCCTTGGTGACGTATATTCGCTAGTTGTCAAAATGTTCGAGTTTTTCAGCGGTACCGACAGCGACACCCCAGAGATAAAAATCGGAACCCCAAAACTCCCGGAGTACATGAAAAAACTGAAGAAGCTAAAAGAGCGGTTCGCAGAGTATAAATGCCCGTGTGCGGCCAACGTGACAAACCACATATTGGCAAGAATCCAGGAAGGGAAACAGAGCCCGGAAGAGCTGTATAGGGACGTAAGCGAGCTACTCAGGCTTTCCAGTTCGGTTGCCAAGGAAATTACGGATGCCATTCCACCCGATCTGGCACTGATGCTGCTTAGAGAAGTCGACAAACACGAACGCAGTGACGGTTAATTCACCGCCAACAGCTCCTTCTCTGTCACCCTAAGCACGGATATGAAGGCAGGATAGCCGGTATCCCCGTTCTGTATCCTGTGCTGATCAAAGAGGAAACCGGTGCCACGCGGGGCCCTGTGCAGTATCTCCTTCTCCAGTTCCGACAGGTGCATTGCCACGCATACCTTCTCCAGCGCAGCCGGCTCATGGTACGAGGCAAGGAATTTCATCGAGGTGTTGCCTAGTATCGCGTCAGGAAGGTCCTGCAGTATCTGCGTCGAGATTATCATACCAAAACCGTACTTTCTCCCTTCGCGCACAATCTTGGTTATCGGGCTCTCCCTGCCCTCATAACTCGCAAGCGCCTGGTATGCATCGTCGAGCGCTATGTAAAGCCGGGTTTCGCCCTTGTGGCCGAAGCTCTCTATTATCCTCTGCAGGAGCGAGTGCGTGACTATGTTCTTCTCCGTGTCCGTAAGCCCCTCCATAGATACTATGTTGCAGGTGTTGCCGTAGCTGCTCCAGAACTCCTTCGGCTCGTCGCCGAAGACCTCCCTGGTCTGCTTCAGCTTGTTCGCTATGTGGAGCGCCTGGTTCCTCATCGATGCACTCTTCGTGTTGTACAACCGGTCCAGCAGGATTTCCAGAGTTGGTTCCACATTCTCGCCGTAAAGCGGCATGAGCGTCTCACGGACCCGCTGCGCCTGCAACGGCGTGAGCTCAAGCGTGCGCATAAGCATCTCGCTTGCCGCGCCTGCTCTTTTTTCAGGTGTCAGCCCGTGCAGCGCAAATGGATTGACCTTCAGGTCCTTCGGGACGTTCCACGATACACCTGCCCTTTCAAGCTTTGAGTACGATCCGCTCCAGTCAAGCACAAGGAACGGTATCTTGTATTCGTTGGTTGCCCTGAGCAGGAATGCCTCTACGAAGGTGGTCTTCCCCGCTCCCGATTCACCTATCACCACAACATGCGGGTTCGGCTCCTTGTCAAGCTCTATCGTGTACGGTCCGTCGTTACCGGACATTATAAGGTCCGCTCCTATCTGAAGGCGTCCATATGCGTGTGCTTGCGGTTTGTACTCTACAGGGTGGCTGTGCTCGTAGCCGATAAGCAATCCCTTCCTGACTCCTTTCTCTTGCCCGGTTCCTATCCCTGTAAGCACTCCTGCAAAGCCAACGGCTATCAGCGAGACGACTCCGAAATAAACAGTAACGGACCGATGCCCGAGAAGGAAAACGGCAAGAGTAATCAATGCGAGCGGAAGACCAAGCTGCCACAGCCTGAAATCCTGTTTCGGCTTTCCGCCGGTTTCATCATATCCATCCTTCAGGCTTCCGATAAACTCCTTTATCGCCTCCCCAATCTCCGGTTCTTCGATGTAGGGAACACTCCTCCTCATGCACACCCTATTTGGTTGCGCTCCTCAGATATTAAAGCGTTGCGAACTGCCGAAAACCACGTTTTCTATTACGGAAATTACCGAAATAATAACCTTCAAGTATTTGGGAAATCGCAACATATTATTGTGATACAATGCCAACGGTTAATACAAGAGTTCCAGTCTCCACCCCGGTAAAGACACTCGATAAGCTTAGATCACTGCCAATCGATGTTACAACAGCGAACCTGGCAGGCACGGACCGCACGTTCACAAGACACACGAACAGAAACGGCGACCCCGGAGGTTTTGTCGAAAGCACTGCATATGCCGGCCCCAACACCTATGTAGGTGTAAAAGCTCTGGTTCTCGACAGTGCAAGAATGGAAGACCACTCAATGATATACGGAAAGAAAATGACCATCTGCGGAGATGCTTGCACGATGGACTAGCAAGGGTATACGGCGGCAACACTACAATAAGAGGTCACGTTGTCGCATCTGCAGAAACTCATCTCGCTGAAAACCTAACTGTTTCCGGACATCTTGTATTTACCGGTCATTCGCATGCGTATGGAGAAGGAGGCAAACTCAAGCTTTTTGGCGACGCTGTGATAGGTGGCGACGTATGGATGCACGGCAACTTCTTTTTCGACTTTGTTGAGAAATACGCCAACTCCTGTCTAACTGGAAACTTGCAGATTGCTACCGTGGAGGAACTAGTAAGGGCGTTGTCCAGCAACAAGAGACCACAGGCTACGGATCTTTTGAGGTCCGGATAAGTTCTGACTAATAGAAATGAAATGGCGCCTCGAGCAGGACTCGAACCTGCGACCTACTGGTTAACAGCCAGTCGCTCTACCTACTGAGCTATCGAGGCATTTAAGTGTTTCAATAACATATCGCGCAGCCTGTTCGGGTCCGCACGCTTCTGCGTTGCAGCCAGCGCCCTGCCTATGAGAAACTTCAGCGCATCCTCTTTTCCCGACCTGAATTCATCGGCGGCTTTCCTGTTCTCTTGCAAGACTTTTTCCACAACAACATCTAAATCGCTGTCGGATAGCTCCTGCGCGCCTTTCTCCGCCAGCATTGCCGGGGATTCTCCAGTGTCAACATATTCCTTTATCAACTCCTTTGCGAAGCGCTCCGTTATCTTCCCGCTTTCTATTAGCCGGAGGAATTCGACAAACGTGTCAATCCTGACTTTCGAGTTATTTATCCGCTCCCTTCTCCAATTCAGGCTCTTGAGAAGGTAGTTCATCGTCCATTTCGCCACAACCTCCGGCTTTCCGTACTTCCTGCAGCACAGCTCGTAAAAGTCAGCGAGGTTCTTGTCAGTGTAGACGAGCACGTGCGCGTCATAATCCCCTATTTTGTAATCCTTAACAAAACGCAGGACCCTCTGGTCCGGAAGTTCCGGCTGTGTCTTCTTTATCGACTCCAACCAACCGGCTGTGACTCTTATAGTTGGAAGATCTGGGTCGAATATGTAGCCGTAATCCTCTTCGTACTCCTTCTTCCTAAGGCTTTTCGTGTTTCCCGCTTCCGCATCGAAGTGTCGCGTCTCCCTCTGCACCACGACCTCCATGCGCTTCATGCCGTTCTGCCTTATTATTTCGAAGTTCAGCGCCTTCTCGACGTTCTCGAATCCTGTAATGTTCTTTACCTCCACTCTCTCGCCTCCGTCCAGCGAGATGTTGGCGTCGCACCTGATTGTTGCCTCCTTTTCCGAATCGTAAACCCCGAGATGCTCCAGTATCGACAGAAGAATCTCGAGGAACTGCCTCGCCTGCTTCGGGGTGGTGAAGTCCGGCTCGGTGACAATCTCCGCGAGGGCGATACCAGACCTATTGTAATCTATGAGCGTATACTCCGCGTTCGTTATATCTCCGCCGACGTGTTGCAGCCTTGCCGGGTCCTCCTCTATGTGCACTCTCCTAATCCTGACCTTCAGCTCTCCAACCGTGAGATACCCGTTGCTGCACAGCGGAATCTCGTACTGGGTTATCTGGTAGTTCTTCGACATGTCCGGATAGAAGTAGGTCTTCCTCGAGAAGAACATCTCATCCGCAATCCTGCAGCTGAGAGCCATCGCGATGCGCATTCCATGCTCTATCGCTTTCTTGTTGATGACCGGCTTGCTGCCTGGGTACCCAAGGCATATCGGGCAGGTGCATTCATTCGGCTCCTTTCCGCGATGGTCCGAGCTGTCGCCGCAGAAGAGTTTGCTCTCCGTGTTCAGCTGGCAGTGGACCTCCAACCCTATCATTACTCCCATCCATCATCACACTATGCTTCACACGCTCCCGCGAGCGCTATCAGCATTCCGTCACGTTCGTGGTCCGCGATAAACTGCACGCCGGTCGGCATCCCCCCTTCGCTCCCGCTGGGCACCGATATAGTCGGCAAGCCCGCTAGGTTGGCAGGAACCGTCATCCTATCCATCCCGTAAGCATCGATCGGCGAAAGTTTCTCCACATCATCGAACCGAGGAGCGATTATCGGCATCGATGGCGTCGCTATCGCATCCACTCTTGCGAACGCACCCTTGAACTCCGCAATTATCTTAGCGCGAACCTTGAGCGCCTTTATGTAGTAGGCATCGCGATAACCGGACATTCTCGCGTATGTGCCGAGGATTATTCTGCGCTTCGCCTCTTCCCCAAAAGACCTGCCCCGCAAATCCGCAAAATACTCCTCGTAATTCCCATCGAGGTCTCCCTCCATTCCATACCTGAGCCCGCTGAACTTGGCGAGGTTTGTCGAGGCCTCCGCAAGGGCAATCAGGTAGTAGGCCGAAATCGCATATTTCGTGTACGGCAGCGATATCTCCTCCCAAACAACTCCAAACCTCTCAAGCCGCTGCAACAAATCGAGAGCGTTCTTCTTCACCACCGCGCTTCCATCTCCGTTAAAATACTCCTTCGGAACACCAATACGAAGCTTCCTTATGTCGCCTCCAATGAGCGTCGTGTAATCGGTCTTCTGCGCATTCAGCGACGTCGAATCGAGGGGATCATAACCTGCAATCATAGAGAGGCCGAGCGCAGCGTCGTAAACACACTTTCCTATGACCCCGATTCTGTCCATGCTATTGGCGTAGTCGATAAGGCCCCACCTGGATACCCTCCCATAGGTAGGGGTCATGCCAACTGTTCCGGTGAATGCCGCTGGCGCTGTTATGCTTCCGCCAGTGGACTGTGCTATCGCGATGTGCGGGAATTCCGCCGCAGCGGCAACGCACGCCGCGCCCCCGCTGCTCCCTCCACACACCCTGGACGGATCTATAGGGTTCTTCGGAGCTCCATAAGCGCAATTTGTCGAGAAGGTGCCGAACCCAAACTCGTCCATCGCAGTCTTCCCAATCACGAATCCGCCGGCGTTCTTTATCTGGTGTACTGCCGTGGCGTCGAACGGCGGCACATAGTTATCCAGTATTTTAGATCCTGCCGTGGTCCGCAATCCACGCGTACAGATGTTGTCCTTAACCGAGAACGGAAGTTTCATCTGTTGTTTAGGCGTCTTCTCAGAGGCAAGCCTCTCGTTTATTGTTATGAAGGCAGAGTACCTACCCTGCATAGACCTTGCCTTCTCTATGACGCGTGGAGCGAAATCGTCAAGGTTAACGTCCCCTGCCGCAAGCCGCTCCAGATGCTCCTTAACAAGACTCCGTATTAATGAAACCACCTATACTATCCTAGGCCCCTTATAGAACCTCCCCTCCTTGTTCTTCACGCTTTCGAGCGGATTCCACAATGCGGA
>JAJZNR010000002.1 GCA_021811605.1 Microcaldota archaeon | reverse complement strand
CGGCGGTCGCACCATTTATTTCCAGGTCTAGCCCCTTCTCATCAAAGCCTGCTCCTGCCACGGTTTCTGCGTGCGGGTACGCACCAGCTCTATGCCGACTTTCCTGTGCATATCCTCGATATTCCTTGCTCCGGTGTAATCCATCGATTTCTTCGTAGCCCTTACCAGGTCTTCTATAACTTCCGAGGCGGATCCGCTGCGCTCAACACGCACGGTCTGCCCCTCGACAAGCCCGTTTCCGTTCCTGTCCGGATATCTAGTATCTCCTATGCCAAGTTCTATCCTCTTCTGCCTTGCACCGGCGCTGCCCATGCCCCTGTATTCCTTTCCGCCGCCCTCCGCTCTCGGGGCTGCGCTTTCGGTCGTTCCGGCGAAGACATAACCGCACATGGCATAATCGGCGCCCATAGCCAGCAGCTGTGCAATGTTCCTGCCGATTTTCACCCCACCATCTCCGCCGACAGGCACGCTTCTCCCTACCTCTTTGAACGCCTCCCTGATTCTGAGCACCGCCTCGGGGGCTGGGACTCCGACTCCGGTAGTCTCTTGGGTGCTGCATGCAGCACCCCCTCCAATCCCTCCCTTCACTCCCGCAGCCCTGTCCACTATCCTCATGCAATCGAGCACTCCCTCCTTGGTCCCGAAGTTTCCTATCACTATGTCTTTCTTGGTGTGCTCGAAAAGCTTTACAACCTCGCTGGGGTCTGCCTCGGTATAGAACGACGCCTGGTCTACTACGAACGCATCGACCCACGGATCCAGCAATTTCACGCGTCTGACGTCCCTGGAGCCTATCGCCGCAGCGACGCGGAGCCTACCTTCGGAGTCCCTTATCGCCTGCGGGTTGTGCAGCCTGCTCAGCACGTCCTTCTTGACTACAAGCCCGTAATAAAGGCCCTGCTGATCCAGCAGCAGCAGCTTCTTCACCCTGGCATGCCTCATCATATCATACGCTTCCTTCTCTGAAATATCATAGCGGGCGGTCACCAGCTTATCCCCCTTTGTCATCGCCTGCTCTACGGTTGTCTGTTTCGGGTCGTCAACCGCATCTACATCCCTTTCGGTGAGCATACCAACCACTTTCCTGCTAACGCTTTCGATGACAGGCAGGCTCAGATTCGACATGTGTCCGTTCTCATGCCTTTTCATCACCTCCTGCGCCTCCGCAACCGTTTTGTCAGGAGTGATGGTCTTCGCATCCCTTATCACGAAAGCTTCGTGCTTCTTGACCTGTTGAACTTCCTCCAGCTGCTGCTCCGGAGTGTTGTTCCTATGGATCACCCCGATGCCGCCTGCCATGGCGAGCGCTATCGCCATTGCATGTTCATCAAATTCCATTGCAGCCCCGGCGATGGGGATTGCAAGAGGCACGTGTTCCGAGAACCGAGTGTTCACGTCTATCTTGTGCAGGTCCCCGATTCCCCTCCCAATACGCAGGTTAAAATCAGCATAGTCAAGCATCGGTTCCCTGGATGCGACCTTTATCTTCTTCCTAAAGTCTCCCATACAAACTATCTAACGTACAAATTTATATTCCTTGCGCTGCTCGTGGCATCGGTGTGGCTTGGGCGGAGCGGACGAACGAACGAATAGAGGCCCCGTCCAAGCCGCAGTCCCCACCGGGCACCAGTTGCTACAGCGCGCTCTTTATAGTCGAGAGGAGCCTTCCGTAGGAATCGCCCCTGTCTTCGCCTAGGCGCGTCCTTATCAGCAGGCCGTCGTCCTTCTCGTCTACAGTCACGGAGGTAATCTCCTGAAGTCTTATCAGCGACTCTGCGAGGCGTTCGATGTTAACGGAATCGCCATTCGGCAGCTCTATGAAAAAGCTGTACAGCCCGCGCCTTATCCGCTTCGTTCTAACAACCCTTCCCCTCCATTTCATGTTCCCACACAATACCTTGTCTGCCCGTATATATATTAACGACTTAAAATTATAGACGACAAAAAGGCTGAAAAGGGGAGTTTGAAGCCCCGCACTCGTGCAACTTAGCGGAATATATTGGTTAACTACGCTGATTTCTTAACCATAATACAAACTGTTTAATATTTAACCAATAAATTAACCAATAGGAGGATAGATATGGGGATTGACGTACCGGAAGTTGTCAGGAACAGGTTCGAGGATCTGAAGCGGCAGTACGATTTCTGCATAACCCTCAAATGCATCAACGAGAACTTCTACGTATACAGGGCCACCACCAGGTGGGATCGTGAGAAGAAGCGAGTGAGGAGCATAACACAGTACCTCGGAAAGATAGACGACAGCGGCAGGTTTGTGAGGAGGGCCTCTAGGAGAATCCCTGCGGCAGAGCGCGAGCAATTCGAATATGCCTATCGGCAGCAACCGAAGAAGAGCAGCTGCTTCGCTATGGATCCCAGAGACGCAAAGCTGCTTACGATATTGAGCACGAACGCGAAGGCCAACCTCTCCCACCTCGGCCGCAAACTCGGCATGAAACCACCGGAAGCGTACCGGAGGGTGAAGCAGCTCGAGGACGAATTCGGGATCAGGTACCACGCGGAGATAAACGTATCCAAGTTCTACTACCATAAATTCATCATACTGGTCAAGTTCAGCAACATAGCGCCTACAACACAGGAGATACTCTCCGCGACAAAGGGCATTCCCAACATACAACTGGTGCAGAGGCTGGAGAGCAAGTACAACCTCCTCATCTATGTGCTGGTGAGGGGCCATCACGAGATAGCGACTATAAGGAGGCAGGTGCGGCGCGCTCTCGGGAAGTACGATGGCGAGTGGTACGCGATACCCGTGAACGAGCATTTCAATACGATTCCGCTCAGGGACGAGTTCATAGAGCAGTGCCTGAAGAAACGCCTGCTCAAGCGGGAGTACGCCGTGCTAAAGGAGCTCAATACGGACGGGACCGTGGAGTTCAACGAGATAGACAGGAAGTATGGTTTCGACGAAGGGAGGTCGCTCTATACGTATCACAGGCTTCTGGAGAACGGAGTGCTGAGGCGTGTCACTATGTCGATGGAGAAGTTGAATTTCAAGTACCTCGGCATAATATTCGAAAAGGTCATCAACTACGCGAAGTTCGATAGGGGAAGGCAGAAGACAGGCTTTGACATAATATCCGAGCCTACGGGCCCGACCAGCAAGTACGCTCTCGTGTGCAACATCGAAAACCCCAACGGCGCGATGTTCTTCGTCCCGGTTTTCCAGGACGGCGACTTGGAAAAGGCGAAGCAGCACATCTACGGCATAAAGAAGGGGATAACGCTAAGCACCGTGACGGTGACGGAGACCATACTGGGCTCGTTGTGCTTCAGGAGGATAGACCCGTATTACACGTACGCCTACGAGTTCATGAGGGAAGTAGGCGAGGGGCCTGAAATCAGGCCGATGATGGATTATTTTGGCACAGGAAGGGAAAGGAAGGAGGCGCGTGCCCAGGTCAGGGAGCTCGGAGTCTGGGGCGCGATGGCGCGAAGGAGGGTCGAGACGGGCGCAGGCGGCAGGCGCAGATGATGACCGGCAGAATAGCTTTTTAAAGCTTAAAGGAGTAAGTCTGCCGTGATATTCATGGCAAAAAAAGGGGTCAGCAAGAAGGGAGGTAAAAAGGAAGAGGTGCTGCTGATAAAACCTGCATCGAAGATGCTGGGCCTGGACTATTTGCACATAACGCTGTTGGCGCTGGTGATAATATTGATAGCGCTGGCGTTCGGGCTTTCGTTCTTCAAGCCGGGCGCGACTCTGACCAACTGCCAGTATGGCTTGGTCAACGGCACATGCGTTGTCCCAAAGTACAACGCAACTCAGGCGCTCCTCTCCGCAGAGAGCTACATAGCCAGCTACCAGAACGTAAACTCCTCATACGATTTGCTGCCATTCCTATCCATACCGCAACAGGCTACGGTCTCGTATCTGCAGAACACCAACCAGTGGCTTGTTGTCATGCCGTTCAGGGTGCCACTGCCTAACGGCACGATATCCACCATAATAGGGTACACGCCGCTGTTTCTCTCTGGAACAAACCTCACGGTGACGCAGGCGTACCACCAGGCAGCTGCCATACCTCCGTATCTGATAAAAGATAACACAGTCGCATTTGGTGTGGTCCAGCTTCACGGAAGGGTACCGTGCGCGTACAAGACGCCGATACCGGTGTATATGGTGACAGACCCTTACGCTCCTGGATCGATAACTGGCATACAGGACACAATAAACGCGTCGCGCCAGTACGGCAACGAGATCAACGTAAGCTACAGGTTCCTGGTGAGCGGATACGCGCTATCGCTCTATGGCGATTACGGAGTGAACGAAACTGAGGGGACGATAGCATCGCTTTACTGCGCATCGCTGCAACAGCGCTTCCCCGCATACTTCAAGAACTACAGCATAGTGTACAATAACAGGCCTATAAGCAACACAATCCTCACGCAGGTTGCGGTAGGTTCGGGGCTGAATCTCAGCGAGTACAATTCGTGCCTGTCGAACTCCACGGTAGCGCTGGCGTACCAGGCGCAATTCGGAAGGTTCTACAACCTCACTGCAGGAGCTCCGACTGACATAGTGAACTGCCAGTACCAGACCATACCGGAAACACTGCCCGCGGCGATAAGCTATGCGCTCAACCAGACATCAAACCAGACGAAGTAGTGCCAACACTGCCAATGTGGCAGATCAACTCAAATGGTAAACTGATACGATGCATCTTATTGTCGGCATAGATCCCGGGAAGACATCCGCAATAGCCTGCCTGGACCTTTCTGGCAGGCTCGTCTACGCCACGCACAAGACTTTTGCTGGTGTGGACTGGTTCGTGGAGGAGATAAGCAGGGTAGGGATCCCTTCGGTGATAGCTTGCGACAGGGAACCAGGAGAGATGGCTAGGAAGATATCCGCGGCTTTCAACGTCGGAATACATTCACCGCAGAGGGAGGGATCAGTCCTCGCGAAGCGCGAGTATGCGAAGCGGTTCAACATCAACAACCCGCACGAGCGTGACGCCTGTTATGCGGCGATAAAGGCGTACAACAGGTTTGCAAACAAGCTCCACCAAGCGGAGCACATAGCGAGGGGGCAGAGGATTTCCAGCGTCGATGAAATCCAGGCAAAGGTCCTGGAACGTTACTCGATAGAGGAGGCGATAAACAACAAGACCGCGAACAGAAGATAGGGTTACTTCCCTATCCTGGTCCCGCACTTTATGCAGAACTGTGCATCGATCGGGTTCTTCGCTCCGCATTTCTGGCAGTATATCGCAGCCCCTCCGCCGCCTGTCGAGGAAGGCGGTTGGCCGCTTTGTTGCTGGTTCTGCTGTTGCCTGACCGGCCTTCCGGGCATGCCGCGCGCCGGGTCGTTATAGCTCGTGGCTGGAGGCGGTCCAGAATACACTCCGGATATCACCTTGGTCAGGAAATCGGAGAGTGCCTTTGCATCTACCCTCCTAAGGCCGGGTATCTCTCCCTCGCTCTCTCCTGCCTTAAGGAAACCCTGCGAACCTTTTGGGGACACATAGCCTGCTACCTGTATGAAAACAGATGATGATATGAGACCGTTCTCGAGGCGCACGCTGGCGATGCTGTTGTACGGTATCGTCTCTATGTCCTTGCGCGCGCCAAGCGTGGCACGGTTTATTATGAGCAGGCGCTTGTCTGTAGCCACTACCGTTGTGGGGTTGATCAACGCTCCGCCAGGTCCTATGAGCCTCTGCGTCGCCGTGACATGCACCGTCTCCTCAGGCCAAAGAGAACTCTTCGCGGCGTTCAGGTCCTGTGCGTAAACTGCCATTGTATCACAACTATTCTGTACGTCAATCTACTTAAAGATTGGCATTTTGCTTTCGCTATTTCGCGCATACATACCTTTTTAAAGATGAGTTGCAACAATAACTCACCGTCCGTTCGGATGAGCGTTTGCCGAGAGCAGTGTGGATATGGGTACGAGTACAAGTGCGAGTGCGAGTGTGAGTGTGAACGTGCAGAAAATTAGAGACCGACCAGTCCGGGTAAAGGGCGCAACATTAACGCTTAGCCTGGCGATCCGGTGCGGAGCAAACCTGCTTCCGCTAAAGGGATTGATATACGCGATAGCGCACGCCAGGGCAAGCCGCCACGTCGTGCACACCAGGAAAGAGAACGCCCAGATAGCCCTGAGGCGCATGGTGAAGTACATGGGGGCGCTAACTGCGATGGCGAACGATCTGCAGAAGATGAAGGATGTCGACGGAAAGGACCTCTACGAGACGCTGCGGTTGGCCGTGCTCGCATACGTTGACATGTTCTACCAGATGGAAGAGGAGCAGAGGAACTCCTTCCTCACGAGCTGCAGCAGCCATCAGGGCAAGAAGATAACGCACGAGCAGAACCTTCTCCTGATTCCGGCGATCATGGCGTCGAGAGGGGAACCAAAGCACGCGGTGGCCACCTATCTCACGAACGCGTTGTATAAGGTGCCATTCAGGGTACTATACCACTCAAGCAAGGCAGCGATGCACATAGAGCTGCTGCAGCAGGCGATGGGGCTGAAGAGCGCGCCGGAGCAGCTCGTCAAGAGGTTCTCCGCGTCGCTGGCGAACGTTGAGAAATGCATGCTGATGATAGACAACGGCAAGATAGAGCCTGAGATAGACGAAGTGCTGAAGCACGAGTTTGTCGACGAGGCGGTCTACTTCTCGCAGGCGACGGACATGAAGATAGCGGATTTCATCAGCGAGAAGGTGATGCCGAACGCGTTCACCGAGAGGCTGGCGAGGAGGATAGTCCGCAGGCTCTGACCTGGCCAAAGACTCTAATATATAAATACACTGAATAAATAAATTGAGCGCAGAGTAATCTCGTTTTCAAGGCTCCCCTCGTCTAGCTCGGTCAAGGACATAGCCCTCTCAAGGCTAAAACTCGGGTTCAAATCCCGAGGGGAGCATAAACTTCAAGCGAAGAATTAATAATCTCACGTACAAGATACGGATATGGTCGCGGCAACGTATCTTACGAGCCAGAGTGCAGTGTTGGCGACTACAATAATTGTATTTGCCCTTAGTACAGCACTAGCGTTTTTGTTGACAAGGAAATATGCGAAAAACAGGAGCAGGGCGTATCTGTTTTGGTCGTTGGGCCTTTGGGTTTTTGCGATAGGCATGCTGTTGGAAGTCGTATTTGCCCTGAATGTGTATTCCCAGTTCCTTGCCGATGCTTACCTCCTGCTGGTTGTCGTGCTGGTCGAACTCCTTGCTCTTGGTTCAATGGAACTCGTAAAGACAAAACAGTTAAGGCAGGCGTTCATCGTATTTGTTGTGCTTGCAACGTTGTACACCGCATATACCTTGATTACTGGAAATGTTGGGAATATAATCGTGGATTATGTTGTTGCAGGCCAGCTTCCACTGCCTGTTGTCATATCATCTTCTATAGCTACATTCGCGGCTGCCATAGTGCTGGTCGTTGTGGCACTTAAGAGTTTTGTAAAGACAAAAAGCATGAAACTGCTTTCAATAGTCGCCGGCGTAATAGTAGTGAGCATCGCCGGTACATTGTATATCGTCCAATATCCCGCTTTTCTTTACATCGCCGAATTTATCGGTATACTCATGCTGTGGTTTGGCTTCATATAGTTTTTTAAATCTAAATGCAACACTATTATGTGCCTAAATGCCAATAAAGCCAAAGACCAAAGGCGATAAGAGCGGGGATGCCTCGATCATTTCACAGCTGAAGATGCTGAGTGAATTCTTTTACATAAAAAAAGTGCCATCCTACGGCAACAGCTTTTTTTTTACGATAGGCGTTTACCTTCTGGAAATATTCGCAATACTTGCGATTACCGGGATGGTGTTGGTGTTATTCGGTCCAGAGTGGGGGAATACCCCCGGTGCTGGAAATTTCGTGCTCAGCATACACCTTTGGGCGGCGGAAGCGTTCGTTACGCTGATATTCCTTCATCTGTTCGTGAACTTCTCCACCTCTATGTTCAAGCATAGGAAACTCGTATGGATGCTCGGAAGCCTGATGCTGCTTCTAGTTCTCCTGGAATTTGCTTTTGGAGTTGGACTGCCCGGAGATTTTGTGGCGCAGGTGAATGCCAGAGCGGGCGCAGACCTATGGAACGGTCTTGGGCTAGGCTTCTGGATAAACCCTCTCAATCAGGGTGCCCTCCTGGGGTGGCATATAGCAATCGTTCCATTGCTGCTAATTGTCCTAATGTTCACGCACTATATGCTGGTTAAAACGCAGGGAATTAGCAAGCCGTACAGGAAGGACATACCATACAGCATGGTGCCTACGAACCACAATGCGATGTACGGGCGCATGGCTTACATATTTGTAATAATATTGATATTTGCTGCATTCCTGCATGCCCCATATACGCCACCTCTGACCATCCAGAGCGTTGCCACCGCAGCGCCGAATGGATTTGCCACAACACTGCTAAGCGAATTCAACTACACTTCGACTACGGCAACTTACCTGGACACAATAGACCCGTATACGTTCAACACTAGGGACGTATACGTAAGCATACCGTATTCAGAATACATCAATACGACACATTCCGTAAATGAGCTGAACGTATTCAATGCGGAAACCTCAACAGAGCAGAACGCGAGCATGGCTGCCGCTTCTGCCTATTTCAGCGCAAATGGCACCGTGGCGGGTGCGATAAATTCGTCAGACCCATTAACAAGCGTTATCGGCACCCTCACCAATATTGCACAAGACGGCCTTTACGGCCCCATCCTACAGTCCGAATCGGCGAGCGGCATAAACAAAACCTATACTCTGCTGTTGCTTTCGGATTCCGCTGTATTTAACAGTACGACAACTAATTACGGTTTGCAAGTGTCACAATTTGGAATGTTGAGCCTGGGCAATTCATTCGGACATTTCCCCCTCATGTATTGGCTGGTACCGTACAACATCCTGGAGATAATAACGGCTAATACTCCGGGGTGGGGAGACCTGCAAAATGGCACAGTTGCTCTTGTGGCATTTGTGCTTCTTATGTTCCTGCCTTACATACCGTACCTTAGAGACGTACCGGACAGGCTTAAGCTTTACAAACTTTTCTGGAACAGGTTCACGGTGCCAGAAATCAAGAAAAATAGAATTAAGAGAAAAAGATGATGCCCGAATATGCCCACTATTTAAGCGAAGTGAATTAAAAATGAATGTTGTAATGTGATTCATTCACATCGGTCGAGGTGAAGTCCATCCGAAGTGAAGTATATCAATTGCTATTAATTGATATCGAAAGGGATTTCACCTAAAATAGAGGTGCTCGAGGGGAGCAAATGACATTTGCGATGGCAGCCTCGGGTTCGGAAAGAAAAAACAAAGCAAAAGAAGCACACGAAAAGACGGGTTCGAATATCAGCAATTTTTAGGCGAATTTCAAGAAGTAGTAAGCAGGCTTCCTCAGAAGAAGATGGACAGGCTCAGGATAGAACTTCTGAAAGCCTACAAGAAGAGGTACAAGAAGTCAGGAACGCCGAAGTACGGAACATTGAACAAAAGCTTCACTGAACTTGAACTGCAACATTTCCTAAGAAATGTTCCGAACGACAAGTTCAGGCTGCTTTTCAAATATCAGGCGTATCTTGGTCTTCGTATCGGAGAAGTCACAAAGTTGCATATCAGCAACATCGACTTCGAGAAACGGGAACTGATACTGACAAGCGAAAAGACGAATAAGTCAGATTCATTGAGAATACCGCATGAACTCTTCCAAGAAACAGTAGAGTTCGTTCAGAAGAACAAAGAGCGGTTAATAAAGTCAAAAGGTTCTATCTTCTTCAAAGACAACGATAACAACCACAATGATGTACTTTGCATAGATAAAAACTATGTACGAAAGGTCTTCAGAGAGACAATAATCAAAACAGGTCTTGATTATACTTATGCAGTATCTGATGAAAGCTTGTACGGAAGAAAGAATAGAACTCTGCACAGATTAACTACTCACAGCCTCAGGCACTACGCGATAACTCACTTTGCAAAGGCTACAAACGGCAATGTAGTACTAACGTGCAGATTCGCTAGACATTCAGGCCCAGCTACGACAATGCACTACATAAGCAGAGACAATGAAGAGTTGTATGAGAAAATAGAGAACGCCTTCAAGAATGAGATACTTTCTAAAATGGTGAGCTCTAAGAAATAATTATTTCCTAAGAGTTTTAGATGCAGATGGTGCATAGCCGCGCGGCGCTGCTATGAGCTCATATTTTAGTCCAAGTCCTTGCAGCGCATCGAATTGTTTTCTATTCAGATAGTTATCTCCTCTATCATCATAGAATATTTTGTCGATCCTGCCAAGAGTTTCCATCGCTTTCATATCGTCTTCTTCGCTCTTGAATCTGACTATAAATTGCCAGTCAGGTTTCATTATGGTCGCATGCTTCCTTCTATCCGCGTCTGTTCTATCCTTCCACACCAAAACCAGCTTACTTTCTTTGAACTTTGACAATCGGCGGCTTATAAGAAGCCGGAGCGTCTATCAGCGTATGAGATATGCCCGAGTCCCGCAACTTTTCATATTGCGCCTTACTAACTACGTATTTCTTTGATGGATTGGATTCTATGGGCCCAGCATCGAGCATCGCCAGAACTCCATCCATTCCGCACTTTACCACGAACGTCTCTGAGTTCGGAATAGTTCCGTGCTCTTTGTCTAATGATACACTCACTTCATGACCTATTGCGCTAGCGCTTGTTGCTGCCATATCTCATCATCTTTTTAGATTCTTAAGCCTTTCCTCCAGCTTCGTTATCATCTGTTCTTTTGTCGTTCTCGGAACGAAATCGATGACCACCCGCTCTATAACTATCTCTTTTTGAGGCATATGTCTTACCTCTTTCGCCTGCTCTAACAGCCTGACCTTCAATTCTGTAAAGTATTCATCGGCGTCAGGATGCATTTTGTATATATCTCTAATCGCACATGCTCGTTAATACAAATCTTACCTTCGCTATCGTCTCTCCAAGAGCCTTTAACCGGCCCTTTATTCATCGTAACTCCACCAAAGTCGTCATCGAATAGATCTTCAAGCTTGCTTAGATCCCGAATTGTGAAAACCGGTCTGAAATCCTTTTCTCCTTCGAATTTTTCAGTAACTGGAAGTACTATAATGAATTTATAATGTGGGCCGTTGAACGTAGGGCTGATATTATTAAGGTCGTATCTGCTCTGCTCAAAAGGCCTCGAACTAGGCCTTCCCTCTTTCAACACCCACCATACAGTACTAATATACGGCAGACGAAATATTTCTATGTTTCGGTGACCCTCACCGCAGCCTTATACTACTTCATCAATCACCTTTTTATCTTTTCCCTTCGATTTAAACACATTTCTATCAACAGTCGATGCTGTATTTTGACTTCCGTTAGTCGGGAGGTGTCGGTAAATTTATAAAAACGGCTTGCTCCGTAATATTTCATAACCGTATCACCTCCCGACCCCATACGGGCTGAAGGGTTTATTCCGTATGAGCATGTAATAGATGATTCTTGCCATTCTTTTTGCGCATGCGACAGCTGCCTTCTTTGGTCCCATCCGCGCCGACAGCCTGCGATACGTTTCTGTTATCGTCGAATAATCGCAGCATGCGATGTGTATCCAGACGCATTCTATCAGTGTGCTGCGCAGCGACATGTTTCCTGGTTTGACATGCCCTTTCCAGTCTTTCCCGCCCGACTGGTGCGTTGATGGGCACAGTCCTGCGTATGAAAAGAGATGGAATTCCGTCGGGAACCTCCCGATGTCAGCGATCTGGCTTGCGATCAGGAGCGCAGATACGCTTCCTATTCCGGGTATCGTGTCAATCAATTTTGCGTATTCGCTCTGCCTTGCCTTTTCTTCTACGACATCGTCGAAATTTGAGACGATTTCGCTGCACCCCTGATGCAGTGCAGCGAGTTCCTTCAACGGAAGATTCTGCGACACCTTCAGTTCGGCTATTGACTTTTTCGTCAGACTACCCAATTCGATTCCTGATCTGTGGGCCTCATATCGAATCCTGTTCTTTATCGCAGCCCTCTGTCTGACGACGAATTCCCTGACGCTGCAGAGATTCCTGTCCTCTCTTACCTCTTTCGACGGCAGATACGACCTCGGCAGATAGTTGGCGTTATACGCATTCAGCAGTTTATGTGCGTCGTTTTTGTCAGTCTTGTTCGGTGCTTTCGCGATCAGCTTCATAGCTGCAGGATGTGCAACGATTATCCTTCCGTTGCGCCGTTCCAGCGGGCCCACAACATGATAGAGGCTGCTTCCTGCCTCTATAATGAAAGTACTGCCGTCACGGGTTGGGATTATCGAATCAAATCCCTCTTCTGTAGTTTCGACGTAACCTTCCCTTTCCACAATGCCATCGTTCTGCACGACGACGTAACTCTTCCTTTTTCCGACATCTATTGCGACCTCCATGATCTCACCATTTCATCGTTATTGGCATCGCAACATTTTGACTTGTTGCGATCCCTGCGGTGAGGGTCATGTATAACCGAAAACATGTCAAATTTATACCTAGCGAACAGCGCTTTCGGCGTGAGCTGTCAGTAACCTTCCGTCGAAGCTCAAAAAGTACCCATTTCTGTCGTCGGGCTACTGACAACTAGGGCGTTTTCGCCATTTTGAGCTGTCAGTCAGTAGGGAGCTGTCACTAAACCTCCGTCGGAGCGCGAAAACCCTCAGTTTTTGTCGACGGGCTAGTGACTACAAGGCGCGGAGCTGTCACTTCCTTTGAGCTGTCACTCACAAACTGCACTCAAACCTTATTGGAATATGGTAAGCGAGTGCAGTAAAACTCCGTCGAGACCCAAAAATGCTCGATTTTTGTCTACGGAGCACTGCAGACTAGGCATTAGCTGCAGTTCCGAGTGCAGTGCAGTTCCTCGCCTGCTTCGCAGGCTCGTCCTGTCGCTTTTGCCCCCACTCAAAAGCGACGACTACGGGTGCCCTTTTACTTGGCTTGTTGAAGCCTTAAGCTTGGTTGCAAGCGTCCGGAAGCCCCTCCTGCGTCGGCAGGAGATGGGCTGGAGGAAAGGGCTTGTCAATATTAACGTAAATTTATTTCTTGGCCTTAGCCTCATTCTTTATTTTATGCACCGTCTTAGCAAATACCTCTAAGAGTGCCGGGTTGTTGAGCAGCTCCACTAAAAACTCATCTCTGTATAGATCGATAGCCTCCATAACTTCAAAGGCAGCCATAGGATACAGCCTTGTGCCACATTGACCGCAATAATTCAGATCAGGTTTATTAAGATATTTGCGAGTGCATCGTATGCAAACCTTGCGATCTAAATAGTCTTCATCCTCTTTCTTGGGTATTCTCTGCATAATCCTCATTTTTATTCAATCGTCTGTGTTCAACTTTTGTATAATCAAATATATATTCCATGTTATTAGAACAGAGCCGTTTCAAAACTACAAACTTTGTTACGGATTTTGACATTTTTCGGCAGGTTTATATATTAGAAAATACGCTTCTTATTGTAGTGATATTATGCCACAAGCAGCTACAGTTGAGAGAGCACTCTCACTATCTGAAAAGTGCAACTACAAGCAGGCAAGTCAAGTAGAAAATTCTGCTTCTGCTGTAGAGGCTTCAATGTCTAGGAAGTTCATAGAGCAGAATAGGGGAGCCTGGATTTTCGTTAGTTCAAAAGGAATACAGCAGGAAATAATAGACGCTTTGGAAAAGGCAGCAAAGCGTGGCGAATCTGTTTTAATACATGTTGACCGGAAGAGCAATCAGTGGAGGATCGTATCAGAAAAGCAGTGGAATAAGCTTGAATGGCACGAAAGACTAGAACTTCATCCAAGTGCTCTTGCTAGAGTAAAGGCTGGAGAGCCTCTGGCCTTCAACGTCGACTACGACAGCAGGGTCAGGTACGGGCTCGGCGTTTACGGCTGCAAGGACGGCAATGTTGCTCGGGTGGCGCAGAAAGGAACAGCCCGCGTAGCGGGCGTGCCGGAGGTCAGCGTCAAGGCACTAAGTGCGATAGAGACTGAACTAAGGCAATTGGAGGAAACAAGAGCGGGCAAGAGAGAAGAGGCCGAGTCTCTTAGAAAGCAGGCTAAAGAGATGGAGGAACACGCTAAAGCGCTTGAAGCCGAAGTCTCCACTTCTGACAAAGAGCTAGAGAAGCTCAAGAAAGCTGCTGAACTGCTCCGAAGCCAATAAATAATTAGCTTCCTTTCTCTTTTTACCTAGGTTTGCATGGGATTATTCCTGCAAACTGTGACTTGGGCACAGATGTAAATCTAGGAGCCACACATCCATCTATAGAGCCGGTTGGTTCAATGAGGCAAACCGGACATGAAATTCAACAGCGACACTGAGTAAGGAAACCGAAACCGTGAAGCTGCGGTGCGCCACGAAAGTGGCTTTTAGTAGATGGGTTACATTGCGGCCTCTGGCCTTCAACGTCGACTACAACAACAGGGACAGGAACAGGCTCAACGTTAACGGCAACTACAAGGACGACAATGTTGCTCAAATGGCTCCTATTTACATCCTAGGTTCATGGTAATTGTATGGAAACCTATGGGAACCTGTATTCCGGCCTGTGTTCTTATAGTAATCTCGAACTCGCGTACTTAAAAGCGAGGAAGGGCAAAACGTTGAAGGACTATGTTATCGAATTTGAATCTGATCTGAATAATAACCTGCTTAAACTAAAACATGAACTTGAAGCATTAGCCTATTTACCATCATCATTGACTACATTCATAGTAAGAGATCCAAAAACACGTAAAATAAGTGCATCTAATTTTAGAGACAGAGTCATACATCATGCGCTTTGCAATATAATCCAGCCGATATTCGAAAAGGATTTCATTCATGACTCGTTCGCCAACCAGGTCAATAAAGGCACGCATCCTGCAATCAAGAGGTATGAGAGGTTTATGAGGAAAATTGCAATCGCGAAACGGGGGGGGGGGCGCGCAAAAATTTGCAAGGATTCGTACTGAAAGCAGATGTTCGACATTATTTTGATTCGATCGACCATGAGATTCTTCTGAATATAATCAAACGAAAGATAAAGGATGATAAAGTAATATGGTTGGTAGAAACCATACTAAAGAACCATAAATCAGAAACCAAAAGAGTTGGAATGCCGCTGGGCAATCTGACATCTCAGTTTTTTGCAAATGTGTACCTGAACGAACTAGACTGGTTTGTTAAACACAAGTTGAAGGTAAAGTATTACATAAGATACGTAGACGATTTTGTGATATTGCACAGGGATAAACAAACACTAGAGGCATGGAAGATAGATGTCGACAGATTTCTTAGAGAAAATTTGAAAGTGAAGCTTCATCCAGAGAAATCTAGGATTATTCCACTTAAAAACGGAATAACATTTCTAGGATTCAGGATATTTTACCACCACAGACTTCTAAAGAAAAGCAACGTAAATAGAATCTGGAAAAGATTGAAAGTCTTTGAGAGCAGGTATAAGAATGATACCATGACTAATACTGAGATAAAAGATAGCATTAATGGTTGGCTAGCATATGCAAAGTTCGCCAATACCTACAAACTGCGTCAGAAAGTTTCTAATCGCGCCGTTCAAATCTTGAAAGATTCGAACCCGATGCGCTTATAAACTTCAACATTCCTAATTTCAATTGAAAAGACGGGTTCGGAAGCTTGTCTTTGGTGATGGTGTGAAAAGCGCAAAGGTTTCGTCTCCCTGCGACGAAAAGCTCGGTCAAGGACACGGGGCTTTCAACCCCGTAACTCGGGTTCAAATCCCGAGGGGAGCACTCGTTTATTTACAGTTTGCATATGTTAATTGTGCGGTTCCTGCTGCTCGACTCTCCCATAAACCAACCGGCCGCCTCACGGTCACAGTAAATTTATGATGTCAAACCGAAGATAACCTCTCAATAAGACTTTTATGGAGTTTTTTAATCTCTACTTTAGAATCGTTATTAGAAACGTACCATGTCATATCCTTGAACGTCTGAAAAATGCCGAGCAATTTAAGTCTGTATTGTTCTTTTTCAGTAAGGCTATCTATGTCATAGCCATGCATCACCCCCTCATTAAAGCCTTTTCCTCTTTCAACCATAGAATACGAAACGTCGTACATGGGATCTCCGGCAATCACGTAGTACGAAGGATCGATTATGAAGAATCTATCCTGCCCATTTTCATAAAGGAGGTTCTGGCTATAGAGATCGCCGTGTAGCAATCTTGAGCTTTTAACTTCAAGCCCCTTGTTATAAATAGTGAGGTCGTCGATTAGCTCTATCTGCTTTGGTTTTAGCACCTTCAAAGCAGCCCTATCATCTATGGCGAAGCTCCTAATGTACTTGAGCGTTTCAATCCATGTCTTATTGCTCCATTTATTATCCTGGTTTAAGCTACCGAATCCATTAACACACCTCTTGTGCAATCTTCTTAACGCTTTACCTGTAAAAATCCCTGCGCGGTATTGAAGCTCTCTGGAATCCCAACTTGGTGGTCTCCCATCGATATATTTGGAAATCATGTATTTGTACGGTACAATCTTTTCAGATAAATCATAAGTTATCAGTCTTGGTGTGCTTACATTTGCCTTCTTCGCTTCCGCGTACCAATAAACCTCATTTTGCAATTTGTCATCGACTGATATCTTTATGACACTTTTATGTTTCCTTTTATGGCCAGCAATACTATGTTTACGTAACCGCCTCTCAATGGTTTTAATCCGGCTCCTTTAAGGCCGTTAAGATTTAGTATCTTATCAGTGATTGCGGCGTAATCTTTCATTATCACAGTTTTCTTCTGTTTCCATTTCGATGCCATAGCCATATTTCATAGGACAAATATAAGAACTATTAACATACCCGTACCTGTTGGTGAACGCCTCAGCACAAGCCCTCGCTCCGCTCTGGCACAACATTTAAAAGACTAAATCAGGGTGGTAAATTATGGATTTCGAAGGTGTGGTAGAAGGACAGGCTTTTATACCTGATGCCGGAAATTAGAATCATGTTAAGCCTAGACAAGGATAGCATACACGCGCAGACGAAATCAAAAGACACCACTCTGGTCCTCTTCAGGGCGGACTGGTGCCCGTACTGCCAGAAGTTCAAGCCTCTCTTTTACGGTTATGATGGCAAGGGAGAAGTCAGGCTTGCAGAAGCGGTCATCAACGAGGACGAGGACCCGATGTGGGACGAGTTCAACGTGATGGTGGTCCCTACCCTTGTGGCTTTCAGATCCGGCAAGGAGATAGCTAGGAGGAACGGAAAGCCCGCGAAAGGGCTTACCAAGGAAGATCTGGATTCGATACTGAGCGAGATAAGCTGAATGGGATGGACTACTCCAGGAAGAAGATAATCGTAGCCGACCTTGACGGCACGCTCTCCGTGAGCAAGACTCCCATAGATGCAGAGATGGCGGCGCTGGTAATAGAACTGTTGAAATCCAGGTCTCTGGCAGTGATAAGCGGAGGGAGCTATGCACAGTTCCAGAAGCAGTTCCTGCCATCGCTCCCAAGGAACGCTGATCTCTCCAGGCTTTACCTGTTTCCTACCTGTGCTACAGCTTTCTACAAATACGATGGAAACGGGTGGGCGAAAGTGTACTCAGAAGCGCTTAGCGAAGGCGAGAAAAAGAAGATATTTTCAGCTTTCGATGCGGCACTCAAGGATACTGGCTTCGATCTCTCGCAGAGGTCCTACGGCGATAGATTTGAGGACAGAGTCACACAGGTATCGTTCTCAGCTCTGGGGCAAAAGTGCCCGTACGAGATAAAGAGCAAGTGGGACGCGGATCACAGGAAAAGGGACGTCATTGTCGCGGCACTCGCACCACGCCTCCAAGAATTCGAAGTGCGGATAGGCGGGACAAGCACAATAGACGTTACAAAGAAGGGCATAGATAAGGAATACGGCATAAACAAGATAAGCGAGCATCTAGGCTTCAAGAGAGAAGAGATGCTCTTTGTGGGTGATGCGCTCTTCGAGGGTGGCAACGACTATCCAGTGAAGAAGACCGGCGTCGACTGCGTACAGGTATCCGGTCCTGAAGAAGTGAAGACGCTGCTCCGGGAGGTAATAAGCTGAGGCGTACTCCGCATCTCGGCACATTTTTATAATATAGCTATCACAATATTGCTACGCCAATGGCCTCGGTAGTGTAATGGCGGCACGGAAGGCTGTGGACCTTCAGGAGCGGGTCCGATTCCCGCCTGAGGCCCTTCGACGACAAATCGAGGACAAAATCGCTATTTTGACATTGAAGTAGGGTTATAAAATCGCGGGCCTTTTCATTCTCTACCAATGGCAAGCCTGAATTTCAATGTGGCAGCTGCAATAAGAAAATACAGTATGTCATAAAGTCTAACGTGTGTATCTCTTCACTCGTGCCATATTACTTCTCCACCGCAATCCTGTCCGTCCATTCTATGAGTTCCTTCAGCAGTTCCTTTATCCTTCTTATCGTATATTCGTCGGTCAACTCCCCGTCGCTGTCAAGCTTCTTCTCCACATTGGAAACCGCGATCGAATCGTTTACAGCGTGCATATCCAGGTAAACGAAGTGCTCCCTGAGCTGCAATTGCGCCTTTATCCCTCCAAACATCCCTCCAGACGAGCTTATTATTGCAGCGGGCTTGTCCTTGAAAGAGTTGTCGCCGTGAGGCCGCGACGCCCAGTCTATCGCGTTCTTCAGATATCCGGGTATCCCGTAGTTGTATTCTGGTGTGCAGAACAGTATCGCGTCTGCCTCCCTTATCTGCTTCTTGAACTTGACTACTGACTGCGGCGGCTTCAGCTCGTTATCCTGGTTGAATATCGGTATCCCAGACAGGTCTGCAACCTCGAACTTCGCGCCATCCGGCAGCAGTTTGCCCGCAGCCCTAAGCACAGCCATGCTGTACGAGCCCTTCCTTAGGCTCCCTCCTATTCCCAAAACCCTGATAGCCTCCTTATTCTTGCCATTCATAAGTCTGTATTGGAGTCAAGGCTTAAAAACCGCACGCCAAAGCTTCAGAATACGTTGATCGCCCACCAGCGCATAAGTTTCTTCAACATGATGTGGAACGTTCCAGTGTTCTTCTTTATGTCCTTCACCATCGTTTTGTAGATTACCTTCTCTTCAGCATCGAGCTTCCCTTCCTTCACTATCTCCTGCTTCTTGCCGTCGACTATCTGCGTCTCGGTCTTGCTGATTACGTCCTTCTTTACCATGTTGTACCATTCGTCAAGCGAGCTGGCGTTGAGGTCCTTGTCCTTGAGAACCGCGAGCATATCGGCCATCGTGAGCTTCTTGCTCTCCTTGTACTCGTGTTCGTGCAGCAGCGGCCTCATTATGGCCTTGTCAGAGAGCCTTTCAATGTCTGCCGGAGAGTAACCTGTTGTCGCCCGTGCCAGCCTTCCATAGTTGAGCCTTGCCCTAGGCATCTTCCTGGTCACGTATTCGAACATCTTCTTCCGATCCCCGTACTTTGGCGGTGGGACGTAGATGTGGTCCCCGAATCTCCCTGACCTCTTTAGTGCAGGGTCTATGTCCCATGGCACGTTTGTCGCCCCTATAACGAACAGTCCTTCCGGTTCCGCCTCGACTCCGGACATCTCCACCAGGAACTGGTTGACAGCCAACCTGATCGCCGAGCTCTCCCCTCCCTGCGAGCCTCCGCTGTCCCTCTTTATTCCGAGAGCATCCAGCTCGTCGAAGAATATGATACATGGCTTGTTCTTTCTCGCCTGCTCGAATATCGCGTGGATGTTCTTTTCGGTGTTGCCTGTATACATGTCTACTATCTGGTTGATTCGCGCGATTATGACGTTCGCTCCAGACTCCCCGGCTATCGCATTGACGGTATGGGTCTTTCCGGTTCCCGGCGGACCATACAGGACAGTGCCGAGCCCGAGTTTCTTTCCATATCTCTTGAACAGTTCCGGCTCCTTCATCGCCAGCACTATGTTGTCCTTCAGGTACTTCTTCAGTTTTCCTAAGCCTATCACGTTCTCGAAGTTGACCTTCGATTTGTAGAATGCCACCTTCTTTATCTGGCCCTCCTCAATCTTCGTCTCGGAGTAGTCGAACTTCTCCATCTCTACCTGCTTCGTCTTTGCGTTCTTCCCGTATGTGCTGTCCACGTGTATCAGGGAGTCGATGTGCTCTAGCCTGTTTTTCGCTTCGGTATAATCGGGATTGTTAGCCAGCGCCTTCTCGTACCAGAATCTGGCTCCAAGAAGGTCATTCATGCTCTCCGCCATGTCGCCGACCAGCAGGGGGGCGTCGGCGCTCTTCGGCTGGAGCTCCATCACCACCTCTAGGTCCTTCTTCGCAGCGCTGAAGTTGTTGAGTATTCTATACGTGAGAGCGCGGTTGAAATATCCATCCGCGTACTTCGCGTCTATCTTTACGGCCTCGTTGAAGGCGTTGAGCGCCTCGTTGTAATTGCCCTCCTCGAAAAGCGAGTTGCCCTTTCTCCACTGCTCCTTTGCAAGAGGATCCACCTGTTCTACCTCGGTAGCCGTAGCCGCTGCAGCCTGTCCCTGAGCCGCAGGCTTGGCCGGCGAAGCCGGCGGAGTGCTCGCGCTCGGTGCAGGCGGGTCTTTCTTGTCGGCTCCGCCCTTCGATGGCGGTGGTTTGGCTGTTGCTGGCAAGGTAATTCACTCTCGTTATAAACTGTTAATACAACATATATATTCCTTTGCAGGGCATCCAGAAGTCATTCCGACATGAACTCCTCAATGTATTTGGACACGCTTTTGTCTGTTATGCTGCTTGGTTTGAAACCCTTCTTCACGTTCTTGAATATGTCTGTCTCTATGCGGTTTGCCGTCTCTTTCCATGCTATTAGCTGGTTCTCGTCTAACGCCTTTGCGAATACATTCCGGGTCGAATATCTGACTCTGACCTCTTCAAACCTCTCATCCAGGCTTCCGATCCCTCTCGGAAGGGCCCGCAGGTCGCAGTACTTCAATATTTTGCGCTCCATGTCGTTAGAGTTCGCAGTGTCCTCTATGTGGTCTATCCCGTTTTCGGCGATCAGTTCGAGAACCCGCTCGTTGACCCCTGCCTCCTGCGCCATCTTGGCGCTTGCCGCATCTGCGTCTTTCCCGTACTTCGCTACCATCTTCTGCTGGAGTTCTTTCAGGGTTTCGATATCGGAATCGTCGCCGACCAGCCTTCTGCCCTCCGAGCTTAAATCATATTTCACGACGTTGCCCAAATCGTGGAGCAGCGCCGCCGCAATCGCGTCGTCCTTGTTTATCTTTGGTCCTTTCCAGTTGTCGCAGATGAGCGAAACCGCACCTGCTACTCTCATCATGTGCTCCCTCAGGTTCTGCGGGATGTCGAACTCCTCGTAAATGCCGTTTACCTCCTCTATTATCTCTTCACTGTCTAGAGTCATGGAATCACCTCACTTCCCCATCCTGTCGAGCAGCAGGTTGAGCCTTCGGTCCACCTCCCTTATACCCGTATGTTCTCGTGGAAGGTTCTTGAATGTTACGCTCTTGAACTTTCTGCAAAGCTCTTTGCACCTTTCATGCAGCGGCTTAAGCCCCTCTGCCTTTACCTTATAGTTGCCGCTCATCTGGTGCACGACTATCTGGCTGTCGGAGTCGACCTCCACATCGATATCCTTTGCGGCGAGGTGGGCTGCACACCACTCCAGCGCCAGTATCACAGAATTGTACTCCGCGAAATTGTTTGTTTTTATTCCGTTGTAGACCTCAGTCTCGTGCAGCACCTTCCTCCCATGCCCATATATCCTGTACCCCGATGCGCTCGGTCCGGGGTTGCCGCGCGCAGCCCCGTCCGTGTATATTAGCACCTTCATGCCATTGCTATCGGATTTTATGGCACCAAGCTTCTGCTGCAAAGGAACACCGTTTCTACTTATATAAAAGGTTTAATAAACTAATATGAGGATTGATAGGGGTTTCCATGACAGCCGGGCTCAAGGCAATAGTTCTCGTAGGCGGATTCGGCACTAGGCTCCGGCCGATAACATACCACACTCCAAAGCATCTGATTCCGATTGCGGGAAAGCCGGTGCTATACCACTGTTTCGACGCGCTGCCTAAGGCGGTCACCGAGATAAACCTCGCATGCGGATATATGGTGGAGGAGCATTCGCGTTACATAAGGGAGCATCCGTACAGGATTCCGGTCAAGGTGATAACTGAAGAGAAGCCGCTTCTCACCGGCGGAGCGATGCTAAACGCGTCGGAAGGTGTGTCCGGAGAGTTCGTGCTCATGAACGGCGATGTAATCTGCGGGTTGGACGGCGATGAGATGCTCGAGTACCACAGAAGGAAGAAGGCGTACGGCACCATGTTCTTAGTCGAACAACAGGATGTTACAACTTACGGGGTAGCCGGCATGGATGCTGAAGACAGGATAGAGGAATTTGTCGAGAAACCCGCACCGGAAGACGCGCCTTCGCACTGGATAAACGCCGGGATGTCTGTGTGGAATGCGGATGTGATCAATGCCGTGCCTGCGGGCACACCGATATCGTTCGAGAGGGAGATAATGCCTAAGCTGCTCACAAAACCGGTCTACGGGTTCAAGTCAAAGACCTGGTGGGAAGACGTCGGCACTCCAGAGCGGGTGCTCCATGCGCAGCGGTTGATATTCGATAATCTTCCGCAGAAACAAAGGGAAACGCACGTCCATCTGCCAGGCGCCAAAGCCGCAATGCCAGTCTGCGTTGGAGGGGGTTGCTCGGCCGAAGGTTCCAGAATCGGTCCATATGTAACCCTTGGCAACGGCGTGAAGATAGGAAAGGGTTCCATAATCGAGGACTCTATAATAATGGACGGTGCGGAGATAGGCGAGGATTCCATAGTAGTCCGCTCGATTGTCGGAGACAAGACCATAATCCCGAATAGATCCAGGATAGAGGGCAAGTGCATCGCCAGGGAGCCGGAGCGGTATTAGGTGTTGGGCGCTTCAGCAACGCAGAAGAGGGGAAGGCATTAATACTTGACATACCGATTATCATCAACAGCAGGTGGTCTGGTGGATGCCTATACTCTTGAACAGGGAAGCAACCTAGTTAAAGCAGCCAGGAGCAGCATCGAGCTGAAGATAAGAAGCCCGTACTTCAATCCAGAGATAGTCGAGAAGGGAATGGAGAAGGTAGACGGCGATGGTATAGTCGCCATAAGGCTCGTGCACCATCCGACCAAGACACTTCGCGGATTCTATGTGATGAGCGAAAAGGCGGAAAGCATGGTGAAGTCGGTGATAGATGCGGCGCTCAACGCCGCATTCAAGAGCGAGGACGCCATACCGTTATCCGACCACGAGCTTCCGGAAACCGCCATAGAGCTGCACATAATGGCCGAACCGGTTCCCGTTGCAGGGAGCTACATAATGCGCCTTAGCGCCATAGATGTTAAGAAGGACGGAGTGATAATAGAGTATGGATCGCATAGGAGCATGCTCCTTCCTGTGAACGCCAGGGAGCACGGCCTCGACAGACGCGGATATCTCGAGGCTGCTTGCGAGGCGGCAGGGCTTCCAAAGAACTACTGGATGCAGCCAAAGGTAAAATTATTTAAGTTCGACACGCAAACATTTAGTGAGGAGAGCCCTAACGGCGATGTCATCCAGCGCTGACTCTCCTGGGCTGTTTAATGATAAAGGATTTACCTGATTATCTCGCGTATCTGGAGAAGAGGAACCGCCTGCTCAGGGTGCAGGGAAATGTCAGCGCCGACCTGGAAATCACCGCTTTCACAGACAGGGCTAACCGCGAGAAGAGATACGAAAGCAAGTCCCTGTTTTTCACATCGGTTGACGGATATGACATCCCTGTAGTTACAAACCTGTTCGGTTCCACGAACACGCTCAGGGAGTTATTCCAGGGCAGCTACGCCACGGAGATACTCGGCAACATGCACGCCTTCAAGAGCCAGAGGAAGGCACCCTCACTGCTGAAGGGCGCGAAGATGTTCATGAGTGCAAAACCGAAGGCGGTGCCGTCGCAGCTCAGCAAATACCGAAAGTTGAAGGACCTCGGAGACCTTCCAATACTGAAGGTGTGGCCCAACGATGCAGGCAGGTTCATAACGCTCCCTCTTGTCATTACAGAAAGCCCGAGGGACGGAACCGTGAATGTCGGGATATACCGCATGCAGGTGTTCGACAACACCCTTACCGGAATGCACTGGCAATCACAGAAGGGCGGAGCTATCCACGCAAGCGAGGCGAAAGAGCTGGGGAAGACGCTCAACGTAGCGGTAGCGGTTGGCACCGATCCGTATAACATAGTATCTGCCATAACTCCGCTCCCTATCGGAATGAACGAGTTCTCGTTCTCCGGGGTTATCAGGGGCTCAAGCACCGTGCTTATGAAGAACGGCAAGTATCCAGCCGTTCCAGCCAACTCTGAGATAGTGATCAACGGATGGGTTAACCCGAGCGAGACACGGATGGAAGGCCCATTCGGCGACCATACTGGCTACTACTCCATACCTGAGAAGTACCCGGTATTCCACATAGATGCGATTTACGCGAAGAAAAAGCCGATCTACTCAGCCAGCGTGGTGGGCTTTCCGTGGCACGAAGACGCAGTTATCGGACAGTTTCTCTTCGATTTCCTGAAGCCTGCTCTCAAATCGATGAACGAATCGATTACAGATATCTACCTGCCTCCAGAGGGGATATTCACGAACATGTGCTTTGTCTCGATAAAGAAGCGCTTCCCCGGAGAGGCGAAGAAGGCTATGTTCTCCGTCCTCGGCATGGGTCAGCTGTCGTTCACCAAGATCATCGCGGTGTTTGACGATGACATCAACATAAGGGACCTGAGCCAGGTGATGTGGGCGCTGGCAACGAGGATAGACCCGCAGCGCGACGTCCAGATAATACAGGATGCCACAGCCGACTCTCTGGACCACACCACTGACATGCCAGCGTTCGGCTCCAAGATGTTGATTGACGCGACGAAGAAGACCAGGGAGGAAGGCTACAAGAGGGAATGGCCTGCAACCATCGGTCTTCCAAAAGACCTGGTAAAAGAGGTAGAGAGGAAATGGGAGTCGCTGAGAAAGTAACAAGGGTTCCAGAGCTGATAAAGTTCGAGAATTCCCTATTCGGCCTGCCTTTCGTCTACATAGGCATGCTTTTCGCAGGCACTCCAACTGTACTGAAGTTCGTGCTCATCACCATCGCGCTGCTAACCGCCAGGGCTACAGCGTTCTCTGCAAACCGGTATCTGGGAAGGGAGTACGACGCTGAGAACCCCAAGAAGAGAAACTGGGCCAATGTGAACCTCTACTCAAAAGGCGAGATGCTTGTCATATTCCTCGCTTTCTCAGCTGTCTTTATCGCAAGTTCCTACCTTCTCAACTTTCTCGCCTTCGTCCTTGCTCCACTTATAATAGTAATTGTGTTGTTGGAGCCATCGGCAAAACGGTATACGCCGCACAGGCACCTGCTAATGGGCGCTGTGATAGGGCTAGGTATAATCGGAGCGTATATAGGGATGACAGGCGCATTTCCCACAACTCTTCCGTTGTATATATTATTCCTGGGCTACGTGTGCTTCTCCGCAGCCAACGATGTGATATATACCCTGAGCCACAGGGACTTCGACAAAAAGGCAGGGCTCAAGACCTACCCAACCGTGTATGGACCTACAAAGGCAAAGGAGATCTCGTTCTTCCTCCACATGTGGGCAGGTGCGCTGTTCGCCTACTTCGGATTGCTCATACTCTCGTGGCCTGTGATAGTGGCGGCTGTTATTTCCATGTTCGTGTTCACCAGGGAGCACAAATTCCTCGCATCGAATCCGAAGAACGTGATAGTGCCGTTCTTCAACTACAATATAGCAGTCTCGTTCCTGATGCTGTTGGCGTATACTGCAGGCTTTATCCTGCCCATTGCGTAAAGCATTAAAACCCTGAAGACAGAACTGATTACGCAGGGCCCGTAGCTCAGCCTGGTTGGAGCGTTCGACTGATATAGCTTTTGCTTATAGAAATCGAAAGGTCCGGAGTTCAAATCTCCGCGGGCCCATCAATGAACAGGTCATGTATCGGGAGTCTCTATGAAAAATATCCTGTATATTGTCATCATTGTGGCTGCCATTCTGATTTCTTTATTCATACTCAATGTACATCCGTCGTCTACCAAGAAAGCCACAACATCCACTGTTACGCAAACAAGCTTTCAATCCACAAGTACGATATCTACTATTGGCAAATACACCCAATCGCTATGCCTCGACGCATCAGAAAATGCAACGGCAATGCGCATTGCGATCAGTAACGGCATAACCTGCTTCAGAGCCGATATCGCTCTCAATCAAGGGGAAATCAACTTTGTATCAAACGCCTCAAAGAGCGGCGCACAATATCTAGGTATACTCGATTATGCGACGGTCGGCGCGCAGCCCTCTCGATACGGATGTATCTCCGGATGCAACTGGACTCTCTCTACATGGAATGCAAGTGTTTCTAATGCGGTATTAGACTATCCATGGGTTAAATCGTGGGAGATATACAACGAACCATTGATTTCAGAATTTGCGAGTGGTTACGAGAATAAAAGCGCATTCGACTATTATAATATGATAAAAAGTGGATACACTATCATCAAAGGAGTGAATCCGAACGCAACAATTGTCTGCTTCGGCGGAGCGCAGACATTTCCATTCAGCGTAATGCAAAACGAATATGCGTTCTATAGGCAGGTGTGGGCCTACGGTGCCGCCAAGTACTGCGACGCAATATCGTTACACTCCTACATACTTCCGTACTACAACTTGAACCAAAGCCTTGCTGGGAATGCGACAATCGAGGAAGAGCTTAACTACACCCTGAACCTGTACGAAAATCTCACTGGCAAGCCGGTATGGATAACCGAAACCGGACTTCCATCCAATAGCAATTATACACTAGGTCTGAACTTCACAGAACAGGAGCAGGCATCATTTCTCAATCAGGATATGAACTTCTTCACATCGTATCCATTCGTAAAGAGGATATACTGGTTCCACCTCGATGGATACGCATCGAGGGGGCTTGACTACGGCCTTTTGAATGCGTCAACTCTGCAGCCAAAACCCTCCTGGCGCGCTTTCCTGTGTTTCCTGCACAACAGTACGTGCTGATTAACATGATTGCTGCAGCACAGATACACAGATAAACCGATGGGGTTTACACAGAGCCTCTCGCCGCTTCTACGATGCGCATGCTGTATGCGTCCAATCCCCTCCTTCTCCGAAATCTGCCAAGAAGTCTTTGCAGGAATGAGCCCGATTTCTGCTGGCTTCTGATATCTGTATTTTCACTGCTCGT
>JAJZNR010000004.1:12746-27550 GCA_021811605.1 Microcaldota archaeon | reverse complement strand
GGAGTATGGTATCGTGCCATCTGTAAAAACGGAAATCATAACTCTACCCGTTCCAAACTGCTAAATATCTGGACAAGGTACAGTTTTTTGGTAAGAATGGCATTTCAATTCAAGACCCAGCAGAAAGCCGATGCGCAAGCACAGGACATTCCTTGGCGCGTCAAAGAGCTTTATGAAAAAGGGAACGCCAAGGGGCTTTCCGATCTTATAAGCCAAAGCGAGGCTGCTGCGATGGAGGTCATAAAATACCCAACCGTCGCTGCCATGGAACTATCCCCAAATCAGATGCGGCTGGCGCATATGGCTGTATTCAAGTACGAGAATGTGGCAATGGCATCTCTCTCAATCCACAATCCGCCAGTGATACCGCTCATAACCAACAGCGATTCTGACGGGTTGCTTGCAGCGCATTATGCGGTTGATCACGAGCGTGTCGCCCTGGAGGTGCTCTACCATTATCCGCAGATAGCACTCGCCAGGGCCAGGAATGGCTGGCCTGTACTGTTTAAGATGGTCCTTAGGCACAACTCAGTGGCAATTGCGATACAGGGCAACCCTCAGCTGAAATTCAACTATAAGCAGGGGCTGGGTACGGATGCGGTCGCAGCTAGATTCGAAGAGATCCTTTCAAGAGGATCGGGACAGTGCATCCCCACCCGCAGATAACCCGATTTTGTTTTATCAGCTCCTGAGCAGGGGTCTTTTCGCCAGCACGTATCTCGGTCTTTCCGGGTATTCCGTTTCGTGATGGATTTCCTCGACCTTCCTGTAGCCGTGATTCTTGAAGAAGTTGAGATTTTCCAGGTCGTCGGCATAGACGTTGAGGTGGATCGTGCTTTTGCCGAGCCGCAGCGCCGCCTGCTCAAAGGCACTGAGCAACGCAGTGCGGATCTGGTACTCCCGCTCCTTATCCGTTGAAATGACCAGGCTGCACTTCGCATCCTTAGAATTGTCCATCCTCGCTATCAGGACACCAACCAGGTTACCATCCTGCCTAACCCACCATATCGGCCTTGCGGGTCCGCAAAACTCATCTCTGTGCTCTGCGATCCAGTCCTTTATTCGTGGGTGCTGCGCTGCAAGCGCCGTCTCAACAAGGACCATGACCTCTTTCAGCTGAGACCTTGTGCAGGCGCCTATCTCCTGTGCCGGTGTGGGCCTTCTGGGAGATGTTTCTGTTTGCTGGGAGCGCAGCATAGTACCAGAGCTACTCTGTTTTTCAAATATTAATAAATTTGGGAGGGAATCATGCAAGTACGTCCATTGCAGTAAGAAGCCAATCCCTAATCAGGCTTCCTGTCGGCCTGAAGATCGTAGTCTTGTACTGCGAATAGCCGAACTGCTGAACGGCTTCCCGCTTCTCTCCGAAAACCTCGTACATCGGGTCTGCGAGGTAGGTCTTTCCCTGGAATTCGATTTCGACCCATGCGTGCGCGACTTCCGGGTTCGTGGACTTCTGGACCTTTGATTTTCCGCTGACCAGGTAAGCTTCTATCCCAACCTCATCAAGCAGCACGATAAGCGCGGCGGCCATCTCCTTGCACATTCCTTTCCTTTCGCTTACCGATCTGCTAAGCTCCACCGGACTCTCCGGAATATCAAAATACCACTTATCGCTTTTCTGTATATGCTGATGTACGAATTCGTTAAGTTTTTTTATGTCTTCAGCTGCGAAAGGCGTCTCTCCCTTCGTCTGCGATAAGCCCAGGTTAATGAAAGATGTCATCACTGGATTGCCGGGTTCTGTTATCCTAAGCAATGGGTTGTTGCTTCGGATCACGTCTCCTTCCCTCAGGCAAATCCTTCCGCTTGTAATAAAGCCCGAGGCATGATTCTGCTCCCTGCTCTTGCCCATGATACCTGTTTTCCTTTTTCAGATATTTAAAGGATTCGAAAGCGGTCACTTGAGGAAAGCGTAACCAATGGTGCTGTAGATCAGCTTCGACACCATGAACTCCGGTGCCACCATCCCAGGTATCGGGTTCATCTCGTTGAAATCTATGCCAATCAGGTTCCTCTCCTTGAGCACCCCCTTCAGTATATCCCTCAGCTCCTCGTACCGCAGGCCTCCGGGCTCTGGTGTCCCGGTGCTCGGAAACTCCGCGGAGTCGAGCACATCAAGGTCTAGAGTGATGTAGATGTTCTTCTTCGTGTTCTTCAGTATGGTGCCCACTATCTGCGCCGTTGTCATTTTCCTCATGTCCCTCATGTATAGTATGCTCTTCTCGTGCTTGTGCGCGCTCTCCTTGTCTATGCTTCTCACCCCGGCAGAGAACGCGCTTTTGCACATCTCGCGAATGCGGGCCATCACGCACGCGTGGCAGTACCTGGTGCTCATGAACTCGTCCCTCGAGTCCGCATGGGCGTCGAGATGGAGCACGGAGAAGTCCTTGTACTTCCCGGCTATCGCCTTCACCGCACCTACCGCTATTGTGTGCTCTCCCCCGAGCAGCAGCGGGACCTTGCCGTCATCGAGGAGCAAACCCACCTCCTTCGCTATCCTGTTTATCGTGCCTTCCGGAGAGTTGAAGTCAGGTGCGAGCTCCTCCAAGGTGAATATGCCAACCTTGTCAGCTATCACAGCGTCGAACTCCTCGCTGTACAGCTCCAGCGCCCTGCTCGCCTCTATTATCGCATGCGGGCCCTCTCTGGAGCCTACCCTATACGTGGACGTGGAATCGTAAGGCACAGGCAGCACCGCCACCTTCGCGGTATCGTAATCCTGCTCCTCCAGCCCGAAGAGGTTGTGCGGCGCAGTAGTGTTAAGGACCTTCATGGTGGGCTATTCGCTCCCTGGATTTTTATACCCTGCGCACACGCACGCCGCTTCCATCGGGTTTGCCATTTTAACGGTATTTTATGAATGCGGCCCCCTTTTCTTGTAATTTGATTGTGAAGTTGAGTAAAATCAGTTGCGCCGGGCGACCACGGGTGCAAATTTCCGGCTCCCTATAATATTTATACTTCTCTTCGCGGTTTTTGGCCGAAATCATGCTTAAATATTTCCTATGACGTAATATCTATTGGGTGGGATGAATGCCTCCAAAGGCAGCTATACATTTGAGCAACAACTATAAGGTAGCTACGCAGAAGGAACGCGCGGGTGATGCTTCAGGCGCTTTTCTAAGAACTGACGGCGAAGCCTATTCGCTGGGCTCCCAAAAGCGTTCTTACGCGATATGTCCCGCTTGGACAAAAATACGTATCAGAGAGTAAGGGAGAGAATAGGGCGTATTTTGGAGCGGCCATTCGAGCTGGGCGAAGAAAAGCACGGAGCCTTTAAGGGCTTCTGGGCCGACAAATTTGAAGGCCAGAACTTTGTCCTCCTATATGTTTCAGACAAACAGAAAAGGATAGTTTACTTCGCTAGATACGATCATCACGATGTAGTCTATAGGAATGTGCCGAGCATAGAAGACGCCGCTGTCATTCAGTTTGAACAGTGGGCTTTGATGCGACACTAGGCTTTCGTTGAGGATTAGCCAGACGCCTTTCCTCTTCGCGGGTATTTTCGACGAGTTTATCCATCTCGTACAGGCTTTTGACGACTACGACGTTCCCGTGCTTTATGTCGTCCATAGCTATGGCAGTCTCCTCGCTAGGCAGGTCGTTATCTACAGGCTCCTCTTGGGGCTTTACGTCCCTCAACAGGGAAACCACTAGTTTCTCTCCTTTGTTGCCCTCTATGGCAATATCTCCAGCCCTCAAAAAATATCCTTTATCAGTGGTTATGCTGTGTATGTTAGGAAGCGGTCTTCCGTTCCTTAAGTCATGGATAGGATCGAATACGGTTATTCTGCCCAGGCTCTGCCCGCTAACCGTTTCGACCTCGGTTCCAAACGTTAAACCTGCATTTGCATTGCATCTTATAGGTTTGTCTGCTTCCGCCATATCCTTCAAAACGATGAGAATTTTATAATATTTAAGCGCATCGGAAAGCCCAATTTTCGTGGCGGTTGTCTGCTGTTTCGTGCCTGCTCGATTTTATACCATCCATTCTCTCCGCTAATCCCTGAGAAAACAAAAAAAGAAAAGAAAAAAATAAACTGCTCTACATCGTAGCCCATCTGTTCCCGAAGTATGTGAGAACCAATCCCACAACAGCCCACAGGGACGCTGTCCAGTCTAATCTTTTTTATGTCTTTATATATACCTAAATGCAATTATAAATACACAAAAAAGAAGGTTTATAGCCCTTTGCATCCAAATCAGCATATGCGAAAGGGAGATTTTGCAAAGGAGCTGGAAAGAAACGGGCTGCCGGTATTTACAATAGGCGATGCCAAAAAAATTCTTGGCAAAACAGGTCCCTATATCTCGAAGTATCTTTCCGATAATCAATATATATTTAGATTGGAGCGTGGGAAGTACGCACTCAAATCGGTAACGGATATCAACGTATTGGCATCACACATAATCCAGCCATCATATGTAAGTCTTATAAGCGCATTAAGGTTCTATAATCTGACAACACAGCTTCCACGTGTAATATATGTCATCTCCACAAAGAGGCACAAGGAGATAAGAGGGCTTTTAGGATACGACTTGAAGTTCAGGACAGTTGGCAAAAACCTGTTATTCGGTTATACCAACGTTCACGGTGCGAACATAGCAAGAATCGAGAAAGCGTTTCTGGATTCGCTCTACTTCAACAAAGACATCTACTCTATAAATGAAGAATTCAAGACCGCAATAGACCAGCACAGGCTTAATGTGGACCTGTTGAAGGAGTACGCGCTTCTCGCAGAGAACAGGAATCTTATAAACGTACTGGGCTTCTTCCTCGAGAAGAACGGACTGGACGCCAAGGAACTGACCGGCAGAATATCTAGAAATTACGTCAAACTGACGCCCTCCGCAAAAAAAAGAAATCGAAGATGGAGAGTTATGTTTTGATTGAATAGTGATGACATGACTGGCGAATTTTCATGGTTTGATAGGGACCAAAAAGAACGGGACTATATACAGAGGCTGCTCCTAAGGGAGATATTCAGGAACGCAGACGAAGGCATAGTGTTCAAAGGCGGGACAGCGCTGCAGAAGGTATATGGGCTGGAGAGATTCTCCGACGATCTTGACTTTACCATAAACGATAAGGAGTCCATTCTGCAAATAGACGAAGCGTTGGATGCGTTCTCCACCAATGTATGCGAAGTTGTAAATGACTACGAGAGCGAGAGGATAGTGAGCAGGGACAGAACCGTATACAGGATGGGCATATTGCATCCCGAATCAAAATCTATGAGAACAGTAACCGTTGATATTACACAGCGGGGCACCTCCATCAAGCCGGATACCGCAAGCGTGAGCATAGGAGGAGATTCGTTTCTGGTTTACGTCATGCAGCGGAAAGAGATTTTGGCTGAGAAGGTACGAGCGATATACGATACGCAAAGGAACAAAGCAAGGGACCTCTATGACTTATGGTTTTTGATCAGAAACAATATCGATATAGACGTTTCCCTCATATCAAAGAAATTGAAAGAGGTGGGCAAAGTGCGCTATTCATTGGCAACATTCACAAAGCGCGTTAACCTGCTGCAGGGCGGTTGGGATGATCTCGGCCCGCTCATGGAGAAACTCCCTGATTATAAGATAGCAGCTGCAGAGGTGCTGGACAAGTTTAGAAACCTGGAGCTGTAGAAAGGTGTGTTACCGGTTCTCCCAAAGCTACGGTATATTTTTGCGCCTGCTCGATTTTATACCATCCATTCTCTCCGCTAATCCCGAGAAAACAAAAAGAAAGGAAAGAAAAGAAAGAAAATAAAAAAAATAAAAATTAACCGAATTTACATCGTAGCCCATCTGTTCCCGAAGTATGTGAGAACCAATCCCACAACAGCCCACAGGAACCACTGGCCTCCGGCAGTCCAGATGAGGAGCGTTATGGAAGACCACATTATGTACTTCCATCTCCATTCCGATGTCGTCGCTCCTCCTGTAGACCCAGCAAGGCTGGTTATGCTAAGGAAGAACAGGGCAATCGAGCTGAACACTGCCACTGCCGCAACTAACGGCGTCCAGAGCTGCGCATACCCTCCTAGCCAAGAAGAGGTTCCGCCGGCCGTGACCGCCTGGTACACGATGTACAGGTAGACTAGGGAGCCTAGGAACACTAGGACTCCTCCCGCTGTCATAGACGATTTTTTGGTCGCCATCTTTATCACTAAGAGAGACAGGGATGGAAAGCTTTTTAAATATGAGCCCGGACTTCGTAGGACTTAATAAGCCAGTTTGACAGAAGACGTAGTCAGCGCAGCCCAAGCCGCCTAAAGAGGTCACTGTAGAACGGCACCGTATTGGAGATTTCAAACCTCTTGAGGCCTTCCCTGTGCCTTATGAACCTCCCCTTGTCCTTGCTTTTCAGTATCTGCAGCACACGTTCCGGTATCGCCTGCTCCTCCTCCACTATGCACATCTCCTTCACCTCCCTTGGTATTGGGGAGTAGCTCGGCAGCACCACAGGGACTCCAAGGGCTAGGGATTCAAGGGCGATCAGGCCTAGCCCCTCCCTCTCAGACATATGAAGAAGCACGGACGAGGATCTGACAAGGCGGAAGAGATCGTCCCCGCGCTCTATGAACGGCTTGTGCTCCACCTTCCCGGAAAGCCCCATTTTGCGTATAAGCGCGCCAACGTTCGCGCTCTCCGGACCCCCTCCTACTATAGTGCCCCTTGCGGATGGCATCCTCCTGGTCACTTCACGCATCACAGAGAGCCATCTGTCAAGCCTCTTCTCCTTGATCAGGCGACCCCAGAAGACCACCCTGGGAGACCTTCTGGCAGGCTCCAGCATCACCTTCCTGATGGCGGAGTCGTCGAGTATCGGCGCGAACACGCTGATCCTGCTAGAGGCTACCCCCTCCCGCTCCAGCTTACCTGCTGTTGTGCTGGAGTTCGCTATGTAATGGTCGGCTCCGAAGCAGAACGTCATCGCGAACCATCTCCCCAGACGGCCGCCGATGGGTCCCAGGTACTCCAGCCAGTACTCCCTGCTCCACACCTCAACCACGTCGAGTATCAGCCTGCAGCCGGTAAGCCTGCAGTACAGCCTGACAATCGGAACGTGAAGGAACGGGAATACGTTAGCCTCGATGACGTCGAACCTCTTGCCTAATAGGTATCTGAATATCCTCAATGAGCTCAGGGCGAACTTTACCGATGTCCTTATCGACCTCCTGCCGTGGCGGTAGAACTTGTTGATGTCTGTGCCCGCGAGCGGATGGAAGTGCACCCCGTTGTCTACGAATTCCAGGCCGGAGGGCATGTCCGGCCATCTAAGGGAGAGGAAATGCACATCGTATACCTTGGCAAGCTCGTCGGCTTCCGTTCGCTCCACTGCCTCGAGACCGCCCTTGTGCCACGGGAACGCGGCATCGGAAACGAATGCAACCCTCAGTTCCTTTTTCTTTTCCTCCATGAGCTCAGCGCGAGTGATTATGAACATATGAACACAGCTTTAATAAGGCTATTATATCAAGAGAATCAGAGAGCCTGAGTGGAATCTAGGTGCAGGTATGAAGACGCTTTCGTTCATGACATTCTCGCGGAACAACGTAGAGCAGGTGCTGGGCCTGGTGCGGGATGTCTACGACATCGCGGACGAGATAGTCCTGGTGGACAGCAGCGACAAAGCTGGAAGAGAGAGGCTGCACGCGGAGAAGAGGAAGAACAGGCTCGACAAGCTGCGCATCTACTACGTGGTGCCGCTCGGGTTCGTGGAGACCGTGAGGTCGTATGCGTTGACGAAGTGCAGTTGCGACTGGGTCTGCTATCTCGACGCCGATGAGCGGCTTTCTGACCTGCTGAAGAAAGACATCAAAACGTTGATCGGAACGACGCAGCATCAGGCGTTCACAACCAAACGCTTCGAAGACGTCCGCGCAACGGGCAAAGGCGCATCCAAGTACTTCACATGGCAGACAAGGCTTTTCCAGCGCACCAAGGTTCACTACAGGGGCATAGTCGATGAGCGGCCCATAATAGACGGAAGCACAGCGAGGCTGGATAGCGAGAAGTACTGCATAAATCACATCACAGAGTTGATGATGCACCACAAGAACGAGTACTACGTTCCAAAGAACAAGTTTGCTAGGCTAGAACTGATGAGTTATCGCGACCTAAATACAAAAATGATTGAGTATGTATCAAGGTATAAAGGCGTGGCTCTAGATATGGCGCGCTGCACCTTGTTAGGCAGGTTCGTGTCTGGCATTCTCCACTTCTACGAGAAACTATTATTCAAGGACTTGGATAGTGAACTAAGCTCGTTCGACTATTTTGTATTTTATGCCATAAAAGATGTAATCATAGGATTTAAGACTGGTGCCGGCCTTGGCAATATATTCAGAATCTATAGAAAGCTATTCGAGATGCATGCGTGCAAGAAGGAAGCGGATCACCAAGATATGTTCGCACTATCAAGACTATTGCAAAGTGAAGGAATGGTGAGCCTTTTAGGTTTAGATGATAATAAGAGGATAACCGAACTTAACAGACGCTATATGGATCATGGCCCAAAGGGCTTAGAACTACTTATGCTGCTTCTGAAGGATGCATATGCTATCAGGCGCTCAAAACTAGGTGTTCTATTTTTATCCAATGCGCTTGAAAACTTCGGTGGAGGTGAGCGATGGGTTTTAGAGATCGCTACAAGACTCAAAGACAGGTTTAGAATAACTGTTGTAAGCATATGGAGCAGGACAGTCGAAAAAAGGGTGAGCATAGAAGAGCTTCGTAAAGATTTTGATTTCAAAGGAATAGGCTTATACAGATTAAATTCCATAAGCATGACCTCCATCTTTGATAAAAGTGACAGATTCAAGCTGATGATACCTCTGATAGCGAGCCTACGAACTCTTAGAAAGTCAATCAAAGAAAATGATGTCGTTTACGCTCTTACTTTTAATCCAATCTATCTGTTTTTTGTTATAAGATACGCAAAGCGATACAAGAAGCGGCTAATCATCGGGATACACAATCCAATATTTTCAAAGCTCTTCAATAATAATTCAGGCGTAATTCAAACTCTGCTCAACGGCATGTTCATTGCTCAGCTAAAGAAGATACGATATTTCCATGTCCTGAACGAAGACGATTTACATCTGGTGCATGCTCACATACCTTCTGCTCACGCAGAACTAATACCAGTGTTCATATATCGAAGAGAGACTGAGTTAAATTTAAATACATTCATAAAAAGGAAAGATTTCATCGTCCTTTTTGTAGGGAGACTAGAGATTAGCCAAAAGGGTATAGACATTCTGCGCGACGTTGTGAATAGTGCTCTTGCAATCAATTCTAATATTAAATTCCATATAGTTGGGGGCGCAGGAGATGGAGAAGAGATAGTGTCAGCACTATCCAAAAAATATCCAGACAACGTGGAGAGGAAAAGTTATCTCTCTTCCAACGAGATTGCAGAAGAGTTTAGAAGAGCCGACTTATTCATCAGCACATCGAGATACGAAACTTTCCCCGCCGCTATCCTGGATGCACAGAGTCATGGGATATATACTATAGCCTTCAATGTGAAGGGTGCAAACACAATCATTAAGCACGGATTCCAAGGAAAACTAATAATGCCATTTAACACAGATGAGTTTGTAAGTGCTGTAATCGAAGCACATAAGAAATGGGCACGCAGAACAGTGTACATAAAAGAAAGAGAGCACATATCCGAATCGATATATGCGAGATATGGCGAGGCCAAAGTTTTACCTAGGCTGGCTGAGATGCTGGAGGAGAAATGATGAAGGATGATACTACCTTTGAAAGAGGCAGATGGCCTGAAGTCGTGGCGATAGTCCTCAACTGGAACGGGAGGACTATAAGGTACAATAGCAAATCCATACTAGAGTCATGTCTATCTACACTCACGAAAACAGACTATGGGAATCTAAGGATTATCGTTGTCGATGCTGAGAGTACGGATGATTCCGTTGCCTTCACAAAAAAACATTACAAAGTCGTTGATATCCTATCTGTTGAAAACAGAGGATGGGCTTATGGAAACAACATTGCAATCAAGTTCGCTTTCAAGAAGTACCCAAACGCCAGGTATTTCGTAGTACTTAACAACGATCTGATTTTTGATGACAGAAGATGGCTTAAGAAAATGATTGTTGCAACTGAACACAATTCTGCAGAACTCTGCGGATGCCAGCTAGTATATCCAGATGGAAAGGTACAGTTCGGTGGAGGGCGAATATCCGCCCTAGGGATAAAATTTACAAAGGATAAAGCCACGAGCTCGAAATCTAGGTTTACACCAATACTTACCGGTGCTGTCCTGCTAGTCAAAAGAGAGGTCTTTTTAAAAATTGGATATTTCGACGAGACATTCCTACCATTTAACTGGGAGGATGCAGAGTTCGTTACAAGGGCGCAAAAAGCTGAATTCAACTCATATTATGTTGGTAATACAAAGATTGAACATCTTGAATCGTTTACCATCAATTCTAGTGATACTAAAAACCGATGGTCTAACGAAATGATAGTGAGAGCAACAAGGAGGAATGGGTATATATACTATCTGCGATATAGGCGATATCTGTTACCCTTCTATTTTGTAGCAGATTTTATATCCAACTTTGTTGCCCTCAATCCAAATCTGTGTCTTAGGGAATGGGAGACAATACGGATAAGGCTGAAAACACAGTTATCTGCATTCTCTGCAGCACTGAAATCATTCAAAGAATACAAGACGAAATGAACTAGTCATTATCATATGGAGATGTTGGAATGAGATACATTAGCACAAGCATAAAAAACCTGAAGACTATAGTTAACACCATACAAAACTGGTATGATGTCCTGCAATTTAGGTCTGGATTAAAGAGAAGGATCACAATCATCACTAGAAGGGGTGACATAATAGAAATAAAGAACAAAGATGACTACATCAATTATTTTAATGGTCCTGATTTTGCACATTTGGTGTTAGATTGTTGGAAGAATCAATACAAAGATCGTATCAAAGTTCTAGACAACACTATAGAAGTTGACGGCAGGTTCTTCGCATACAAAAACAAGACAGAGTATTATCACCTTCTTAACGCGATTCTACATATTTTTATTGAAAATGAGTACAACATCGATATTCTTGGTGTTCAGGGTAAAACCGTCATAGATATCGGAGCAAACATAGGCGATACTGCGATATATTTCGTGTCTCGTGCGGCATTGGAGGTCATAGGCTTCGAGCCCATGCCGTCAATGTTCGAGCGGGCAAGGGAGAATGTAAGGTTGAACAGGCTGGATGGTTCTATAACTATTTTCAACATGGCCGTGGGAAAAGAGAAAGGAATATTAAAGCTTCCTGAGCTTGCCGTGCATAGTTACTTCTGTAAAGCGTCTTCTGTTACAGGGACAGAAGGGAGGGAGGTTCCAGTGATAACACTTGACCAGATAGTTAAGACAAATCCTGGGAAGAGATTAGTATTGAAAATGGATATTGGAGGAAGCGAGTATGAGATTATGCAGAATACCTCTAATGAAACGCTCTCCAGATTTGACACAATGGTTGTCGAATGTCATACTCCAAACAATGGAAAAAAAACAGAGTACAAGCCACTTGTCGACAAGTTTAGAAATGCAGGATTCAAGACGAAAATAATTAGGGATCTAATATATGCGTGGAAGTGATATCATATATCTATAGATGGTACTATGGCAAGAAAAAAAATAAAATGCAACTACAACATCAATAGGCTCGAACGTCTGCTCATACCACTTCTTGGATTCAAACCAAGTTACCTGTTAAATGTACTAACACTGGTAGAGAACTGGCATGATTTAATAATGTTCAGGATAGGCCTTAAAAAAGAATTCACTTTGAAACTCAGAAGTGGATCGTATTTTCAAATCAATGGATCAGAAGACTATTTTAAATTTTGGGCTGCAGATGGCGAAGGCGCTCAGGCGTTAGCTCTTCGGTTATGTGCTAAGAACAATATACGTATAATGAATAACCAGCTTCTTGTGCTTTACAAAGGCCGCATCCTTAAATTCCACATATCATCGAAAAAGCAGATAGCAAGCCATGCCGTAGTATTAAACGAGCAGTTTGTAGTTGAACAGTATAAATGGTTGGATTTCAAAAATTGCAATGTTATCGATATAGGGGCAAACATAGGGGATTCATCCATCTACTTTGCACTGAATGGTGCAAAGCACATCTATGCCTTTGAGCCATTTCCACACTCATATAAAATCGCTCTGAAGAACATAGAATCTAATGGGCTTAGTGGTCGAGTAACAATGTTAAATGAGGGGTGCGGTGCAAGTGATTCAACTATAAAGATAGCAGAAGGCTACGAGAGCAACATGTCAAGCGGACTGAAAGGTTTTGCTAAAGGAAAAGTGATAAGAATTTTAACACTTGACTCTATAGTTGATCGTTATAATCTGCAAGATGCAGTGTTAAAATCAGACTGTGAAGGTTGTGAATACAAGATGATACTTTCATGCCGCTTAGATACTCTTCGACGGTTCAAGCAAATAATGCTCGAGTATCATTACGGCTATTTAGACATAGAACAAAAGCTTAAAGAAGCAGGTTTTAGAGTGAAGCACACTATGCCATTTCGGGAGATAGGCGGAAGGATAACCGGAGAGATTTACGCAACACGCATAGGATGACAAGATGAGACAGACCAGAAGATCTATAGATGTCGGCTTAGTAAGACCTAAAGGTTCTTTTGGAGGTCCACAAAAATATTCAAGTGAACTTGCAAAACTTTTAGTGCACAGAGGGAAAAGCGTAACAATAGATGACATAAAGTCAGGGAACTTCTCAGTTGTTAGCCCTGTAATTTCGTTCACTATCAATACCATGCTTCTGGATTTATCAAAATACAAACTTATACACAACCCGTGTGCATATCCAATGTATAATATTAGGCTGGCAAAAGACCAGATACTGCTCACTACTGCGCATGAGTTTCAAGCTCGAATATACCCAGAGATAAGCAGACTCACAACACATACGATTAAAGATAGCCTATGGCTCTATCTTGCAGTTCTGCCAAGCCTAAATGTAATACTCTCCTCTGACTATCTGATGGCGAATTCACTCCAAACACTCAATGAGGCCGTGTCTCTTGGTTTCCCTAAGAAAAAGATATTCTATGCGCCACATGGGATCGATAGAAGATTTTTTACAAAGCTACCTAAAAAAACCAAACGGAGAGAATTCCAGGTCGGATATATAGGTACGCTTACGCCACGGAAGAACATACCTTCAATAATACGGATGTTCAAGCTCATAGATGACAAATCAGTTAAATTGGAATTCTGGGGAAAGAGCATCTTTAGAGCAGGAGAGCTAGAGAGGATTATAGAAAACGATAATAGGATATCGCTGATGGGAGAGCTATCCGAGCAAAAACTTATCGCGAAATATGATTCGTTCGACGTGTTTCTGCACCCAAGCATGTATGAAGGGTTTGGTCTACCAATCCAAGAGGCTAAAGCCAGAGGTCTTCCAGTGATAATATTCAAAAATAGTAAGATAAGCCAAGAGGTCAGAAAGTATTGTTTCGAAGCGCGTGATGAGGAACACATGGCTGAAATAATCCTCAATATAAGAAGGAACGGTTACAATGAGAAACAAAGAAAAAAGGCCATGTTGCAGGCTAGGCAGTTCACATGGGAACGTACCGCACAGAAGACTCTTGAAGCATATGCAAAGATTTTGGGTAAGGATATTTGATGGTGGAAAAAATGACTAAAAATTCAATCGCAATTCCAAAAGTAACTGCAATGATATTAAACCTGGAGGGCATGAGTGTAATATATGACGGCCATCCTATACTGAAGCTATGCCTAGAGTCTCTGCTGGAAACTCACTATAAAAATCTCAAAGTACTTGTAATAGATCAAGGAAGTAAAGACAATTCAAGAGAATACGTAAGAAAGAATTACAAAAACGTTGAGATTTTTAACACGGGAAAAAATCTTGGTTTTGCAAAGGCCTACAACAGAGCTATAGAAAAGATGCTGAAAGAGTATCCAGACACAGATTACTTTGCGATACTGAACAGTGATCTTATATTTACTGACAAAGAATGGCTTTCAAAGATGTTAGACGGATTCAAAGTCGATAAGCATATCGGCGTGGTTGGATGTCGACTACTCTACCCTACTGGTAAAGTGCAGCACGGTGGGGGACGCATGTGCCTTACTGGCGCAACACATATCAAAGATAGCATAAAGAGTGCTCACTCTGGCTACAGAGTGTTTGTTACTAGTGCAGCAGTTATAGTAAAGGTTGACGTAATAAAAAAGATAGGTATGTATGACGAAGTCTATACTCCACTAGGACTTGAGGATGTTGACTTCTGCTTTAGGGCATTCAGAAACGGTTACAGATCGTACTATGTTGGTAACACAAACGTAATACACCTTGAAAGTTACACCTGGCATAAGTTAAAGGCTAAAAGAACCTGGGCGATTGAAGAGAAAGCATTCTTAGGCAAGAGGAATGAATTCATCTTCATACTACGATATAAACCATCACTGCTACCCGGCAAAGTGATTGCTGATGCAATCGGCTGCTTTATGAGTTCTGCTCCGAGTGTGCACTTCAACACTTTAAAGGAGGGTCTCCAAAAACTCCGCTACATGTCAAAAGCGTTCTCAGCCGCTCTAAAAATATATAAAAAGAATGAGGTATACATACCTGTGGACACTGTAGATGAAACTCGAGGCCGGTAAAATGAAAGAGTATGATTTTGTATTTGTGATACCTGCACAGACTATTTTTGGCTATCCTCCTGGTGGCATAAATATATTCTATAGGC
>JAJZNR010000004.1:0-12713 GCA_021811605.1 Microcaldota archaeon | reverse complement strand
TGAATATCACTATAAACCGAGTAACAAGGTGCTCGTTGAACTCTATAATTCGGCATCGATTTTCATATACACTTCTGTAGTCGAAGGTTTTGGGTCTCCACCCCTAGAGGCAATGGCGTGCGGCTGCCTTACGATTACTACCGACTGTGTTGGTGTTCACGAGTATGCAAAGGATGGTTTCAACTGCATACTAGTACCAATTAGAAATTCGACATCGATAGTGGAGGCAGTAAGGTCAATAACCACTCGTCCAATTCCATACAAGAGATTGTTGTCGAAAAATGGAATTGCAACAGCAAAAAGGTTCACCTACTCTATGATGAATGATAGTTTTTCAAGTCTTTTCAGGTGATTACGTCAAAAACAGATTCCCACATTCGTATCAATTCTCATAAGCAAGGTTTTTATATATGAAACATTCCAACTATCACTATATAACTTGGTGATTGAATAGAATTGGCATACTTACCGCGTGGAGCAAAAGCTATAGTAAATGGTCCAAAAAACCTCGTGCTCAGGAGGTTTGATAAGTTGAAACCTAGATGGCTTGTCCTTATGACAACTGACCTCTGCAATTCGCGTTGTATTACCTGTAATATCTGGCAGAACAAGAAACTCCATGAACCTCTTTCACCAGAGGAAATAAAACGTGTTCTTAGCGATCCAGTGATGCAGGACATAGGCTACATAATCAATACGGGAGGGGAGGCCACTACTAGAACAGATCTCAAGGAGGTCTTCATAGCAGAACACGAAGCCCTTCCATCCGCTACACTACAACTCAGCACTAATGCTCTTATGCCAAATCGCGCCCTAGACACTGTAAAATGCATGTTGGATTTGGGCGTCAAAATGGATGTTGGCGTATCTCTGGACGGTGTTGGCGAAAAACATGATAATATACGTGGGGTAAAAGGTAACTTTAAGAATGCCGACTATCTGCTCAGAGAGCTTTTGGAGCTCAAAAAGACGTATGGCAACAGACTAAATGTTGGTATTGGTACTGTACTGATAGATAAGACGATTCCAAACATAGATGAAGTGGCTGCGTATGCGAAGAGTATAGGTGTCAACCACAAAGTTCAGTGGTATAATGCTACTCCGTTCTATGGTAACTCTGGTACAAGCCAAGAGAACGAACGCGACATAATAATAAAGATAGTTCAGGCTCTGCCGCCGTCTCTTGTCAATGAGAAGTGGCTCAAGTGGCTCAAGAATGAACCGATTGCATTTACGTGCTTCTCCATGTATACATTTTTTGTCCTGAAGAGCAATGGCGATGTTGCACCATGCCTTACACACTGGAATGTTAAGGCCGGAAACGTAAGGGAGAACACACCAACTGAGATATGGAAGAGTGTTATGGCAAAAGAGGCCAGAAAAATTGTGAAGGGCTGCAAAGGCTGTCTGAATGATTGGGGAACCAACTGGAGCTTCAGTTCAAGTCATCTGCCATACCTATCTTATTACATTAAGAACCCAAGTGCGCTAGCGAAGCTTAAGCCTGAAGAGGCTGATGCTATAGAACAATCGCAGAAGATAGAAGCACCAGCCTAACATGGTGTGCGTTCAAAAAGCTAAGTGCTACAACGAGGGTTTCTAAATACCGAATTTGATGTTTGTCGTATGATGAAATCGGCACTTTTATTCTAAGTTAAGTCTCATTGCTTTACGGCAGTTAGTAGTGGCCTTATGCGAATATTTATGCGAATATAATACTGGACTCATATTGTAATTTGTCTAATATTTAGACGCTTATACCATTAAATCATATAACAATATACTTATAAGTATTTTCATTTAGATAATACGCAAGTGATAACATGCTCGGAGTGATATTGGCAGGTGGAACTGGATCGAGACTGAAACCTCTCACGCAAGTTACAAACAAGCACCTGCTTCCAATCTACAAGAAACCAATGATTTTCTATCCTCTAGAATTTTTAAAGAAAATCGGGATAAGCGAGGTCGCCATAGTAACAGGAAGGGAGTTTGCTGGCGACTTTGCAAACCTCTTTGGTAATGGTTGTGAATATGGCGTAGATTTTACTTACAAAGTGCAAGAGGGAGCACTGGGAATAGCACAAGCAATTGGCCTAGTGGAACGAATAGCTCGTAATGAGCCAATATTGGTAATACTAGGTGACAACATATTCATGCTGGATGATAAAGAATACGAAGAAATTAAAGAACTACTTGATCGTTTTAGCACAGACCCAAAAGGTGCAACGATATTTCTGAAGGAGGTTCCGGATCCGCAGAGATTTGGAGTTGTGGAGTTCGACAAAGATGGTAACGTAATAAGTATAGAGGAGAAGCCAGAGGTTCCAAAGTCCAACTGCATCTCAACAGGCATTTATCTTTATGACCATACTGTTTTCGATAAGATTAAAACATTGAAACCTTCTAGAAGGGGAGAGTTAGAGGTTACTGATCTCAACAGCTGTTACCTAAGTGAAGGTGGGCTAAAATGCTATCGCGTAAAAGGGGAGTGGATAGATGCAGGAACCTTCGAATCATTACATAGGGCAAACATACTTGCAAAGAAAGTTGAGGATTACAGAATATAGGTGAAAAATTGCCTTTTAAATTCACAAAGCTCGAGATACACGGTCCTGTTATCATAGAGTATCAGAAGTTCTACGATGAGAGGGGCTACTTTTTCGAAAGTTGTAAAAACTCAAACATGCTGGCCAACGGTATACCTGTGGACTTCGTACAAGATAACCATTCAATATCGAAAAAAGGTGTAGTTAGGGGACTACACTTCCAATTAGAGCCAAAGGCACAGGGTAAGTTGGTGTATGTAACGTGGGGAAAGGTGTTTGACGTGGCTTTGGACATCAGAGAAGGATCACCCACTTACGGCAAGTGGATTTCAGTTGTTCTATCAGGAAATGAAAACAAGATGCTATGGATACCTACGGGTTTTGCTCATGGGTTCATGACACTTGAAGACGACACAATATTATCATATAAAGTAACGGGTTCAGAATGGTCAAAAGTGCACGAACGCGGTGTACTCTGGAACGATGAGAGTCTGGCGATACCGTGGCCACTGAATGATGCGATACTATCGGAGAAGGATGCTATTCTTCCACCTTTGAAGAATGTGGAAACAAATTTTGTTTACATGTGATTCTAGATGGACTGTTCAAAATTACGAGTGACAATATGGATAAGATTTTGGTTGTTGGTTGCAGTGGACTAGTGGGCGGCAGACTGATGGAACTCGCTGCTTGTCGTTATGAACTTTTTGGCACTTATAACGAACATGAGATACAGGGTAAAAATATTTACAAGTTAGACGCAACTGATAGAAAAAACACCTTCAGACTTGTGGAAAAGATAAAACCAGATTGCGTTGTTGATGTACACAGTCTAACAAATTTGGATTACTGTGAAACACATCCAGAAGAGACATGGCATACCAATGTAGTAGGGAGTAGAAATATTGCAGAAGCATGCAAAAATTTTGGGTGCAAATATATTTTTCTTTCTACCGACTATGTATTTGATGGAAGGAAAACAAAAAAATATTCAGAAAAAGATAAGCCGCATCCACTCTGCTATTATTCAAAGACAAAGGCTATAACCGAATACGTGCTGACGATGCTAGATGTGGATCACTTGACTATCCGCTCATCTGTTATATACGGAAAGGGATCAAACAGTGCAAGGGTGAATTTTGTGTTGTGGTTAATCAGCAAGTTAAAGAAGAATGAGTCGGTAAGAGTAGTAGATGACCAGAGGAGTTGTCCAACATTTGCAGACAATCTCATAGAGTTCATACTTGCTCTATATGAAAAAGATGAAACAGGGCTTTTCCACGTAACTGGAAAGGACTGCATAAATAGGTATGATTTTTCATGTGAAGTCGCAAACCTCTTTGGATTTGATAGGTCTCTAATATCGCAGATAAGAACAGCTGAGTTGCACCAGACTGCTCAAAGACCTAGTAGTGTAGACATGTCAGTGGATAAGGCAGAGAAAGCTGCAAAAATGCAGACGCTTGGCATAAAGGAAGGGCTTTCAATACTCAAGAAGCAGATTGGCGATCGTATATGAAACTTTTAGTTACTGGGGGCTGTGGCTTTATAGGTGCAAACTTCATCAGATATTGGTTAGAAAAGTACCCCCAAGATAATATAACGAATCTTGATAAGCTTACCTACGCTGCGAATCCTGAAAATCTAATGGGATTGAAGGCAGAGAACTATTTCATGGTGAGTGGGGATGTGTCTGATAGCGCGTTAGTTGACAAACTCGTATCCGAGAACGACATGATAATAAATTTTGCAGCCGAAACCCACGTTGACAACTCCATAGTGAGCTCTAGAGATTTCGTTGTCTCAAACGTTCTTGGCGTGCATTCTCTACTCGAAGCCGTGAGAAAATACAAGAAGAGATTCCATCAAGTTTCTACCGATGAAGTTTTTGGTTCACTGAAGCTCGATGAAAGCGAAAGATTTAATGAAACAACGAGATACAATCCGAAGAATCCATATTCAGCGACAAAAGCTTGCGCCGATCACCTCGTTAATGCATATTACAACACCTACGATATTCCAGTCACAATATCAAACTGTGGCAACAATTATGGGAGATATCAGAATAAGGAAAAATTTATACCCAAAGTAATACTGAATGCACTTAACGATGTTCCAATACCTGTCTATGGCAGTGGAATAAATATCAGAGATTGGATTTATGTGGAAGATCATTGTTCAGCGCTAGAGTCAATATTGATAAAAGGAAAGGTGGGCGAGACTTACATGATTGGAACAGGTTACGAGAAACGAAATATAGATATAGTTAAAGAAATATTGAAAAGACTTGGAAAACCAGAATCCCTCATACAATTTGTTAGAGATAGACCTGGTCATGACCTGAGATATGCGACAGATGCATCGAAGATAAGAAGGGAGCTTGGATGGACGCCTTCATACACATTCGAACAGGGCCTTGACCAGACAATAAAGTGGTACAGAAATACAGTAAAATAATTTCACACAACACTGGATACAAAGATCATTACGAGCTTAGTCGCTAGACGATTATCAAGATACCTTCTGTTAATAATGTCGCATCAGATATGACCCACTTTTTAAGACACTGCTCTGCGACAGATGTACCACTTTTCGCGTCCATACTGATTCATTTCTCCCATTTCCTAGGTAGATGTCCACGTACCTTGCGCTCATATGAAGATTTGAGGAATATGGTTTCGTCAACTAAGCCGCTTCCGGTAGGTATCTGGTATCGCTTTATCCATGACGTAGGTTCCTACGTTTATTAGGTTGTCAAGCATTTCCTATCATCTCGAATCTCACTATCATTCTGTTCTCATCAAGCTCAAACATACTCCATACCCTTGTAGTCACCACAATTTAACCATAGTTCACTCAAAAGCATCAATTTAAGCCTTAAAAGGATTCTGTTCTGCAGTACGAAAAGTATAAGTATCATAGTGGGTTAAGTTCACCCGATGGCGCTTAAAACGAAGACCCCGCTCAGGATATCCTGGGCTGGCGGAGGTACCGACATACTTGCCGTACGGGAGAAGACCGGAGGACGCGTTCTGAACAGCACGATAACCAGCTACGTAGACGTCGACGTCTACCAGAACCACGACCCGAAGAAACTTTCTCTATCCTACAGGGAGGGATTCGGCAGGGCAGATTATGCGAACGAACTCAAGCATCTTCCAACGAAGCACGTTCTCATGCACGAAGGCGTGCTTACCGGGCTCGAGATCCATTCGCATGCAGACATACCCAGAGAGGCCAGCGGCGGTCTCGGCGGCAGCAGCTCTTACATAGTGGGCCTCATCAACGCGGTCCGCGCCTTCTGCGACCTGGGGGTCACACGGGAGTCGCTCGCCAAGACTGCCAGCATAGTGCAGGAAAACATCCAGACCGAGGAGCTTGGCGCAGTCACGGGAGGGATGCAGGACCAGTACGCCGCGGCATACGGAGGGATAAACATCTTCAAGTTCGATATGGACGGGACCGTATCCAGGCAGCCTATAGACGTGGACATGAGGCAGACGAAAGTCCTTAACGAACATCTCTTCCTTATCGTGCTTCCACTGAACAGGCCGAAGGAGGTCACAGCGGATTCGATTCTCAGGAAGCAGAGCGAAGCGGAGGCGCTTTCGAAAAACCTCGATAACTACAGGAGGCAGGCTGACCTTGTCCCAGAGGCGGAGCGTGCCATACGGAACGGCGACATGCAGGAGCTCGGTCGCATACTGCGCGAAGGCAACAAGTTGAAACAGGAGATAACAAACGGCGCTGTGCCGAACGGCAAGGAGATAGAGAAGTTCCTTACCGTCGCGATGGAGAACGGGGCGCTTGGCGTCAAGCTCGCCGGCGCAGGGGGCGGTGGAAGCATGAGCGGCATCGTCCCGCCTGAGAATAGGGGCGCGATGATGGAGGCGCTTTCCTCAATGGGGTGCCTGGAAGAACCGGCAATCAGCATAGAGTTCGATGGCAGCAGGGTAGTCTATAACGATGGACTGCACAGGCTTAGACGCTAATCAATCTTACACAATCATTTTAAGCTTCATCTGCGATTCAGAATCATGGTCGTGGAGCTCAACCTTTCCAAGTCAGTGGACCTTGACGCCCAATCCGTTGTCACTGGCCGTGGCTGCGTTATAGGGCAGAGCGGTTCCGGGAAGTCGTATCTTGTCGGTGTCATAGTGGAGGAGCTATGCAGGAACCGCCTGCCATTCCTGATCGTCGACACCGAAGGCGAATACAGATCCCTCAAATCGATGTTCAACATACTCTGGGTAGGCAAGGACCGCAGCGCAGACGTGGGGATAGACACGCAGTACAGGAAGCTCTTCCAGAAGTGCGTGGAGAGCGGGATGCCAGTGATATTCGACGTGTCCGAGGTGGCTGACAAGCAGGACTACGTGTACAGGGCGCTCGACGCGCTGTACCAGGTGGAGGAGCAGAAGAGAAAGCCGTTCCTCGCCATAATAGAAGAGGCGGATAAGTTCGCGCCGCAGATAGTGAAGCCCCGCATGTCCATCATAGAGGAGATAAGCGTCCGCGGCAGGAAGCGCGGTCTTGGCCTTCTTATCGCAACGCAGCGGCCTGCCAGCGTGAGCAAGAACGTTCTTGCCCAGTGCTCCTACGGCTTTATCGGCAAGCTGACCATAGAGAACGACCTCCAGGCCATAAGCCAGTTGATCAACGACAGGAAACTGCTCAACGGGCTTGTCCAGTTCGAGACCGGGACATTCCTCCCTTTCGGGATGAAGCACGACCGGCCGTTCAGGGTAAAGCCGCGCGTCGTGGTTCCTGGCGGTGCCACTCCCGTTCTTGCGGAACGGCTATCCGAAGGTCCAAGCGTATCGGACATCGTCAGAGGCCTGAAGGCAGTCCCCGAAATAGTAACAGAGGCGCTTTCAGAGCCAACCGGTAAATCGGCTCCGAAAATGGCCGCCAGCGTGATAGCGGCGCGGTTCAGCGCTGATGACGCCGCAGCGAAGGCTCAGGGTCTTCTCAAGAAGAAGTTCGGTCTTTTCGGCGACGCCGTTGAGTCTGTCGACTCGATAAAACCCAGATACATCCAGCTTGCCGCATGCGATATCAGGGTTCCGACCAGGAAGAAGAACGAGTTCAGGGAACACAGCCTTCTGGTAATGGGGAACCGCCTTGTCACGTTCGGAAAGGGCATTGAGTTCAACGCACTCGGAATAGAGAAACCCGCAAGGCTCACCCCTGCAGACCTCGCCGTACTCGGCGCGATAGCGCGGCGCGGCAGGGCAGACCTGCCGCAGATAGAGGATGACCTCGGCGAAAGCAACCTCAGCAGGGCGGTCAGCAAACTGCAGAGGTCGGGTCACATACGCGAGGATAAAGGGAGGTACTCGATTCCCGACTACTCACGGCATACGCAGAAGCTCGAGGGCGAGCAGACGCAGATGCAGGTCCCGGAGAGCTCCGTAGTCAACTACGACAGGAACCGCCTCAAGAACGCGGAGCTGCTCTCTGCAAACATCTTCCCGGGTTCGCGTCCCATAAGGATATCGGAGACCTATCTCCCCATTTACGAGATAACGCTGAGGCACGGCAGCAGGGTGAGGGTATTCATCTTCGACGCCCTCTACCTGAAGGACATCACCGGCCTTCTGAAAGACGAATGAGCGTGAGTAGAAGGATCGAAATAGGCAACCGATAAAAGAAAACAAAAATAGAATAAAAAACAAAAACAAACGATATATGGTGTGCGAATGACAAAACATCAAACTCTCGGAGACAGCGTAATCCCCATTAACTACAAGCTCAGCATAGAGCCCGACTTCAGGACATTCCGGTTCAGCGGCGAATGTTCCATAGGCGTCAGGATAAGGAAGCGGACCTCAACGGTGCTGCTCAACGCAAAAGAGCTGAAGATAAGATCTGTGAGTGTCCTTTCAGGCAGCAAGAAGATCCGTTGCACATTCAGCCTGGACAAGAAACTGGAGCGCATCTCGATAAAGACGGAAGAGCCGGTATCCGGCGCAGCCACCCTGCAGATATCCTACCAGGGGGTGCACAACGACAAGCTCTACGGTTTCTACAGGAGCAAGTACAACGCAGGAAAGAAATCCGGCTACATAATGACAACGCAGTTCGAGGCGCCTGACGCGCGCGCGGCTTTCCCGTGCTTCGACGAGCCTGCGTTCAAGGCGACCTTCGATCTCTCCCTACTTGTGGACAAGGATATGGTGGCACTGTCCAACATGCCACGGAAGAGCGTCAAGAACGCCGGAACAAAGAAGCTTGTCATATTCCATACGACTCCAAGGATGTCGACCTACCTCCTGTACATCGGAGTGGGCAGGTTCGAGGCGACTGGAGACGCCACCGGAAGGGTCAGGGTGCATGTCATTACCACGCCAGGGAAGAAGGGGCTTGGGAAGATAGCCCTCGATTACGGCAAGCGCCTCCTCGCTGCCGAGGAGAAGTACTTCGGCATAGACTTCCCGCTCCCGAAGCTCGACCTTATCGCCATCCCAGACTTCGCAGCCGGAGCGATGGAGAACTGGGGCGCGATAACGTTCCGCGAATACGGCTTCCTCACCGATGCGAAGGAGGCGTCCGCCGGAGTGAAGCAGCGCATATGCGAAGTCATAGCCCACGAGCTGGTCCACCAGTGGTTCGGCGACCTCGTTACCATGGAGTGGTGGGACGACATATGGCTCAACGAGAGCTTCGCAACGTTCATGTCCTATAAGATAGCCGACACCGTACTGCCCGAACTGAAGATGCTGATGGGATATTACGAGCAGCGCTTCCCCAGCGCCTTCGGCGCTGACGCGTTCAAGTCCACGCACCCTATAAGCATGAGGGTCGATACTCCAGACGAGATAAATTCTATGTTCGACATGGTCAGCTACTCCAAGGGTTCCACAGTGTTGAACATGCTGGAGGACTTTGTCGGCGCTGACGCGTTCAGGAGAGGTCTTCACCGGTATCTCATTTCACACAAATACGGCAACGCCTCCAGGGACGACCTGTGGGGCGCGGTGCAGAAGGAGGCAAGGGGAAAGCCGGTGTCAAAGGTCATGCAGGCATGGATAACCAGTCCTGGCTATCCGATAATAAACATAGAGAAGTCCGCTGGAGGTTTCGTACTGACGCAAAAACGTTACACCCTTCTCGACTATAAGCTGCCTGGCGTGTGGCCCATACCGCTGCACTACCTCTCTGAGGAAGGAGAGCGGAAAATCCTGATGAAAGGAAAGACGCTCAAGATAAAGACATCTGGCGACTGGATAAAGCTCAACGCAGGGCAGAACACCCTGTATAAGGTGTCTTATCCTGAAAGCGTTCTCGAGAAACTGGGCATGATGATAAGGGACGGGAGGCTCGCTCCTCTAGACGCGTGGGGCGTGGAGAACGACCTCTTCTCAGGGGTCAGGACTGGCAGGACGACTGTGAAAAGGTACCTCTCGTTCGTCAATAGTTATCTCCTCGGAGCAGACTATCCGCTCTCGTTCTCGGTATCCGGGCACCTCTCATGGCTGTACACGATGGGATTCGGCGAGCCCTTCGCCGAAGCCGTGAAGAAGACGATAATACGGTTCAACCGGCGCCTGCTCGACAAGGTGGGCATATCCGCTAAGAAGGGGGAAGGCGTAACCGAGCCTAGGACCCGCGCACTCGCGGTTGCATCCCTAGGGATGGCAGACGACGAAAGAATTGTCAGATGGGCCGAGGAGTCGTTCCGTAGCTATGTGAACGGCAGGGGCGCCATAGACCCCAACCTGAAGGGCGCGGTATTCTCCATAATGGCGCAGCATAACCCCACGCAGGAGGTTTTCGACAGGCTTCTCGGCATGTATTCCAATTCCAGGCTGCCGGAGGACAGCCTTAGGGCTGTCGCCGCGCTCGGCGATTTCAGGGACATCCCGTTCCTGAAGAAGACGCTCTCGGCCAGCATGGACACGAAGAGGGTGCGCATGCAGGATTCCCTGTACCCGCTGATAGGCGCCCTAGCAAACCCGCACGCACGCGGGGTGGCGTGGCCATGGCTCAAGGCCAACTGGCACAGGCTTATGGAGTTCTATCCGTCCGGTCCGCACATGCTCGCCAACGTCGTCTCATCTCTTGCGGTAGTGAGGGACATCTCGACCAAAGAGGACATAGAACGTTTCTTCTCCAACAAGGCGAACATGCGCGCCGACATAGACCGCGAGCTGAAGATCGCACTGGAAAAGATTTCGGCGAATGCGAAGTTCGTCTCGGCGAACCTCAGAAACGTTTAAAAGTCTTTTTGGCATAATAGTCAATCGACGAGGTCGGTCCTTTGAGCGGTGCAATCTTTAACAGTAGCGTTGGCGCTTCCGATGCCAGCTATGGCATCAGCGCTCCGCAGCTACGGCAGCAGGACAGCCGCCTGCCGTGTTTGGAGGCAAGCCCCTCCAAATCCATGCTCGAGGACCTTTCCGAAAGGAACTCCGTGATATCCCACGGGCAGAAGAAAGCCCTCCGCGAGCTGGTGAGGCTCCTGGCAAAGGCCGGAATGGTTCACAGCGCAAGGAAAGAAACAGATTCCGATATCCGCAACCTGGGACTGGAACTGGCCCAGAATACGCAGCCGGCAGCGGAAAATAGGAACCGGCGGGTTACCCGTGGTTCTGGCATGGGACTCCAGCCCGCAGTTACAGAGGCCGAAGTGCGTGAGGCCCTCCACTTCCTGTGCAGCGATTCCACGAGGGCGCTGGCGTACTCAGCGGCAAGGAACAGCATATCCGCTCTCGCCTCAAAGAAAGAGAACGAGAAAGAGACGTGCAGGACGGCTTTCGTATACTGCATATCTCTGCTCTACCTGCTCAGGTCGGGCAACCCAAACGAATTCCCGAAAGAGATGCTCTTCAGGCCATCCTACTTCTTCGGATTCAGGAGGGAGAGCCTGGATTCGATAGATTTCCCGGAAGCGAAGGAACTATCTCTCGAGCTAGACGCGCTGTCAGCGGCGATAAGGCCGCATCCGTACCCATACAGCGACTGTCCGCAATGGAAAACAGGACAAGCCTAACCTTCTTCAGGTTTATATGCTTTGCCAGTAAATAACCAATGTCCGACCGTGCGCTTTATCGCGGTTCGGATCGGCGGTAAAGGATGGCAGCTACTACTCTCGAGACCTTGGACCCCAAGATAGTCCTCGGAGGCGCCATAGGTATAGTAGTGCTCGCCGCAATCCTGACTTCAATCACATATCTCTTCCCACAGCCTATGCAGCCAGCGAACCCTGTCAACCAGATCGTTGTGGGGCAAATACCCACGGTCCATCAGCTGTTGGCTTCGGGAGAACAGTTCAACCTCAGCACCCTTCTCACAGCCATGTCAAACCAGGTGACTTCATCACCGTGGTTCAACGTGACCTATTCCGGCAGGCTCAACACGTTCACGACCAGGGCACTCGGTGCAAACACCTTCAACACAAGCATCAACGCCTCCATATATCTCACCTACATGCGATTGAACGGAAGCTCCAGGTTGGTCCTCGACCTGCTGAACAGCACAGCGGCAGGCAACTTCAGCATAGTCTCGATAAAGGTGAACGGAACGACCGGATACGGCTGCTACAAATACGGGAGCAGCATCAGAGGCGCCAACTACACATGTATGCCTTCCCAACCCTCCTCCTCCGCCTACCAGAGCCTTAGTTCCCTGGATTTTGGCAGCGTATCTGACATCCATCTCGATGTGGCCGGCGAGCGCACATACGATGGCATGCCCTGCACCCTTGTGGCTACGAATGGCTCTTCTGCGATGTTCTCGATGTGCATCTCAACGGAGTACAACGTCCCGCTGAATGCGACTCTCTCCGTTCCGCAATCGCAGCAGGAAGCCTTCAACACGACCTCCGCACAGGTCATGGAGATGAATGCGGTGAGCATAGGCGTTCCGGTAACAAGGTCTGAGGTGATTTCGCTCCCCGGACCAATATCAGTCACGCCGCAATTGAACTATACGTTCAAGACGTTCAGCAACACGATACACCTCTCGTTCAACGGGACGTGCGCGGGCAACGCCAGCTCCGGCTTCTCGTGCAACTCACCCGTAGTGAGCCCGTTTGCGACTGTCTCGTTCACGTTGGAGAAACTCTCCGCAGGCACCTCCTACAATCTCAATGCCGGGTGCTCAGCCACGGGATACAACGGCAGCATTGCCTATTATCCTGTGGGTGCGTATGGGTTGGCG
>JAJZNR010000020.1:11477-30827 GCA_021811605.1 Microcaldota archaeon | reverse complement strand
AACTACTTCATCTGTCCGAGTATTATGTCAATCAGCTCTTTCTCGGTCTTCGCCTTCGCTACCTCCTTCTGTGTCAGCAGCGGAATACCCTTCAGGTTGCCGCTGCCCTTTTTCTTCACCATGAAGAACCTGTAATCATCGGGAAGGACATCGAGGAGCTCCCTATAGAAGAACGCGATTTTCGCCATGGTCCGCGGGTCTGCCTGGCGCGCGATCTCAAACCTGGAGTGCCTCTTTCCGACTATGTCGAACGGTGCGCCGACATCAAGGAAGCCGACGTCCAGCCTGTCTGCCAACTTCTTGTAACTGTAAGACTGCGGCTTCTCCACGCTCCCATCTACGCTTGATATCCTCACACCAAGGATGTGCTCAAGCTTCTCGGCGCTCTGCCTCTTTGCTCCAGAACGTCCCTGCTCGTAGCGGAATATCGTGTCCTTCGATATTCCGGCCTTCTCCGACAGTTCGCGTATGCTCATTCCGTATAGGCTCCTCACCCTTTTCAGCTCCGCGCTGTCTATAGTATACCTCTCCTTAATGAACCTGCCCGCCTTGGCCACGGGCTTGTTGTCGAGTATGGATTCCAACGTCCCCTGCTCGACGCAGCTTATCCCGTGCCTTGTGAAAAGCCTGCCTCTCTGCTGTCTGCCGCCAGCGAAGGTCACGAGTATCTCCGCATCGAAGAAGCTCTTCAGCTTCTTAAGAGATTCCGCCTCCGTTTTTGACAGGGAGTTGATGTTGTCAACCAGTTTTATCAGCACCAGGCGCCCTTTTCTGCTCGCTATTATGTCGAAGCATGAACGCATGCTTGATGTGCTCGCGCAGACAAAGCCGTGGCTCTCCAGCTCTTCCTCGCATTTTTTGGCCAGCGATTCCATGCTTAGGTATCGTCGAAACCTTTATTTATCCCTTTCGCGAAAGTATGCTGCAGGATGGGACCGTGAGGCGTGCATTCATCATACACGGGTGGCAGGGCAATCCACAGCAGGGATGGTATCCATGGCTTGGAAAGCTTCTCGAGGGGAGGGGATTCAAGGTAGAGATACCTTCGATGCCGAACAACATGGACCCGCAACCCGGCGAATGGGTATCCACCCTATCGAAATTGGTAGCAAAGCCCGACGAGAACACATACCTGATAGGCCACAGCGCCGGTGCGAATACGATAATGAAATACCTTGCAGAGGCACGTGGTCGTATAGGCGGTGCCGTGCTGGTCGCACCATGGCCGTGCCTTAAAGCCAAGGACAGAAGGTACGGAAAGGAGATGGGCGGCAGGTGGCTTTCAGACGGCTATCCGTGGAGCGTTATCCGTGAGAACGCAAAGAGCATAGCCGCCCTGTTCTCCACAAACGATCCATATGTAAATTACCTTGATTCCGAGATTTTCGAGAAAGAACTGCACTGCAAAGTCATGGTCATGAGAGGATGGGCGCACTTCAATGAGCATCGTGGCATAACGGAGCTTCCTGCCGCATACGAGGCCGTGATGGAAGAGGCTGGATTGGGATGAAGAAGGGAGTAAGGCTGCTTGCGGTGGTGTCGGGTCTACTCAGGGGGAAGAACACGATTGCGCTCGGGCTTGTCTCCCGCATGGGGACGATAGAGGGAGTGGTCTCAACGAGGGTGCAGGCTGACGGAACGGATTCGACAGCCAAACTCGCGCGATTATTCAACGGCACGCGTTTCAGGGAGCAGGCGAAGCTCATCGTTGTCAACGGCATCGGCTTTGCCGGGCTGAATGTGCTCGACGTGCAAGCGCTGAAGAGGAAAACCGGGGCGGAAGTCCTGTCGATAACGAGGAACAAGCCGCACCCGGAAGAGCTCGTAAAGGCACTAAGGGCGTTCTCGAAGCAGGGGAAACAGAATGTCTCTTCCAGGACCGGATTGGTAAAGAAGATCGGCGAGCTGGAAGAATACAGGCACGACGGGTACTATGTCCAGACGACTCTGGAGAAGGGAGAGTCCGCAAAGTTCGTCAGCGAGTCTGCGCGCCTGCTGCGGCTCGCACATCTGATTGCGAGCGGCGTAGTGCTCGGGGAGTCGAGGGGCCGCGTCTGACCAGCTTCCTTATCCCGAACTCCCTTGCCAGAGGACTGCTACTGTGCACATATAGTCCGTCCCTGTTGCACGTTATCCTGCTCCCGAGCCTGTTCAGATACGGTCTTACTACATAGATGCTGTTCTCTTTCCTTCCCGTAATCTTGGAGAAACTACTGACGATCTCCTCTATGCTCACCGGTCCGTTCCTCCTAATAAAATCCTCCAGCCTTCTTACCTCATTCTTGGGTATTTTTCCCAGCCTCCAGCCATACTCCTCGATGCCGTTCTGCAAGAACCTGCCTAACATCCCCGTGCTTATGGGCGGCCTTCTCATGCCGCTGACGTCGAGCATCGCCGCGCTCCTGGCCTCTTCCAGAACCATCCTGTTGAACTTCCAAGTTATCCAATTTGGAGCCGCCCTCGTCTGCGGGCTTTCACTTCTTGTCAGTACACCGAGATCCGAAAGCCCGTTCAGTATGAACAATGCATTGTGTCCCATAGTGTGTTCGGTCGGCTGCCCGTTCTCACCCGTGCAATACTTCCTGATAAGGTGCTCCTGTAGCTCGTGAAGGTATATCTCCCTGTCTTCGCGCATCATTATGAATTGTAGCGCGTGCTCCAGTCTCTCCTTCGGCACGTTGTTCTTCCCAGAAGACACCTTCTTCGCAAGCTCTTCCAGCGGAATACCGGAAACAAGCGCCTTGTCGGCAAGCCTGTATGTAACCGTTGCTCTTGCCTTTCTATCGGTACTGTGCGGGCTTGTGTATTCGTATTCTATGATGCCGTTCGAATCAAGCATCTTCAGGTGCGCCTTTGCCGAATTCTGCTTAAGCAGCCCTCCAGACCTGTCGATTATCTCTTTCTGCGTGAGGCTCCCAGCCGCTTTCCCGTTTTCCCCCAGCGGGAGCTCTGCCAGCGCGCTTATTATCATAGCCCTCTTCAACGTACTCTGCCCCAGTATGCGTTCCATGCAGTCGTGTTCGTGGTCCTCGATAGTGTGTACCGAGTTGACGAACTGTATCGCCGCTTCAACAACCGGGTGGAAAAGCAGCGCGCCTGCGGTAGTCAGCGAATAGACCGCAAGGCCGTTCTCATCCGATTCAAGATTCAATATCCCTGCCCGCACAGGTATAACGCGCTCTTCCAACCCATCCGAGTACTGCGTCGGAAATCCTCCCCTGAAAGAGTTTAACGCAGTCTTGATCGTTTCACTGCCGAAGCCCATAGTTGTCCCGATCGTCTCCCTCAGCACCTCTGTGAGCTCCTTTGTGGTATATTTCTTGCCTGGCTCCATAACGTAGATTACAAATGCCCTGATATCCGGAGTCAGGCAGGAGAGTATGGCCTCCATCGCAAGGCTGAGGCTGTACCTGCCGTTCCTGCTGTGCCTCTCCACGAAATCACCGAGCCCGTGTCTCTCGATGACAGCAGGGTTCGGCCTGAACTCCTCCAGCGACAGTACCATTCTTCCCGTCGGAGTCACTCTAAATGCTGATGTTGTCATGCTATCTATCCATTCTGCAATTCCTAAGGAACAATAAGGAACAGGAAGGCGTCGTTCACCTAGATATAAATAGCTTTTCCGTGCGCTTTCGGTCGCTTCGCTTCCGGCAATTGCTTATTTGCTGGCAATCTGTTAAGCCCTGCTCTTTATCCCCTCTATGCCTCCGCTAAGGCTGTAGCCATCTATCTTACTGGCAGCGAGCTCCTTCACCAGCTCGTAAGAGGCTATCCCGTGGTGGCATACGAATATGGGCTTCTCGTATTTGAGGAGCTCCTTCGGATACTTCTCCTTGTCCATGATTTCGAACGGGTTCGCCTCCACAACCTTGCTCTTGTCGATTTCGAGAAGATCCGAGAGGGGCGTGTTGGTCCACCCACCGATCCAGACAAAGACTGACTTGTTCGCATTGACGAGCTCGATTGCCTGCCCTAGTTCAATCTCATCCTTATCCATCCTATCATCTCGTCGTCCGCAGTCTGCTTGGAGTGCAAGATATTTATACCAGGTATGAGACGCAATGTTAATCTGATAAACAGATGTGGCGGATTGTAATGGAAGTCACTCGATTGGATGGCAAACTGATAAGATTCCCGACGACAGATAAACTCGAGCTCCAGGGGTTCCTGGCTGCTCCACGGAACTCGAAGAGGTGCATTCTGCATGTCCACGGGATGACCGGGAGCTTCTACGACAGCAGGCTGGCGTGGCATCTCGCCAGAGCGGCCATGAGGAGGGGACTCGCCGTGTTTCTGCTCAATACGAGAGGTCACGACATGGTGAACGGAATGGACACCTGGAACAGGAAGAAATACGGTCCGATAGCTGGCACCGATTTCGAGAGGTTCGAAGACTGCGTTACCGACATAGGTGCTGCACTCGCTGAACTGAAGAGGCTCGGGTTCAAGGACTTCGTATTATCGGGGCATAGCACCGGCTGCCAGAAGATAACTTACTATCAGCACAATAGGAAGAGCAGGAATGTGAAAGGCATAGCCCTTCTGGCGCCGGCTTCCGATTACGAGATTGCGAGGAAAGAGCTGGGCAGGAAATTCAACAGAGTGGTCGCCTACGCGAAGAGGATGGTAAGGGACGGGAAGGGAAACGTGCAGGACAAGAAAATCCCGCAGTTTTTCTCGGCAAAGAGATGGCTTTCCATAGCAGATCTGAAAAATCCGGAGGCCAGGCTCTTCGATTACGACGGCAAGCTCTCGGAGTTCAGTCGGGTAACTGTCCCGATACTCGCCGTATTCGGTAGCAAAGAACAGCACGTCTACAGGCCTGTGGAATGGTACCTCTCGACTCTCGGGAAGAGGACACGTTCGCGCGCATACACCCCATATATAGTAAAAGGGGGGAACCATAGCTTCCACGGCTTCGAGGGCAACGCAGCAAATGCCGTGGCCGGATGGGCAGCTCGGCTCAGATAACCTTTTTATTTTTTGATATCAAACTAATCGGGTGCTATGATGGCAGATGCAAAGTTGTCTAAAAAACTGGTCGCCGAACTCGTCGGCACTCTGTTCTTCGTATTCCTCGGTGCGGGTTCGGTCCTTGCGGTATCGGCATTCAACATACCCGGCTATCTCGCAATCCCTGTCATCGCGCTCGCAAACGGATTGGCTCTGGCTTTGGCGGTATCCGCAACTATGGGGGTCTCCGGCGGTCATCTCAATCCCGCAGTCTCCATAGCCGCGCTGGTCGCCAAAAAGATAAATGTTAGGAACGCGGCTGCGTACATAGTCGCACAGCTGGTAGGCGCTACGATAGGCGCACTGCTCCTGTACGGATTTTTCCCTGCTCAGGTCGCAGCCGCAACCGCCCTCGGCGCACCCTCGCTCTCAAGCTCTGTTACAGTGCTCCAGGCGATTTTCATTGAAGGGTTGCTCACCTTCTTCCTGGTGTTCGCTGTCTTCGGGACTGCAATCGACACCAGGGCTCCTAAAATCGGCGGCTTCGGTATCGGCCTGACCGTATTCCTTGACGCCATAATCGGAGGACCGCTCACCGGGGCAGCCATGAATCCGGCGCGCGCTCTGGGGCCGATGATTGCCTCGCTCGCCTTCGCGAACTGGTACGTGTATGTCATAGGCCCCATAATCGGAGGGATAATAGCCGCACTGGTGTACTCCAAACTGATAATGGGCAGCAAATAAGCGGTAAAACAAAAGCAACCAGCGCAATCAGAGCCCGCCGAACCCCATAGTTAACCTTAAATAGGAGGTTGTCGAAGTAAATCCCACAACGGTAGTGACTATGAACGATGGATTCGAGGCGTTCCTCAAGGAAATAGGGGCTACTATAAACGCCAAGCTCGAGGAATACATAAACAGGCAGGAGTCTGAGCGCTACATAGGCAAGCTTCTCGGCAGGAGCGGTTACAAGTTCGACTTCGAGGCTTTCAAGAAGTCCATAATCGAGCCCGCATGGTATCTGGTGGGCATAGGAGGAAAGAGATGGAGACCTGCGATGATGTATCTGGTCATCGAGGCTCTTGGGAAGGACCCGAACGACTACGTGGAATTCCTCCTAATCCCAGAGGTTATACACAACGCCACACTCATCCATGACGATATAGAAGACAATTCCGATATGAGAAGGGGCCAGCCTGCGGTCCACAAGAAGTACGGACTTGACATCGCGAACAACCTCGGGGACTTCATGTACTTCTTCCCCGTCGTGGCTATGGTGGACAGCACCAGGCTTCCGAAGGAAACGAAGGACCGCATGCTCGAGGTTTATGTAAGGGAGATGCTGCGCGTCTGCGCAGGCCAGAGCATAGACATAGCGTGGCACAACCACCTTGTCGACCCGTACAAGATTACCGATGACATGTACCTCGAGATGGTGTACGACAAGAGTGGCGTCCTCGCGAGCATGGCAGCTAAGCTCGGGGCGATAATCGCCGGAGCGGACGACCAGACCGTGAACCAGCTCGGCCACCTTGCCGGGGTCATCGGAGTGGCGTTCCAGATACAGGACGATTACCTCAATATATACCCGAGCAAGCTCGCGGAGAGCAAAGGCGGCGTCGGCGATGACATAAGCGAGGGGAAGATAACCCTTCTGGTAACCCATACGATAAACAAGGCGACTAAGGAGGATCGCGACCGCCTGATAGCGATACTCAAGATGCACACAAAGGAGAAGAAGCTCATCGACGAGGCGATATCGATAATCGACAGGTACGGCGCGAAGGACTACTGCAGGCAGGTACAGGAAAAGCTTGTGAAGGAGGCCTGGTCGGCAATCGACAAGAAGCTTCCGCCGTCGAAAGCGAAGGAGCGGCTTGGTGAGCTTACCGAGTTCCTTTCCACACGTTCGTACTGACCCCTGTCACCGGAAGGCGCATCAAAAGCTCTATATATTATCACGACCTGAGCAGAGAGTATGCCAACCACAACAGCGGCATCCCCCGGCCAAACCGTAATACCGCCATTGGTGGTCTCAAAGATAGGGGGAGGCGCGTTCAGCAACAAGGAAACCGGCGAGTCTTTCAAGATCCAGGTGTTCGCGCGCGTCGCGAGGGAGACTCCGCTAGACTCGAAGGTTGTCTACGTGCTCGGTGCGGGATGGGACGGCCACAACTACGCCAAGAACCATGGGCTGGAGCTGAAGAGCGGAAGCGCGAATCCGGAGACATTCAAGGGCAAGGAGGTACTATGGACAAGGCTCTCTAACATGCTGAACAGGGAGGTGGTCATGCCATTCGTAAACACCATGGAAGAGGCAGGCCACAAGGTCAAGCAGTTATCAACCGGCGCGTTTTTCGAGAGAAGGAGCGGTGTGCTGCAGTTCAACCCCTCGCTGATAGTCGGAACCCTCGAACGCGGAATAATACCTGTGCTCAACGGCGATGGCATCCTGGACTCCGTGACTGGCCATTCCATACTCTCTGGGGACACCATAACCGTTCACATTGCAAACGCTTTCCAGCCTGGAACGGTTCGCGCTGTCTTCTTCACTGCTGTAGACGGCATTCTTGACAATGGCGGACACGTGATACCAAGACTGCGCTTCGATCAGCTGCTGAGCGTCAACGCGAAGAAACCTAGCAAGAAAGTGCAGGACGTGACCGGCGGGATGAAGGGGAAGATAGAAGAGCTGCTCAACCTGAGGCGCGGCATACCTGTAACTATAGCAAATGGCAGGAAGGACGGAAACATCTCTAAAGCTCTCGCAGGCCAGAAGGTGGGGACGCTCGTCACAGGATGAGCCACACCTCCTCTTAAATAGTTTTCCAGCCAATAACCACCGATACCATGGTCAACGTATTCTTTTTTCATGGAGCTTATGGCAACGGCGAGGAGAACTGGCTCCCATGGCTTAAGGAACAGCTCGAGAGCGTGGGCTGCGTAGTATATGTGCCGAGGTTCCCCACTCCTGAGGGGCAGAGCCTAGACGGCTGGATGAAGGTCTTCAGGCGCTTCGAGGAGTCCGTTGACTCTGATACCATATTCGTAAGCCACAGCATAGGCTGCGCCTTCGCTCTCGACGTGATAGAGCAGCTTAAGACGCGGATACGCGCCGCCTACCTCGTTGCACCGTTCATCAGCGACCTTCCGGATCCAAAGGGAGAGGTCAACCACATCAACAAGACGTTCTACAAGAAGAAGTTCGACTGGCACGCGATAAAGGACAAATGTCAGGAGTTCCACGCCATAGCTTCGGACAACGACCCCTACGTTCCAGCGAAGGAAGCCGAGAAGGTCTCGAAGCCCCTTGGCGTAGAGCTCGCCATAATAGAAGGGGCAGGCCACTTCAACAAAAAGGCGGGCTACACACAGTTCCCGCAGCTCCTGGATATGATTGAGGACACGCTCACCACGAACAAGGGGGACTGACAGGTCAGATTCCCTAATCCCAAAACTGTCGCTAGCTTTAAATACGTTCCTGTCTAAAATACTCTTTACCTATTCTTGTTTCCTGACGGCACAGCCGTTGGGGCGAACAGCCGAAAGGGATCCCCAGCTACGCTGCGGGATTGTGAAAATTCCTGCTTGGAATTGGATGCAGTCTCGAGAAGTGCATAGAAGAATTTCAACGCACAATAGCTTAAGGAAGTGCGATATCCAGAACATCGACTCCAGTCGATGCTGCTGGAGGGCACTGCTATCGGATTCCGACAGCCATGCAAGTCAGCTGTGTCACTTGATACGGCGGCGTACGGCTGAGTAACACGTAATCAACCTACCGTAAAGAGGGGGATAACCTCGCGAAAGTGAGGATAAAAACCCATAGGTTACGACACCTGGAAGGAGTCATAACCCAAAAAGTTGCGAATTGGAGCATTACTGCTTTACGATGGGATTGCGTCGGATCAGGCAGATGGCGGGGTAACGGCCCACCATACCTATTACCCGTAGGGGTTGTGAGAGCAAGAGCCCCCAGAAGGACACTGAGACAAGGGTCCTAGCGCTACGGCGTGCAGCAGGCGCGCAAACTCCACAATGCGCGTAAGCGTGATGGGGGGAATCCGAGTGGTTCACTTCGGTGAACCTTTTGCCAAGTATAGCAAGCTTGGCGAATAAGTGCTGGGCAAGACCGGTGGCAGCCGCCACGGTAATACCGGCAGCACAAGTGGTGTCCACGATTATTGGGCTTAAAGCGCTCGTAGCTGGCCTGTGCAGTCTCATGTGAAATATTGGCGCTCAACGTCAATGCGTGCATGAGATACCCACAGGCTAGGGAGCGGGTGACGTGAGAGGTACTCATGGGGGAGGGGTAAAATCCTATAATCCTATGAGGACCAACGGTGGCGAAGGCGTCTCACGAGAACGCATCCGACAGTGAGGAGCGAAGGCTAGGAGAACGAATCGGATTAGATACCCGAGTAGCCCTAGCAGTAAATTATGCAGACTCTGGTGTTGCAAGTGTCTAGAACGCTTGCAGTACCGTAGCGAAAGTGTTAAGTCTGCCGCCTGGGGAGTACGGTCGCAAGATTGAAACTTAAAGCAATTGGCGGGGGAGCACACAAGGGGTGGATGCTGCGGTTTAATTGAATTCAACGTCGGGAATATTACCGGGAGCGACGGCAGGATGAAGGTCAGACTAAAGATCTTGCCTGACGAGCCGAGAGGTAGTGCATGGCGATCGTCAGCTCGTGGTGTGAACTGTCCGGTTAAGTCCGGTAACGAGCGAGACCCTCACTTACAGTTGCAACCAACGTAGAGATACGTTGGGCACTCTGTCGGGACCGCCTCTGTTTAAAGAGGAGGAAGGAGAGGGCGACGGTACGTCAGTATGCTCTGAATCTCCCGGGCTACACGCGGCATACAAAGGTCGGCACAATGAGACGCAATGCCGAGAGGCAGAGCAAATCCCCTAAAACCGATCTAGGTTCGGATTGAGGGTTGAAACTCACCCTCATGAAGCTGGAATCCCTAGTAATCGCCCATCACCATTAGGCGGTGAATCTGTCCCTGCTCCTTGCACACACCGCCCGCCAAGCCACCCAAGCGGGGCTTTAATGAGGCAATGTCTTCGGATATTTTCGAATTAGAGTTCTGTAAGGAGGGCTAAGGCGTAACAAGGTATCCGTAGGGGAACCTGCGGATAGATCACCTCAAACATTTTAGTGTGCACAGGAAGAAATTCTTCGCATTAATTCTCGAGACTGCATTCCAGTTCAACTGGAATATCTTTTTTGACCTCAGGCCATGCCTCTGCCAATTCCATATACTCTACTATACTTTTCTTTACTGTAGTGTATATTAAATATCTTTTCGCTCGTAAGTTAATCTACCCAAATCCATGAATATCATCATTATAACATATTATAATGATACTATGGGAATACTCGAAGTAAAAATAAGAAAGATAGGCAGGCGAGCAATTTAAGCGAACTTTTGCCTATCGACAGGGAAACGTCTTTCTTGGCCGGCCGTTTAGATTTTGAGAGAAAAACACATAACAAGAAGTGGGGAATAATGGATTCTTTTGTACTGGCTACCGCGATTAAATATAATCTCCAGATTCTCACAAAGGACTCCGATTTCAGCGATAGGAAAGAGGCAAGAATGCTATAGCTCATTCAAACCTTCCCGTGAACTTCTTTATGAAGTCGAGGAAGGTCCTCGCGTTCTTTATATAGAGCTTGTTCCCGTGCGCCATCGTATGGAAGCCGAGGTTCTCGATGAGGAGGAAGTCTGTATCGTCGTAGTCCTTTATGAACAGCCCGCGGCCGTCTTTCCCACCATCGATGTCGAACAGGCCTGCAACATATCCTGCTGCGTAGTCGTTCTTGTACTTGAACGTCACCGACTTGCGTTCCAGCGCGTTGTCGAGCAGCTTCTTGAGCTTGGAGTTGTAGAAATAAGCCCTCTGTGCCCTCCCGCGCTGCTCAAAGAGTATTTTGTTTGGCTCTACCTCGAATTCGTCTATCGCGATCTTTACGAACTTGGCGATGACCTCTCCGTCTTCAGAAGTAATCCCCACTGCCTTGTCTTTTCCTGTTGAGTAAAGCCCCATAAAGTAAGCGACGCGCGGATTCAGCTTCAGTTTCTTTGACATGCTACCATTTCTGCACCAGACTTTTAAAGGTAAAGGTTCTGCACGTTACAAATAAATATCATTAAAATCCACTACCTCTGGGGTGAGACTTGAGATGCCGATATATATTTTTGAGTCTACACATGGCGGTTCACAGGAGATAGCGGAGCTCGGTAGGCACATAGACGAGATAGCGAAAAGCAGGCAGGAAAGCCTCTTCCTGTGCGAAGAATTTCCGGATTCGGAGAGATTCCGCATGCTGTTTGCGTCAATCCATAAGATGGACGAGAGCGAGATGCACAAGATAATACAGGCAGAGGGCTCCGAGATGGTATTCCCTGAGGAAGTGTTCAACGAGATAAGGGAGCTGGCACATATAAAACTCAGGCATCAGAACCTTACGATACTGCCAATAGACGACTACAGCCAGGAAGGAGATGCACACTTCAATGCAGCCAACGCGGCTCGGCGCTCGCTCACCAACTCGTATTTCAATATGCTCTCTGGAGCAAAGGGCGCGCAGGAGCAGATGATGGTTTGGACACTCAAACTCCTCTTCAATGATTGGCACTACAACATGCTAAGGAACCAGAAGATGTATGGGGCGATAAAAGCAATACAGATACAGTATCCCATGGCAAGCATAGTGGTAGACTGTGGACTTGTGCATTCCAGGTTCCTCCAGGAAGCGCTTAAGACGGAGGGTGTGAAGCTGTTGAGGGACATCAGCGGAGCCGGGAAGGAGTACAACGAACTCGTGTTGCAGGCGCAGAACGCGGCAGCCGCCTATGCGGAGAGGCACGGCAGCAAGGTGATAGCTGCCGAGCTCGCAATGCCAGGGTTCATCGCGATTACGAGGTATGCGGTAGCCACCTTCCTCGACCATCTTATCTACGGCGTATTTTTCGAGATAACGGATACGCAGAGGAAGGAGCTGCAGAAACAGATGGAGATGATAATAAACTCGGAGATGGGCTACGATGACAATCTTTCGATACTGAACCAGACGGTATCGGCATACGGGGGAATGTTGGAGGTAGGCGATCTCTAAGCGGTTGGATGGCGATAGTATACAAGCGGCTGGGGAAGACCAAGGAGAAGATTCCGGCTCTTGGCATGGGCACCTGGCAGATGAGCGTTGATGGCGGGTCGCTCGCCGCGTTGAAGAAAGGATTGGCGCTGGGTGACGGGTTCATCGACACTGCGGAGATATACGGCACAGAGGAGCTCGTCGGAAGCGCGATAAAGGACGAGGGCGAGGACGAGAACGATGTCTTCATCGCATCTAAGGTGTGGCCCAGCCATTTCAAGTACAAAGAGGTGTTGCATGCGTGCGAGCAAAGTCTAAAGAGGCTTGGTGTAAAGACAATAGACCTGTACCAGCTGCACTGGCCCAATTACACCGTCCCGATCGAGGAGACCATGGCGGCTATGGAGCACCTACAGAAGGAAGGGAAGATAAGGCATATAGGTGTCAGCAACTTCACTGTAAAGGAGTTTCAGGAGGCGCAGGCGTGTCTAAGCTACTCCGATATAGTCTCCAACCAGGTAGAGTACAGCATAATAATGAGAGAACCGGAGAAAGATGGTCTTCTCGAATTCTGTGAAAAGGAAGGGGTAACACTCATCGCTTATAGCCCGCTTGCCAGCGGAGCGCTGTTCGAAAGGAGAAGAGCCCCTCTGCTAAAGGAGCTGGAGGCCATAGCTGCCAGGTATGGCAAGACCGCATCACAGATATCGCTGAGCTGGCTCATATCACACGAGCCGGTTGTGGCGATACCAAAAGCCAGTACCGTCACCCACACAGAGCAGAATATAGCCACTATGGATATCGGTTTACTTGCAGAGGATATCGCCGAATTGGACGAAGTGTCATCTCGATTCAGGAAGTTGCATCATACTCCTCTTGCCGGATCTCCTCTCACAAGGAAGATACTGAAGCATACCAAGTTCTGGCACAAGTACGCAGAGAGGAAATACGGAGGAAATAAGAATCTATAATTTAATAAACTCACTCAGTAATAGTGACTCAATGGCACACATTAAAGCTTGGGAAAGCTTGGCAAACATAAGTGCAGACAAGGGCGAATACTTCCCAGATTTAAATCTACAAGTCGATGAATGGAACAAAGAAGAGGAGAAATTCATAAAAGACAATCTTACAGACAGTAAGAAAAGTGTCCTAGATCTGGGATGCGGCGACGGACGGGCTTTAGCCTGGCTTAAGGAGAATGGTTTCAAAAATTTATACGGTTTAGATATATCCAAGATCTGCATAGCTCGCGCAAAAGAGCGACTTGGAGCGACTGCCAAACTTACACTCGGTGACTATACCAGAGGCTTTCCCTATAACAGGAAATTCGACAGAATACTACTAATGGGTAACACGGTAATAGCGGATTTGAAAGAACCATCAAAACTTATAAAAACGATTAAAAACGGTTTAGGAGATGACGGATTGCTATTCATCACGTGTTGGAATGGAAAATTCTTAACCAAGGAGTTCTTCGACTCATATTACGGTAAATTGGGACTGGCTGGGACGAAAATTATAGACGTAGAAAATAGGACGATGATTATTGGTGAAGGGATAGTCAACAAATGGTTGCTTGAAGATGAACTTAAGAAGATAATCGAAGCTGGTGGTCTGAAGATAAAGCAGCTAAGGAAAGCCAGTATTGGATTTCTCTGCATAGAATCTAAGTAATCTAAACGTAAGCCTTCTTCATATCCCCATTTTCAGGAACCGCCTGCTCAGCCCAAACTGCCTTCCTTTCCAGGATCAGTAATCTCTTCAAGTTATCAGATGAGGGCTGCCTTCTCGTCATGAACTTTGCCATGCCGAGCTGTGAATCAAACGGGTTCCAGGCCTGATCCTGGCTCTAGGTGACTGTTGCAGAGAATCAGACTCTCCTTCCCCTTCTTCCACCGCGCCTCTTTGTGCTGTCCGTCGGTATCGGGGTAACGTCCTCTATCCTGTTGACCCTGAGCCCTGACCTCGCGAGCACCCTAACCACTGCCTGCGCCCCGGGTCCAGGTGTCTTCGAGTTGTGGCCCCCTGGCGCCCTTATGAATATGTTTATGTTCGTGATTCCCTTCTCCTTCGCCGTTGCTGCAACCTTGTAGGCGGCCTGCATCGCGGCGTACGGGGTACCTTCCTGCGAGTCTGTGTTCACCATCATGCCTCCGCTTCCGACCGCTATGGTCTCGGCTCCGCTGAGGTCTGTGAGCGTGATAATCGTGTCGTTTTTCGACGAGTATACGTGAGCGACCGCCCACCTCTCCGGACGCGGCTTGGTCCTCGCCTCTTCCAGCGCCTTGGCTTCGTAGGAAACTATCTCCTTCTTCTGCACCGGCGCTCCGCCCTTCTCCTCCTTCGCGGGTTTCTTTCCGGCTCCAGATTTCTTTCCTCCTGCCAATCAATACACCATTATTTTTCTCCTTCGTTCTTCTTCTCTTCCTTGCGGGGCTTTTCCGGAGCCGTCGCTGACACAGGCTGTTCCGCTGCTATTGCCTGAGCCTCCTCCCTCTTCTCCTTTATCCCCAGATCAATGTTCCTGTAATAGCCTATCTGCCTCTCGTCCGATGTCGATACGATGTAGCCTGGCCTGTTCACCCTTCTTCCACCGACGGATATGAAACCATGCACTATGAGCTGCCTTGCCTGTTTCGGCGTCTTCGCAAGCCCCTTCTTGAAGACAATCGACTGCAGCCTTCTGGAGAGGAAGGCGTTCGCATCGAGGTCGAGCAGCTGGTCGAGGGTGGCTGTCGGACTTGCTATCCCGTATCTCGACAGCCGGCTGATCATCTGCTCCTTTAACAAATCGGTATTCGTAAGGCTTCCAGAGAGGAGGTCTCTCACGTTGCTTCTGAGCGTGGAGAGCTGCGTCTGAGCCTTCCACAGTTCCCTCATGTTCTTGAGACCGTATTCCTCCAGCAGCTTATTGTCCGTGCCTATCCTCTCGAGGTTCCACATGTCCTTAGGCTTGTCGTACTTCTTCCTGTTTCTTTTTGGTGCTCCCAATCAATCACGCTGCTGGTTTCTTTTCTTCCTTCTTCGGCGCTGCGGCCTCTTCCTTCTTCTCTCCTGCCTTCGCAGGCTGTGTCTTTGCCAACTCTGCCTTCTTCATGACTCCCACCGTAGCTCCAGTCCTTCCTGTGGAGCGGGTGTGCTGGCCGCGCACCTTCTGTCCGTACTGGTGGCGGTATCCTCTCCATGTCTTAAGCCCTACATCTCTCGCTATGTCCTGCCTTGTGGCAAAGAGCAGATCGTTGCTCACTAGGTGAAGGTTCTTTCCAGACTCCATATCCTTCTGGTGGTTTAGGAAGTACTGTGGCACCCCGTATTGCGCGGGATTCTTTATCACAGTCTCCACCTTCTCGATTTGCTCCTCTGTCATGTTCCCGAGAGTCTCTGTTCTTGGGATGTTGAGCTTTGTTTCAATCGCTACAGAAAGGGCGTTCGCCATTGTGGTCCCTACCCCTTTCACCTGGTCAATAGCACGGTAAAGAGGAAGCGAGCCGTTGACGTCCTTCCCTGCCAGCCTTACTATCGAGGTGAGCTTCTCTTCCTTCTTCTTTTGCCCCCTTCCTTCGTCTTTCTTCTCAGGTGCAGCTACAGCCGCGGCAGCCTGCTTCGCTGCGGGCGCCTTCTTCGGCTTCTCCTTCTCTTCTTTCTTCGCTTCTACCTTTTCAGGTTCTGCCATTCTTGCACCTCAAGTGAGCATAAACGCCAAGGTTGGGATATTCAGCTTAATGAAAAGCATTTGAACCCAAAAGCCCGTGAGGGCATGCGCTTCCTGGATGGAATTCCAGGCGCACGCGTTACCGGATTCCGCCACCTTGGCTTGCTTAGTTATTACTCAAAGCTCTTTAAAAATGTTAAGATTGAGCGAATATATATCTATACAAAAGGGTTAAAAAGACTATCGGCATTGGCTGCCCTGCATTTCCCAGCGGACTTGCGTTCTTACGGGGTTCCCACCAACGACAACAAGCCAATCAGGGGTTTCCACGATATACCACTTCTCCGGAAACCTATTTAATATTGAGCAGAACAGTAGCCGAGGATGAACAACGCTTCGATCATCGCTGTTGTCATTATAATAGTTGCAGTGATAGCTGCGGTCGGCATCCTCCACACTAAAGGCGCGCTGCCATCTGCGTCCACAACTTCCGTGCCTTCAATCACGCCGAATCAAGCAGGCAACACCACCTCTACAGGAGCGAGCACGACCATAGCGGCACAGCAATGGATAAATCCTGGATACCTATACGTCCCAAACTACAACGAGAGCACTGTATCTGTAATAAACACCTCGACGAACAGGGTCGTCTCGACGGTGCCTGTCGGGTCCGCCCCCGTGAGCGCGGTCGTCATCGGCAACGGCAGATACGTGTATGTCTCAGACTCCGGCAGCAACGAGCAGAACAACCTCAACAATAAGATTTCTGTCATAGACGCGTCAACCTTCAAGGTTATCGCCAACGTGTCTGTTACAGGGCATCCCCTGGGCCTTGCCGCAAGCCCTGACGGAAAGTTCGTCTACGCCGCGCTTTCCGGCACCGGAGATCTCGCGGCGATAAACACCACGACAAACAAGGTCGCATGGACACTATATGTCGGCAACGGGCCGAACTGCGTGGCAGTGACACCGAACGGCGAGTACGCCCTTGTTGGGACCTACTACGATAACACAACAGCGATAGTAAACCTTAGCGCCAGGAACGTAATCGTGAATCTGTCAGCCCAGGGCAGGGCCGGCGGCATAGCAATATCTCAAAACGGCCAGACCGCATATATGTCTACGTCTATAGGCGTTGGAATGTCGGTGATAAACGTCACATCCAGGCAGATCTCCGATACTATCCCGGATCGGACGTATACTGCAGCAGTTGCGTTCTCTCCGAACGGCAAGTACCTATACACCGCAAACTACGGGAAAGGCACTCTGGGAGTAATCAACACGGAGACGAACCAGTTCGTCACGAACGTGACTGTCGGCGCGTTCCCGAACGGCATAGCGGTGAGCCCAGACGGGAGGTATATCTACGTCACTGTTGTTGGCTTAACGAAAGTAACCCAATCCGGCAACCAGCAGCCCACAGCTGCAGGAACGCCTCCTGGCTCTGGAAGTCCGGGTTATGTCGTGGTAATCGATTCAGCAAATTATTCCATTGCCGCGCAGGTGCAGGTAGGGAAATTCCCGTTCAGCATTTCGGGAAGCGGGATAGACAGCGTGTGAAAGCCCGTCACGCAGTCAATGCTAGCCTGCCTTAGCCGCGACAGCCCACAGCCAGGCATAGAGCCCAAAGCTGAGTATTGTGCTGACTGCGATGAGATAGGAGAAAAGGTTTCCCCCATATGCGTATATGTAAAGGTATCCCGCCGCCCTGCCAGCCCATACAACGACCGCTCCGGCAAGCGACATCACGGTCATCTTCACATTGTAAAAGTGCGTGGAGAAGGCTACTATCAGCAGTGACAGCACCCCTGCGAACACACCAAGGACAAGGTGAGCGGAAATCGCATAGTCATAGACGTTCTGCAGTATCATGCTCCCGAAGATTATCACAGCTATACCGAGCATGGCTAGGAGAACGAGAGTCACTATCATTACATTAAGCAACAGAAAGAAAAGTTCGGTATCTTCCAAGATCACACCAGTAATTGACTGGCTATCGCGCTATTAAAACTTTTCTATCTCCTCTTTGCAGGCGTAGTTGAGGACAGCGCCTCGCGGATTCCCTGTATGAGGCTGCCTATGCCGACAATCCCAACCACCCCAAGAACCAGGAACGTGGCAACATTCAGCGAGTCCAGATTCGGTATCGGGTTTCCGGTGCTTATCGCAAAGTTGTCTATGGCTGGGAAGAACGCGATGAGAGCCCCGATAACTGCGAACAGCACGCCTCCGTAGAGCAGCGTTCTCCCTGCGGTGCTCTTCCCTATCAGGCTCACCTGCCTTTCGGTAAGATGCTTGACTCTGGCGAAGTTGGCGAATAGCGCGCCAAACGCTATCTGCATCACCATAGTGCCCAACCCGAAGAACAGCCCGGGCAGCGGCGCATAAATAAGACCGGGGACCTGCGGGGCCAGAACGAATGTTATTATGGTCGCGTATGCCCCAAAACCAAAGCCGGCTATAAGGCCGTGCCCAAACGCCATGCGCAGCGGTATGCTCCTCATTTCGGACGCCTCGTGCAGCGGATGCCTTTCCGCCTGCGCAGAGTGATGATGCAGACCTCCAAGCAGCCTGTCTATCGGCAGGTGGAGGTAGACAGTTTTCCTCAATATATAGATTCCGGCAATCAGCATCGCGATGCCGACTACAAAGTAAACAGGCCCGTCAAGGTTGTACGCCTTGTAGAAGTATGCCAGTCCGAGGAAACCGAGCGTGGTGAGGAGAGCTCTCTGGAGCATGAATCCGGAAGAGAAGACGAAGCCCGCCTTCATCCCCTTGCGGGTGCTGTAGCTTCCTATCGCGTAGCTGAAGGTTATGGGCCACGTGTGCTCATCCGGAGTGGCGCCATGCATTATCCCCAGCACAAACGATATGAGGAGGATAGACGCGAGCGTCAGGCTCTGCGGCGGGTTCAGGAGAGTGTCTAAATTAAGGTTAAGCGGACCGAAGGGACGTAGAGCCGCGACTACGAATACAACTGCAGCCACGCATATGAGCACGAAGGCAGCGAACGCCATCGTTTTTGTCGTTACCATGAAATCGCGAAATCCTATGCTTTGAGAAGGAAGTGCTAAATAGGTTGCTGCTCTGGAGCCGATGGGCCTACCGCCATGCGGCTTTATACCAGAAGGTCGATCAGCATCAGCACAAGCCCTATCAGAACCGGTATGTCATCACCAAAATCTTCGGTTCCCGCTTCCACAAACAAGCCATATGCCTGTGCTGCAATCATCAGTATCACAAGGCCGATAAAAACAAGCTTCTGTGTGGCAAAGTCTTTTGTAGACTTCTTGTTCCTTGAAACTGCCATGTATAGAAGAATTATCGCAGAGAGAACGACTAGCCCTATCTCATCTCCTGCATGTGAAATGGTGTTGAGTTCAGCAAACAAGTCAAAAAGCATTGCAATCAAAAGGAATGCCGCAAAGAACACAAGGACTCTTCTTCTCGCAATAGATTCCACACCGTCCGTCATCCTTTCACCTCTATCCCATGGGAGCAAAGAAATAAAAATCTAGGCGGGCCCAGGGGGATTTGAACCCCCGACCTACGGATTAAAAGTCCGCCGCTCTGACCAAACTGAGCTATGGACCCTGCAGAATCTTACTCCAACAAGATATTAAAGCCTTAGAC
>JAJZNR010000020.1:0-11377 GCA_021811605.1 Microcaldota archaeon | reverse complement strand
ATAAAAATCTAGGCGGGCCCAGGGGGATTTGAACCCCCGACCTACGGATTAAAAGTCCGCCGCTCTGACCAAACTGAGCTATGGACCCTGCAGAATCTTACTCCAACAAGATATTAAAGCCTTAGACTGCGGGCCGCACAGCCCTTCCATAGTCATCGTCGACGCGCACTATATCGTTTTCGTCGAACCTGCCATACGCAATTTCGAGAACGACAGAATCCTCGATGCCTTCTATGCGATGCTTGGCTCTAAGCGGCACGAAGATCGAATCTCCGGTCCTGAGCATCTTTCTAGTTCCGTCCAACACCACCTCCACCTTCCCGCTCACTATCCTCCAGAACTCCGACCTAAGGAGATGGTACTGGTAGCTAAGCCGATGCCCTTCCTTCACGTGAAGGAGCTTCACAGTGGTCTCTTCGTTGAGTGTGAACTGCTCGAACTTCCCCCACGGCTTCTCTACGGTTTTGGTTTTGTGAGCGTTCATGTAAATCAGACATCCACCACGGCTCTTAAACATTGTGTCCGAAAGGTTTTCCAGCGTATGTGCAATCAGTGCTTAGCCTTCTCGGCCTGCCTTTTCTCTATGGGCACCGCCATCTTCGCGAAATCGTTGTCCGGAACCTGAAGAAACATGCAGTAGCCGAGATCCCTCTTCAGCGATCCGTTCAGCTCCTCGCCCGGTATCGCCTCCACCTGCCTTTCTGTGTAAGGTGGAGCCCTCTCTTTGAACCAGGGCGTCCCGATATGGCTTTCTGCGATCAAAGCAGCGGCGTCGTTCAGCGTGTTTTCGGTTGGGCGCTTCTCCCTGTGCTTCTCTCTTGTTATCTGCCTGAGCACCTCTTCGGCTATAAGCTTCTTCGCATATTCGCGCCTAACTCCTTTGTCGATCGATTGCATCCTCCCATCAAGGAGCTCTGCCAATGCCGGCATATTCTGCAGCGCCGAATACTCCGTGTAGACGTGCCTTCCTATCTGGCGCTCCTTCAACAGCATCCTCTCCAGTATCCTGTCTACATCGTAGCCATTGATTATCATGAGCCCGTGCATCAGCGCGCTCTTGATCCCCCAGAATACCGCATGGCTTGCAACCACCTTATGATCGACGTTTATGGTAGAAGCTTTGTTGTCCACGCTGCTCACTTCCACGCCAAGCTCTTGCAATGCATCCCCAACTTTTTCTGCATAGTACTTCCGCATGTCCTCGTAATACCTGAAGCTCCCATCGCGCGGAACCGTGAACGTATAGGCAAGGCAGTTCGGGTCGAACTGCACGTGAGAACCGCCGGTTATCCTCCTGGCAGTGTCGAAGGAACCGTCTGCCTTCTTTATCACGGAATCCGACTCTCCGTAACCGATGACCACTGCATCCTTCGGGACGTCCCAGAACCGCACGGTAGCCACTTTCTGCTCCGCAGAGCGTTTAAGGAGGTACTCCTCCAGCGCCATCTGCGCGCTTATCGGAAGGGTCTCCAAACCCCAGTATTCGTAGTCAAACATGGAAATAAAACGCAACGAAGGTCTTTAAGCCCTGCGTAGAACAAGCCCAAAGTGGCGCTGGTCCGGTTCAAATCTCTTCATCGTCTTGAAACCAGAAAAGAATCCCAGGTAGTCAGCCTCGTCCATCCTGATGCTGCGTGGCGGTCCGAACGGGACGGTGTCTTTCTTCCAATCCACCACGATAATCCTGCCTCTGGGTTTCAGTATCCTGTCTGCTTCTTCGCTCGCCCCGTCCTTGTCTCCGATATCATGGAACGAGTTCGCATAGAGTATCACATCAACTGAGCCCGCAGGTATCGCACTTGTAGAGACAAGGAATCGCACTCTCTTCCCATAGCCCTTGAACCTGCTCTCTGCGGCCGTGAGCTCCTCCTTATCTATGTCTATGCAGTAGAGAAGAGAAGAATAGCCTATAAGGTACTGCGCGTAGTAGCCTCTTCCGCATCCGATATCCGCGATAACCAGATCCTTACCCGGAAGCAATTTAGGCAGGAATTCTTCCGGTCTATCTATTCTGTGCTTTTCATCGTGCCAAGGTCTATGTGAATGCACATGTGCATCCGCATTACCGCGTCCACTCTCTATAGCCCTGCCACCCTTTTTTTTTCATATGAATGATTGTGCAATGCACGATACCGAATCTCCACGCGAATTTAAGGCGCTTTCCATCTTCTCCAGATTAATTTTTGCGTGCCTGAACGATGATAAAGGTTACGTCTTCTATTTATTCTTATGTTAAGAAGAATTATTCGGATTCCTTATGCCAGCCCGCTCAGTAAAAGGTGAATTGCTACAATTCAGGTCCAGTGACAACATCCTACTTGAAGGCTTTCTGTCCGGTCCAAAGAAAAACAGTAAGTGCATAGTCTATGTGCACGAGTGGGGCGGAAACTTCTACCATGCCCCTGCAATCGGGTTGGCCGAAGAGCTGAGCAAAAGAGGGCTCTCAATATTCACAATCAACACGAGAGGCCACGATGTAGTTACCGATCTCACAAAGGGCTTCGGAAGGGAAAAGGTAAGGTTTAGGGGAGGTGTCGAGTTCGAAAGATTTGAAGACACGATATTAGATCTCAAAGGTGCACTCGACCGTTTAAGCAGGCTAGGCTTTAAAAGATTCATACTCTGCGGCCATAGCACAGGCTGCCAGAAGGTCACCTATTATCAATATAAGGAAAACGACAAGAGGGTTGTGGGGCTTATCCTTATATCCGCAGGCGACGATTACAATCAATGGAAAGACTACATACTCGGTAGAAAGTTCGATTCGACGGTGAAAGCGGCAAAGAAATTGGTGAAAAGTGGCCATGGGTACCAACTGGATTTTACAAATGGCGACACGCCACAACGATTCATATCTGTCGCTGACCTCAGAAACGTAGAAGCAAGGCTGTTCAACTACAAAGGGGATATGAACGAATTCAGCAAGATAAAGATTCCAATACTCGCGATGTTCGGAGGCGACGAGCGATTTGCAGAATACCATCTCAGGGTCATGGCAGAAAAGACGAATTCGAGGCTTTTCGAACCGCATATAGTGAAGGGCGCTGCGCATAGGTACTACGAACGGGAAAGCAAAGCTGCCGGAATCATATCTAACTTCGTCGAGAAGCTGTGATCTAACTAGCGCAAGGTGTGCCTGCGCGCTTATCAGGAAGGGTCTCCAAACCCCAGTATTCGTAGTCAAAAATGGAAATAAAACGCAACGAAGGCCTTTAAGCGTATTAGTCTGCCCGCCAAATTCATGCATGATGCGAAAGGACATAACTTTAAAAAGGCCAATCGATAAGAAATAACAGGGTGATAGTCTGCCAATGCAGGGTGTGGCCAAAGATGAATTTGATTGGGGACTCTATCCCGAACTCGAGAAGTTCATAACCGGAAAGGTCAATAAGTTCCTCTCAAAGCACAAATTCGCAAGCGCTCTCTCGAAAAAGATGCTGGACAGGACATCTACGCGATTCGTAGACTGGATAGACCACATTGTGCTTCCGTATTCCGAGGCTAAAGGGGACCTGCTTGAGAAACTAGGACTACAAGTTGTCGAAACTGAGGGCGACCCTGACGATGCAGTAGTCTACCGGCACCCGGCTTCCTACCTGTTTCCAGTACTGCTGACCGGCAAAAACAGGACAGAGGTGGCTCTTAAGCCTGAGGAGATGGATCACTTCCTCCAGGTAATCGGTGCCGGGACCGGCTCGGAAGGGGATCCGTACAGCAGGTTCCGTAAGGCGGTGCTTAAGAAAGAGGGCACGTACACCTTATCGGCTGTCGAACGTAGAGGGTACAACGGATTTGTCGTGGAGCCTGGCGACGACATAGAGGAATACCTTAGGGTATCCAGCAGGTTTTTCCACAGGCAGAGATATTTCGAGGACGACATCGAAGGCATGGCGCATTTCGAGAAACTGATGAGGAGCCAGCTGTCAGAGCTCGAAAGCGGCAGGGTCGCCGACGCGTTCTTCAGGAGCGAGAGGGTTTACTGGCAGAGCAGGAATAGGGCAGGGCAGGTGCAAAAGGCACGGCAGGACACCCTCGGGCTGGGCTGGGGCAACCACGATCATCACACGTACCGCTCCTCAAGGGAGAACTTCACCAATATGATAAGGATTTTTGAGAGCATGGGGTACAATTGTAGAGAACGGTACTATGCAGGCGAGAGGGCCGGGTGGGGGGCGCAGATATTGGAGCATCCTGGCTGCGAGATAGTCGCATTCACCGATGTCGATCTCAATCCTGACGAGACCGAGATAGACTTCGCGCACAAAGGGTTCAAGGAAACCGAGCAAAAGCTCGGCACAGTAGGCCTGTGGATAGGCCTGCACGGCGAAAGCATACTGCAAGCCGGCATGCACCACCTTGAAGCAAGATTCGACCATGATAGACTGGCAGCAGACCTGCCGAAATATGGAATAGCGGTGATGCCTCCGTTCTCCAGGTTCGATTTCCTAAAACAGGCGTTCACCGTAGGCGAGAGGTGGGCGGTAGATAAGAGTAGGTTAGACAGGCTGCTAAAGCAGAAATACATAAACAAAAGCCAGTACGCGGAATTCCTCAGGAACGGTGCGATAGGCAGCCACATGGAGAACCTCGAAAGGGACCAAGGCTTCAAGGGTTTCAACAAAGCATCGGTAACGAAGATAATACTCGAAACCGATCCGAGGGCGCAGCACCTCGGAGGCGCCTAGTCGAATATCTTACCCCGGTTCAGGATTCCATTAGGATCGAATACCGACTTTATCTTTTTCATAAGCACCAGGCTCTCCAACGTTCCCCTTGCCGCAAACTCCTCCTTGAGTAGAGCCTTCTTCGCGATTCCTATTCCATGCTCTCCGGATACGCTTCCGCCGTGCTTTATTGCAATCCTTGCGAATTCCTCCTGTATTTCGTCCATCTCTGCGACCTCTCCAGCTTCGCTTTTATCATATACTATATTCGCATGTATGTTTCCATCTCCGATGTGGCCGAAAAGCACTACCTGCAGGCTGTGCCTTTTTCTGACTTTTTCCATCTCTACGAGCGAATCAGGCAGTTCAGATATGGGAACAACGGAGTCTGCTATCATCAGGCTTTTCTTGGCGATATCAGCCGATTTCTTCATAACCGTGAATATGTTTTTCCTTGCGGCGTACAGCCTTTCGATCTTTTCTTTGGAAGCCGCAACTTCTATCCCTGACGCGCCATACTTCCTGAATGCATGCTGTACTTCCGCAGATATCCTGCTCAAGGACTCTGCGCTGGTACCTATCTCGACGAACAGCATGTACTCCGCATTGTCCGGCAGCTTAAGGCGCTTGCCGCCTGCCATTATGCCCATCGCCTCCCTGTCTAAGAACTCGGCCGCAAGGAGCTCCACTCCTTTCCCATTGAGCTCCGCAATCACTTTTCCTGCGTCGCTTATCCTTTTGTAATATCCCACGACCAATGCAACTTTCTCAGGCATAGGGCATATCTTCAGTATCGCCTTCGTTATTACCCCAAGCGTTCCTTCGCTTGCGACAAAGAGGCCGGTGAGGTCATACCCAATCGACCGTTTCAGCACCCTCCCTCCTGTCTTTATCACTTTTCCGTTAGGCAGTACGACCTCAAGGCCGAGCAACCAGTCTTTTGTAGTCCCGTAGCGTACAGCCCTAAGCCCTCCGGCATTGGTCGATATCGTGCCTCCGATAGTCGCAAAGCCTGAGCTCCCCGGGTCAGGCGGATAGAAATAGCCGTACTTAGCAAGTTTCCTGTTTAAATCACCCAGGATTACCCCGGGCTCTACCACTACATATTTGTCATGTATATTTATCTCGAGTATGCTGCCGAGGTGCCTCATATCGAGTATTATGCTCTTGCCTATAGGTACAGATGAGCCAGTGAGCGCAGAGCCCGCGCCCCTTACCGTGACTCCTATCTTTCCTGAGTCGCAGAGCCTCATCAATTTCGATATCTGTGCGGTGCCGGAAGGCCAGACTATCGCAAGTGGCGTACTCCCTACGATAGGAGACTTGTCCCTGGAAAGCTCGTCGATTATCTTCTTCTCTCCGGTAACGTGCCTGAATCCTGCCTTCTTGAGCGCAGATACTAGATCCATCGCATCAACTTGGAGCCTAAAGCTTAAAATATGGTGTTCGGCGCGAGCGGAGTCTCCGGCTCTGGAAGAGGCAAAGTAAACCCGCCCTCAAATCATTCACAATTTAAATCTGCAAACGTTAACGCACAAGCAGACTTGGAACTACAAAAACCGCAATCATCAGATCGATAAATACAATCAACGTTATCACTGCATATATCCAGTTTTTATTGTACAGGAAGGCGAATATGGAAAAGAAAACCCGAGTTACCGGAGTCGCCATTAGAACTATCAACCCCAACAGTATGAAATCGATTCCCTGATAGGCGAAAATGCCTCCTATTATCGCTGGAACGGTGAATATGGAGGAGTTTATTCCTGAATTGGCGCTTGCAATCTGACTTAAAGCAAGCCCATTGCTCCCGTTATTCACGAACAGCAGTATAAACCCTGCCGACACGAGCAGGACGCTAGCGACTACTCCTATCCTAAGCACATACGAAATCACGTAGTTCATGTCCATCAGGCAACACCAAATCCTCTTAGTACCATCTCAACCCCAATTATCCCAAGCAATACCAAGAACAGCAAGCGCACGCTTCTGTTGGCAGTCCTCTGCAGGAGCTTTGAACCGAAATACGCACCGAACAGTATCCCTATAACTACCGGTGCGGCAATAAACGGCTGTATATAACCTAAAGTCCAATATATCGCACTGCCAGTAACCGCAGTCACGCCTATCATGAAGTTGCTTGTGGAGGTTGTGACCTTCATCGGCAGCTTCATGCCCCAGTCCATGCCCATCACCTTCAGTACCCCGGATCCTATACCAAGCAGCCCAGATATCAATCCAGCTACGCCCATTATCGCCTCACCCAGCGGCCACCTGTAACCGGAATACTTTATAGTCCTCCTCACTGCCTTGTCGTAATAGCTGCCGCGGAGTTGGAATATGTCTGTGCTCCAATCCTGGTTTATCCTTTTCCTATGCACATCCTCGTACTGCCTGAATGTAGGGTATAACGATAGGAGGAGCACAGCACCAAACAGAACAAAGAGCCACTTGCTTATCCCGTTGGCATAGACATAAGCGGCGAGAAGGGAACCGATTATCGCACCGAGCGTGGTGGCAATCTCCAGTGACATGCCTATCTTTATGTTGGCGAGCTTGTCCTTAACGTAAGCGCTCGCCGCCCCGCTAGAGGTAGCTATGGTGGAGATGAGGCTTGCTCCGGCCGCGTACTCGAGCGGCACCCCGAACAGTAGCGTGAGTATCGGGATTATCACGACCCCTCCTCCAAGCCCGCTCATCGCACCCACAAGGCCAGACGCGATGCCAGCAAGCAAAAGTGCGATGAAGTATAGTAGGATCATCATGCTCCTCAGAAAACGTTGGAAGTGGAGGTTTATTAACCTAAATATCCTGAGAGTATCGTAGGCTATGAGACCATGAAGCGCATCGCTAGAGGTGCATCACATCATGTGCGCCTATGCCTGCGATATGCGTATCTAACTCTTCTTGAGGCTAAGCCTTGACGCTTCTGCCTTGAATCCGGAATCCTTATGCGCGCCGCTGCAGAATGGCTTCTTTGTAGAACGGCCGCATCTGCACAGGGCGTACTCAACCTTCCCGTCCATCTTGACCAGAATCGGACCGTCGGCAGTGAACTCAAACTCTACGTCTACCATTAACTCACGTTAATCCATACGCGAATCAGCTTTAATATCTTATAGAGATTTGCCTACTGTCCAGTAAAAGTTGATTGAAGCGCATCTCCCGATGCGCAAGATGTGCGTCAAGCCAATCCCAAAATGGATATATATCCTTTTCAGTCCGGTGCCAATAAGTGTTAAAATCACATATTCAAAAACGACAAAGGATTACATTAACTATATATGTTGAATAGTATGCACATATATTTGGCATCAAGGGAAGGTATACGCTGGCGATTCCATCATACGCTATATCACATCTAAAAATGCGAGGATAATGTTCGTGGGGATAAATCCACATCCAGGATCATACAGACGCGGCATTCCTTTTTCAAATAACAAGATGTTCTGGTATCTTCTGAATCGTTCCGGAATAATAAACGAAGATATCGAGGATTTGAGAAACGATAAAAATCTAAGGCAGATATACAAGGATAAATTCCTGAAGGCGTATAATCTCAATTTCACAAATATAATAACCAGGCCCTCGCATGATGTGTCACAGCTGAAGCGCGGCGAAGAGAATAGCGGCAGGAAGAGGATCTTACGACTGATTTCCAAGGATAAGCCTAGTGTAGTCTGTTTTATAGGTAAGATAACCTATTCGAAATTCACAGGCAATAATAATTTTGGGTTTGGCTGGCAGAAGGATATCCACAACTCAAAGGTGTACGTGATGCATTTTCCACTAAGAGGAGAAGCACGGGTTAGGATTAGAGAATTACGTGAGATAAACAGGGCGACAACGCATGACTAAAAACAGACCGCTTATATTTACTGTGGGGCATTCTACGCGCAAAATCGTCGATTTTATGAAACTTCTTGATGCATACAAGATAAAGGAATTGGTAGATATACGCACCATACCAAAGTCCAGAGCCAACCCGCAGTTTAACGAGAAAAGGCTTGCTGCTAGCCTAAAAAGACACCGCATAAGCTATAGACATATGAAAGGCCTAGGAGGTCTCAGACATCCATTGAAGGATTCGGCCAATACGTACTGGTATAATGCATCATTCAGAGGTTTCGCAGACTACATGCAGACCAGCGAGTTCAGGAAGAGCCTCATCGAGCTTATAGGCCTAGCAAAGAAAAGGCAGATAGCCATAATGTGCGCAGAGGCGGTACCATGGAGATGCCACAGATCGCTGATAGCCGATGCGCTTCTAGTCAGAGGCATAGATGTCATGCACATATTCAGTCCCACCAATTCAAAACCTCATGAGCTAACAAAAAGCGCAAAGGTAAATAAGCTGAATATAGTGTATAAATAACTGATCTGCAAGAGATATTTGGTGCTGTTTATGGATAATGTTACTGCAACTAGCAAGATGGTAAGGCTTTACATAGCTACGGGATTCTTGTACTTCGTAGTAGGCACAATCCTTCTTGCCATTAACCTTTCTGGCGTAGTTGCTGTGGATAGGGATCCGATATTCATACTATTATTGTATGGTTTTGTCACACAGCTGATTTTTGGCGTTTCGTATATTTTTGTGCCAGGTGTCTCACGCCATAGCGGAGCAAATTATAAGCTAATAATTATAGAATATATTCTCCTAAATGCAGGAATAATTGCATTCGAGGGTGTTGCGCTCACGGGCCAAAAGGATGCTGCAGTGATCATTGGGGGACTGATAGTGATGATAGTGGCTGTTTTGTTGCATGCAGTTAACATATGGCGTACCATAATCGTCGGGAAAAGCAAGAACGCGACCATGGCGTGAGAATTAGACCATCTTTGATAATGCGGCCTCCTTTGCCTTATCATCGATATAATCATCTACCCAGGGATAGATGCCCTCTTCCTCCATCTTATCGTGCGCTGCCAGCAACTGTTCCAGGTCATTTTCAAGGCTACTGTTCCTGGTTTTTAAGCAATCTGCCAATCCCTTTAGGTCGGCTCTTATCCGATTATGCTGCGTTATCAGCTCATCTATCATCGGTGAATCTTCTCCTATTTTCTTCTTGGCAAGCGGGAATAGGACATCTTCCTCCCATTTTATATGCCGCTCGGTGCCTGCCCTAAATTCCAAAAAAGTTGCTCTGCTTCTGCCGCTTTTTTCGATTTCCTGAACTCCTGGAAGATGTAGTCAAGCCTTGAATGGTCTCTGGACATGAACCCATATATGCCTTGTTCTCCTTTAGAGTAAACATTCTTCGCCTGCCTCCATACATCCCATGCGATGGCAAACTTTATTATCTGTGGTTCTGTGCCTTTTGTTGCTTCATACAACGTAAGTTTGTACTTGGTTTTCATATATTCCAAGAGCTCTTTATCGTACTGCTCCATATGGTATGTGCTGTATTTCAAGGAATTTAAGCGTTCCGGAATTCGACGTATACTACAAATTCATATTAGACTGTTGAGTGCTGTAATCGCACCCGAAGCACAAGATGCGCGTCAGGCGCATCTCCGATAGGTATATAAATAAAAACTTGCAAGCGAGTATTGGCGAGCATATGGAAAGTTCAGAGAAGGACCTTATCGCAAAAGTGCAAATTGAGATTAATACATCTATAGAGAGAGTTTGGGACGCTCTAATTGACCCAAAAGCAATCAAACAGTACATGCTTGGCGCCGATGCAGTATCAGAATGGAAGGAGGGCAGCCCCATCATATGGAGAGGAGAATGGAACGGCAGAAAATATGAGGATAAAGGAAAGATACTAAAGCTCGCTCCTAGACGCCTCATTAGATACAGCCATTTCAGCTCACTAGCGAGATTACCTGATGCTCCTGAAAATTACCATATAGTCACTGTGGAATTGACCGGCAGAGGATCACACACCTTAGTGTCTCTGTCCCAGACAAATAACCATACGCAAGAGGCACTGCAGCACAATGAGCAAGGATGGAAAATGATGCTTGATGGACTTAAGAAGTATCTGGAGCAGAAGTAGACCCTGAAGCGCATCGCCAGAAGCACAAGATGCGCCACAGGCTCATATCCGACAATGTAATTTATAATGTCTTTTGAAAAGGCAATATTTAAATATTTATGTCTTCTATATAAGACATTATGAGAGAAGAGTTCCGCTATGTAATAAGTGAATGGATTGCCAGGAAACTACCGGAAACCGTAGCGAGAGATGTAAAAATAGACCTAAATGCAGATAAGGTAATAGCAATAGCGGGAGTAAGACGTGCCGGTAAAACGTATCTGCTTTTCGACACGATAAAGAAGCTGGCTGAAATTGGTGTGCCTAGGGAGAATGTACTTTACATAAATTTTGATGATGATAGACTAACGAATCTGACAAGCAGCGATCTTGATGATATACTAAGCGCTTACCATGAACTGTCATCACCTAAAAAGGGCGTAAGCATTTTCTTGTTCTTAGACGAGATACAGAACGTAAAGAATTGGGAATTATGGATTAGGAGAACCTATGACTCGAAGAAATACAGAATATTCGTAACAGGTTCTAGCTCTAAGCTCCTAAGCAGAGAGATTGCCACTTCATTGGTAGGAAGAAACATAACCTATGTGCTATACCCGTTCTCTTTCAGAGAGTTTCTTTCCGCAAAAGGCATAAAGCAGGAAAAAGATGCCTTATATGGGGAAGAGCGCCACAGAATCAACTCCTTGGCAAAGGAGTACATTACGA
>JAJZNR010000012.1 GCA_021811605.1 Microcaldota archaeon | reverse complement strand
AAATAACAAATATATATAAATGTGTAGGGGTAAGTATAATCATGGTAGAAATAAGGGAGAGGAAAACGGGAAATAACACGTATTACTATCTGGAGCACTCCTTCAGGCTTAATGGAAAGGTTGTGAAGAAGGAGCTTTACTTGGGCAAACAGATACCAAAGAACATAGACAGCATAAAGGCAAAGTTTCTTCAGGAAGTTTACAACCAAAAGTGGTATGTTCTGTTAGACCGGATAAAAGCGAATTACAAAAAGGATATGAGATCCGCAACTGTATCAGAAAGAGAGAAAGAGCTTGAGGGGTTCATGATAAAGTTTACCTATGATACGCAGAGAATAGAGGGCTCCACGTTAAATCTCAAGGAAACTGCAAATCTACTACAGCATGGAATAACCCCGTCAAACAGACCGAGTAGGGATGTGAAGGAAACAGAAGCACATTCAAAACTATTTTACGAAATGCTCGATTACAAAAAGGACTTAAATCTGCAAACAGTCCTGGGTTGGCATTACCTACTTTTTAGGGACACGAAGCCAGATATTGCTGGAAAAGTGAGGACTAGGCAAGTGCTGATAGTTGCAACGAAATTTGTACCTCCCTCTCCCGCTGTTGTACCTGCCGAATTGAACGATTTTTTCAAATGGTACAATAAAAACAAGGACAAGATACATCCAGTAGAATTAGCTGCGCTTGTGCATCTAAAGTTTGTGACGATCCACCCCTTTGTGGATGGGAACGGTCGTATGTCAAGGATTTTGATGAACTTTGTTTTAAATAAGCACGGCTATCCTATGCTTAATATCCCTTATGTTAATAGGGCTGGTTACTACACCTCACTAGAACGCGCTCAGGTTAAAAGGAATGATTTAGTGTTTGTTTCGTGGTTCTTTAGGAGGTACGAAAAAGAGTACGGCAGATACGCGAAGACGCCACCATCTAAATCCTAATGCCCAGAATCAGCGTTTCGGCGGTTCCCGCCGCTCGACTCGCCCAGTAGCTGTCGCCTCCCGGCTCGCTCGCAGCGACCGCCTCAGCTACAAGCCCTCGCACCGCTCTGGCATGCACTAAGGTATAAATATCTAAAATGACGCAATAGCATTAGGGTTACTGGATGGCGACGGCAACGCAAGTTTCGAAGCAGAACATACCATATGTACATGTTGATCATGCGACTCTTTATCACGGATCAGCAACTGGAGGAATAAAGGTTTTGCTGAAAGCATTAGATTCCACCGTTGGGCAAGGAACATATTTTACTTCTGAAAGGGGCAAAGCTGAGTATTATGCATTGATAAGAAGCGACAGAGGGCAAGCGTTGGAATACGATAAGGATGCTGCAAAAGATTTGAGACAGCACATTGTTCTGCACAATGGTAAACGAATTCCAGTAGTTTATGAGGTAGAAGTTGAAAACATGGACTTCGTTGACATCAGAGACGATGTCAATAACGAGAAGCTAAGGAAGGTAGCTAAAGGATTCAGAGAGTACCTGGTAAACGAGCTTGAGAAAGAGAAAAAAAGCGGAAAACTTACATGGTGGTGGGAGGGCACCGTAAAAGCAGCAATAGGAACTATAGACATATTAGAGGGCACTGACTCCGAATATCGACAGTTCTCAAAGTTTGGTAGAGGCAGAGTAAAAACTGAAATTATCACCCCAAAAGATGTCCTGCACGGCGTTGGAAACCTATTCTCAAATTATCTAAAAGGGCTAAGCTTTGATGGCATACTTGCAATCGAGGGAGGTGAAGGGCAGGGGAACCATGACTCTTATGTGATATTTGATTCTGACAAGATAAAGATAGTAGAAACAGTCAAAATTACAAAAACAGTAATCCACTCAGAACCCCTTGAGAAGCCGGGAAAATAGACTATAACTCCACATCGATCGAGTTGAAGTCCACACGAAGTGAAGTATATCAAAGTATATCAATTGCCATTAATTGATATCGAAAGAGACCACACCTAAAATAGAGGTGCTCAGGGGAGCATAATCCGCCTGCTGCGCTTTCAAGCCACTACCCTCGTGCAAAGCACTTCGTTCTCCCTTCCGGCGAGCACCTTCTTCACCGTGCCCGGCTTCGAGGCATTTAGTATGTAGCCCGTAGCTCCGGTGGCCTTCACCATCTCGTACAGTATGCTGAGCTTGGTCTTCATTCCGCCGGTCACGTCGATCTTGTGCGCACCCGCCGCGCCGCTCAGCACAGTCTCTATGTTCTTTCCGTTCACCTCCTTGATAAGCCGGGCTCCGGGGTTCTTAGTGGGGTCGCTGTCGAACACGCCGTCTACATCTGTGCCGAGCACGATCTTCGTGGGCTTTATCTCCTGCGTCAGGAACCTGAACGCCTCCTCAGTAGAGGCTATCGAAACGCCCTGGTCGAGATCTGTCACCACATCCCCGTACACGACAGGGATGAACCCCTGCGAAATGGCGTGGTCTATGTGTTTTGACGTGCCCTGCACAAGCCTCCTGCCCTTCGCGACCGCGAAACTCGAAGGCGAGAACGCCATAAGGGGCATCCCGTAATGCAGGCCCGTCTCTATCAATATGCTGTTGAGTTCCCTGGCCACCTGCCTTGTCTCGGCCGCTCCCTTCTTGCTCTCGCCGTGGCAGAGCCCCTCCTGCACCCTGTACTGCTTTGCCACGCTATGGCCGAACGAGCCGCTCCCATGGCCTATGACTACAGTGAAGCTGTTTTCCGCCTGCGCCGAGAGTATCTCGTTCAGGAGCCTGGCTATCTCCTCCCTTTTCGGTGTCTTGGGCTTCTCCGTGTCAGTAATCACGGAGCCCCCAAGCTTTATGAAATATAGGTCGTTCATGCTTACCGCCGCGCATCCTGCATCCCGCTGCTCTTGCATCTGTCCTGCACGGCACATACCATCTCTCAAGGCTCATATTTATAGGTTCAAAACCCGTTCGTTTATAGACGTATGGAGCCTCATTCATGCGCTACGGGGCGGAGCCTTTCCATGTCTATAAGCGATTCCTTCGCGCCGAGGATTCTCGGGCCGCTTCCCTGCCCCAAGAGCATGAGCTCCGCCCTCTTTCCGAGCGAATCCTTCAACGCAGCCATCACTCTCTCCGCGTTCCTTCTGGTGGTGATCACGTGCGCGTTCGGCCCCGCATCGAACGTATACGCGGCCACCATCTCCCCATGCGCGTCGTTCAACATGTGGACCGCGCGCATTATCCTCACCGAGTCGTCGTTGAGGTAGTTGATGGGCGGATATGAATCCAGGCAGCAGGCATGCATGCTGTTGCTGTCCCTCATGGTTATGTGCGCCATGCTCTCGAAGTCCCTGTGCTTAAGCGCATCCATCAGCCTCATCGACCTCTCCTCTGCATGGTCTGCCCTGTACTTGTAGAGATTGCTGCTCGCGCGTGTGCGCTCGTGCCCCTCGCTTGTGGACACGGGCTTCCTGCCCCTGTCAACTATTGCGACTATGTCTACTATATCCGGCCAGTGCTCCGGGGCATAGAGCTGCTCCGCATACGAATCGCGGCCATCCGCTTCCTTTCCCATGTGCCATATCGCGAATCCGCCGAAAAGGCTGCGGCAGCCGCTCCCGGAAACCAGCCTTGCCACCCGCGACATCTCCTTGGCATCGAGGTTGAGGCCGAGCGCCTCCGAGGCCGCGTGGATGAGCGCAGCGGCGCCTGCCGCGCTAGACGCCAGCCCCGCTCCTGTCGGGTAGTTGTTCTCCGTGACTACCAGCATACGCTTCTTCGTGCCATCCATCCTCTTCAGCTCGTCCAATACCCTACCGATGTAAAAGAACTTCTCGTCCTTCGCCGTGCCGAGCCTGTGGCGCTCACCGTTGATGTACAGCGTGTCGTTCCTGATCCTGTTGGTCAGGAGCACGCTCGTGCGCGTGCTTAGGCCCTCGCCAAGTGTAATGCTGATTGAGGAATTTGTGGGGAGGTTGAGGCGGCTGTCCCGCCTTCCCCAATACTTCACCAACGCGATGTTAGGGGTGGCTAACACTGTTGTTGGTTCATTTCCGGTCGCCATAAACTCCCCACCAGGCTTGTGAGAGTAGCGGTGTGAACGCTTAAAAAGGCTAAAACCGAATCGGCAATAGACGAATTACTAAACGACAGTGCAATCGTGCAGCCTGTCGGCGTAAACTATCATATCTGTATCTGATGCCCATTCGCGGTGTCGTTAAACAGTATCCCAAGGCTGTTGTGGATAAACGCACCTCCAATCTCGTTGTACGCTGAACAGGTGTTGGGCTCAGATCCTGTGATATACTGATTGAAGGCCGGGTGGTTCCATACGAAGACCGTCTGATTCGGCGCGGCATAGTATCCGTTTATATTGCTCGAACCAGCTGTGAAGTTTAGGTTCGCCCAGGCGTATGGGATAGGTCCCTGGCTCCAAGAATAGCAGTTGGATATCACTATAATCTGCGCATGCACTCTGTCTCCGGCACTGAGCCCGCTTCCCGACAGCACGAACGTCAAGCCCGCATTGGGGTCATTGTACATGTCCACGTTTATCCCATCCGAGGACCAGCTGTCCAGCGCCTGCCCAGGCGGCGAATAAACGGATTGGGCAATGGTCGTGCTCGCGGTGGACGCGGTTGTGGTGGACGTAGTGGTGGCAGTGCTGGTGGTGGTAGAGGCAGATGTTGAAGTAGAAGGCGATCCCACGATGCCCCCTAAGCTGGCGTTTGGCATGACTCCACCTGGCGGATACGCCCTAGTGCGCAGCCAGTGGAACGACGAATCGGGGGTCGGCGCCCACCCGGTGTATACACCAATGTAATACGGCGCGTATGACACATTAGCTGCGGAGCATTTGGAATTCTGGTATCCGGCTCCGTAATACTGCATAGGGCTGGCGTTCCAGTACAGACTGAGCACGCCCGCCTGGCTCGCACTCTCCGAACATGGGGTTGGGAATGCATTGTTTACGTTGTCTATATAGGACAGTGTAACGCTCCCGGGATTTGTAGAACCCGTGCCGACCAAGTATGCATCCGGATAGCCACCGTTCTGCGGGTTGTATGTTGGGACTTGGTCCGTTTTCGTCAACTCTAGATTTATGTCACCTCCATTGGAGACTGAAATTCCACCGACGTCTGCAACCAGATTGGAATACTGCGAAGTAGTCACTATCCCGGCGTCTGTAACAAATCCATCCCCTATAAACGTAACTCCATCATCTACAGTATAGGTTGCATCTCCGTGGGTCCTTCCTGTGAAACCTGAAGGAAGGCTTGTCCCTTCGAAGTTCCAGTAGCCTGTGAAGACGTTAGCCCCGTTGTCGAACTCTGCGTATCTGGGGCTGAGTTGCGGAGCCTCACCCGCGTATACACCATCGTATTCCGTACCAACAGGCATGAACGTCATGTTCACCTGGATGCTGCCTCCCCCGCCTGGTATCTGCGCGGGTAGCTTAATCCAGAACACAGAAGTGCTCGAGGAGTTGCTGCATCCAGATTCGCACCACGAGTAAAGTGTGGTGTTCCCGTAGTAGAACCTTATGTTGCCTAGATCGGAACTCTCATAACCCGAATACTGGGACGGATTGAATGTAATCATCTGCTGTAATCCCGGCGAGGTCGGGGTTCCTTGCCCGTTCGTTATGATTATCGGGACGTAGGCATTCTGAGTGCTTGGGGTCGGGATGGTTGTCGTTGCTATGGTCGTCGGTCCTGGCTGCACACTTGTAGTAGGAGCCGTTGACTGCGTTGTCGTTGTTGTTGATGTCGTCGAGGTTGTAGAGGTTGGCGTCGGTGTCCACGTGCTATTCGATTTCAGCGGCTGTGTCTGCCACGTCACATATACGTGATTCGAATCCACACCCATCCAGCTGTTATTCTCTATCATCGCCGTAAAGTTCATGGTCTTTTCCGTGGTGGCCGTAAACGTTGTTGTGCACACGGTCACAGCTCCAGTACAGCTCTTTCCCGCAAAGCCCCACGAATTCTTGCCTGTCGAGAATCCGAACTGGAGTTCGTGGTTACCAATCTGGCGGTTCACTGTCGCGGTCAGCGTAGTTGCGGTGCCTGTGGTAAGAACTGTCGGCGAAGCCACTAGCGTGACAATCCACGATCCGGAGCTGCTTCCACCTCCTGCTGTCGCGTTGGTGTTGTTCGCAGGCGTGGGGGAGGACTGCGTTGTATTTGTACCGGACGAAGGAGGAGGCGCCATTATCGGCGGAGTGTAAGAGCCGCTGCCTGCACCGGAGACTGGAGGTGTGGCGACTCCTGCCATTGCAACCTGGACAGTAGTGCCCGCCAGCAGTACGCTATTGGCGGTTCCTACATTCAAAAGTTCCTGTAAGTCTTCGTGGGCCAGAAGCGTGATTCCGGCAGTATAATCGGTGCCCACCGGCAGGGCACCAGTGGACCACGACCATCCCAAATAACCGATGTGCCAATAACCTACATCTCCGATGCTCTGCCCGTTCTTATCAGGTTCGAAATTGTTTACGCCATTCAGGTTTTGCAAGTCGGCAGACAGTGTCTGCAATTGCGACATTGCCGTTGACGACTGTGACAGGCTAATCGGAGTGAAACTATCGCTATTAGCGGAGTTTCCTACGAGCCTTGATATGGCATCTTCACCCAAACCGGCAAGATATGCGGCAAAATCGCTGAGACCCGGAAGCGGGATGAACGAAAGGTCAAGCTGTTTGGTGCTGCAAACCCAGGCACGATGATCGAATGCGCTTCCAAAAGCGTCCCCAGACGATATCTCGATATAGGCTCCTCCCCAAATCGCGGCGCCTGCGCCCCAGCTTGTGCATCCGGTGTTCCATGCAGGGTAGGTATTGACGTATACGGTATAAGCGGTGTTATCCGAATACGGCACGACGCTGCCCAGGTAAGAACTTGGATATCTTAGCTGATCAGAGACGTACTCGTTTCTATCCTCGCTACTATAACCGCTTGGACCCAATGACAATGTCCCTCCAGCGATCAGGGTGCCATCGGAGTTGTTGCTCGCCTGCTGGTCCAACGTCTTGCACATGTTGAATGGTCCACCGCAGTTAAGGGCCACGGCACTAAAATCATGGCCTCCACTATTATTTATTCCTCCAGCATTCGATGGAAGGATTACGGTTGGCAAAGAGTAAACCGTCAACGACCTCGTTACTGGCTGTGATGATGGGCTGGCGTAGAACGTGAGAGTGAACGTATATGGCTGCGGTGCGGTGCCCTGCGGCGGCTCCAGCGCCACCCGCATCGAATAATCACAGGGAACCGGGTCTGGAGTGCCGAATCCGATGTTGTCAGGGTTTACCGTAATCTGGCATCTCTCGGCGCTGCCTCCTCCAACCGTAGACCATTGCAGAACCACGCATCTTAGCGGATTGGTTCCGCAGTTGCCAAGCTGTGTCGTTATCTGGGAAGGCGAGAACGGACTGCCAAGCTCGGTGGCATTTGCCTGGAGCGGATACGCGATGAAGCTGATGTTGTTCGAGCCCGTGTCTGCCGGCGCTGTGTAGTTCACCGTTCCGTTCACTGTGCTGTTCACGGTGGAGTTTGCCGTCATGTTTGGCGGAGCCATCGGTGTCTTCCATGTGACATAAACGGGATTCGAGTCCACCCCCGCCCAGCTGCTGTTGCTCACTATCGCGGTGATGGCCATGGTAACTGCAGTAGGGCTGGAGTAGGTGGCAACGCATCCTGTTCCAGTACAACCATAAGCCGTAAAGCCCCACTTCGATCCTGCGGAGAACCTTAGTTGATGGTTGCGTCCTACCGGCCGGTTCAGCGTTGCGGTGAGTCTCGTCGCATTTCCGGCATAAAGCGTGGTTGGCGACGCCGTTAGCGTGATAATCCATGGTGGCGGGCTGGTCCCTCCGGTAGAGTTTGCCGTTGCGTTTGCCGTTGTGTTGGCTACAGGCGCCGACCATGTGACAGGCACTGTTCTAGATACATTGCCAGACCACGTATTATTGCTTACATACGCCATGAAATTAATCGTTTTGCCCGCGTTTGAAGTATATTTAGCTGTGCAGCTTGTCGCTGTTCCGCTGCACACGGAATTCAGCAGGGTCCACGTGTTCGGTCCAGACTGATATTCGAATGCGAGAGTGTATTTTCCAAGCTGGTGGTTCACAGTCGCCGTAAGCGTCGTAGTGCTTCCAGCAACCGGCGCAGTTGGCGATGCACTGAGCGTGGTGCCCCAAGAAGCCGGCTGAGGCGCTGTGCCTCCAGAGCCGGATCCGGAGCCCGGCGTGCCTCCGGTCGTGGTTTTGTTCGTGGTATTGGTAAATACGTATGCGGGCTTCCATGTTACGCTGGCAGTACCTGACTCGTCTCCGGACCAGGTACTGTTAGCTATATATGCGAGGAAGTTCAGGCTACCGGCAGAATAAGAGGTGTAACTAGCCGTGCATGTATTCGTATACCCTTTGCAGTTTGTCGGAATCACAGTCCAGCTCCAGGGACCAGACTGATACTCAAAGCCAAGATTGTAACTTCCAAGCTGGTGGTCTACTGTCGCTGTAAGCTTTACCGTCTGTCCAGCCGTGAGGGACGTTGGCGACGCCGTTATGTAGGTGTGCCACGAGGTTACAGGTTGCGACTGCTGCTGCTGCGGTACTGTAGTAGGCGGTGCAGTGGTAGGCGGTGCTGTAGTAACTATATACGATACATATGTTGTCGGGGTCGTAGTATGAAATGAGGTTGTGGGCTCTGTCGTCAGCCATGTGTACACGCTGGACGTTGTCGTATGTGTGGTTGTTGTCGTGGTATGGACAGACGTTGATGTAGTGGGCCACAATGTGGTGGTCGTAGTAGACGATGGGCTGCACAGGAAGGGTATGAAACACCACCAACCACCACCGCTAAGCACGACAGATGACTGTCCGAAGCTTATTGGCGTATACGTTGCATAAGCAACCGTCAGCGGCGCAAGCACAGCCAGTAAAACTACCAGGTACAACGATACAGATTGCATTTTACCCACCTTCTATCGAGCATTAATGTAATGACGAGGAAAAACATACAATCAAGGAAGCCTCCCTCAAAAATCAGTCCAGACAAACCGTCTGTTGTCATGTACCTCCCCTTGCTGTGTGTGTAATTTCCATGTTTAAAAGGGATTGCGCCACAACGTCGCTGGACGAAGCGTCATGTTCCCAACCGTTTAACAAACCGAAAAAGTTCTGCTTAGCTATAAATATCTGAAAATGTTATTCACAGCTGTATGATGAGAATACGCATGCCCCACGTGAGGATGGTCATGAGCCCGGCAGCGCTCAGGTCGCGCCTCCTGCTCTCCTTCGCCCTTAGCCCTTCGCGCGTAATGCCCGGATATAATCTGTCGGTCGGCGCTCGCGCAGCGGCCGACATTTCCTTGTAAAGTTTCTCTGGCGGAATCTATCCCAACCAGTTCACCCCTCCTTCTCATCACGACACAGAATTTCAGGTAAAACTTGCGTGTCGTAAGCATTCCCCAATCCCGGTCGGATACCTGAGCCGAGAGTGTGCAGAACCGCCAAAAATCCGAGAACTAACAGCAGGTTTAAAAATCCAGTCAGCCAATCAGAAACAACGATTGAATGGCCCCGAATACCGCACCACGGAGAACGCACACCCGCGCCGCGAAAAAAGGTTCGGAAGAGGAGCGTGAACAGACCACCATAGAGTACCTGATGAACTACAGCTGGACCATACTCATAATAGGGGTCGTAATGGCCGTGCTCTTCCAGTTGCATATAGGGATACCAGCAAGCGTATGCGTCTCCCAACCTGGATTCGTATGCTCGCAGCCGGCCCTCACCGGTGACGGCACCCTCTCTCTTTTGATGTCGCAGAACGTCGGCACAATAACAGCAACTGGAATCGGCTGTTCTGGAAACCAGTCTGTACCTTCAACGTTTTACGGCAACGGCACGCTTACAGAGCAGGCAGGGCAGAACTACGCAATAACTACTACATGCCCGGTGTCCAACAACCAGCTCGGGCAGTCCTTCTCCGGCACCGTGTGGATGAAATACAACACCGCTTCTAAGACGGGCCTTATCGCTGAGATAGGCTCTATCAACACACAGATACTCGGCAGCACGGTTTTGGCCGGCGGCTACGGTTCATATCCCAGTGGGGGCACACCAGGCTCCGGCAGCGGAACAACAACTCCGATAGCGGGCCAGGGTGCATTCGTGCAGGGTGGCTATTCATCGCTCCCGAACACAGGAGGCAATGCCAACAGCACCACCTCAGGCAAGACAACTCTGCCGGGCTCTGTTGCTTCTGGCGACTCTGTATATGTAATATTCGCGGATAGCGCCACAGGGGGCTCCTGCGAGACTCCGCAGCTATCCGATACTCTTGGAGACACGTTTACAAAAGTGTCATCAGCATGCGAGAACTCGGATGGTAACACCAATTATGTTTCGATATGGAAGGCGAGCGCGGTATCGGGCGGCGCCGATTCCATCAGCGCCCTGACCGGCTCGGTAACCGGCGGCATACTCGGCGTGCTGGAGATCAACCAGACGGTCCACAGCGAGGTATCGCACAGCGCATCCGGTACCAGCAGCACGACACCAGGAAGCTACACGATGACAGGTTTCGGCGGCGAAGGCCTGCTGGTAAGCGGCGTGTCGGAGACCGGCGGCGGCACGATAACCTCGGTAAGCCCGGGCTGGACTCTTGTAAGCAACGGCAACTGGGCGTTCGCGTTCTCGTCAAATCCGAGTGACAGCGGGATTGTCACCTTCAACAGCAGCACCGGCGGCGTTACTGGATGGGCCGGGGCAGCTTCAGGAATACATACGGGCAATGGCAGCTGACTCCAGTTTACGGCCTGTCTGTACCTGTACCGCACTCCGTTCTTTTCCTTACCTCACAGTCTGTCTCAACAGCCAAACAAACCACACGCCTACGCTCCTATGCCATCACTAAAACTAAAACTTAAACCGCAACTGAATAGTTGAGAACATACGCGATCACGAATCCTATCAGTATGCCTCCGTAAGTATATGTCATCGCGGTCTTTATCCCCGCAGGGTCCTTCGTCCCCCTGTTAACGTTCACGTGGAAGAGCACCAGTACGACGTAAAGTATCGCAGCGCATGCGAGCGAGTCGAAGAAAGTTATGAAGAGGCTGGAAAAGAAGACCAGCCCTATGGCCGTGCCGATCACGGTAGGCAGGCCGCCGAGAAGGAAGACTCCGCCTATGAACTTCCTGCTGGTCTTCTCGAGCTGCCCGAAAAGGGGCGCCGCTATAGGGAATCCCTCGGTTATGTTCTGCACCGAGAACCCTATCGCCGCCAGGACATATACCGGAAGGAGGCCCGCCGCCCCCGCAGAGCCGAACACCAGCCCCTCGGTAAGGTTCTGGAATCCTATTCCGATCGCGGCCAGCACCGACGTCCTTTTCGGGTTCTCGGAAGGATCCCTGCTGCCCTTAGGCAGGATGAAGAAAGCAAACGATATCACGAACCCGGCGAGGAACACCAGCAGCAGAGGGTCCGTTATCGCGTCGCCGGCGAACACAGCGGCAACGTCCCCATATATGTCCATCAGCAGGAACACGAGTATGCCTATTGCAATCGCGTTGTAGAGCAGCAGCCGCCTCGCGCTCGCCTTCCTGTCCATAACAAGCGGGAAGGAGAGGAAGATGGAAAGCCCCATCGCTATGGAGAGGCCCACTGTCAGGTAATAGTTCGCTATCAAGCGGTCACCCAATAACCGAGTTATAGGAGTTCATTTACAACCATTTATATACTTATCCTCATACTTATCCAAGTCTCAAACGGAAGACAGGAGCGTGTTTTTTTGCTTTTCGACCCTACCACTATAGGAATAAACATCGCCGCATTCCAGCTCGTAAACGGGATAGCCGCGACAGCAGGTTCGTGGTTAAACCCTCTCATGAGCATACTCTCAGAATCCTACTACGTGGTGCTCCTTCTGGTGCTCGGATACCTCTACCTCAAGAAGGACAAGGCAATATACGCCTACATATTCTCACTGGTGCTGCTCTTTGCAATAGGTTCCGGCATAAAGTACGCCGTGGCAGAGCCGAGGCCGTGCAGCATCCCTTCCTTGCAATGGATAAACATGCCGAACGGATGCGAGAACAGCTATTCGTTCCCGAGCGACCATGCGATGGTGCTTACCGGAGTAGTCCTCTTCCTGTGGAGGTACAGGAAAGCATTCGCACTTTATGCGATATGGCTGCTGCTGGTCCTTTTCGGCAGGGTCTACCTGGGAGTCCACTACTTCACCGACGTGCTAGCCGGGGTGGCGCTCAGCCTCATAATAATGTATGTGATCTACCGCTACAGCGAGAAGTTCTATCTCCTTGCGAAGAGACTGCATCTGACGATATTGACTAAGGGATGAGCTTCCAGAAAGAAATATATATCACACAAGCAGAATTAATTCCATGGCGTCTCTCAACCCCGCCTCTACCATCGCGGAGTACTCCAGTTTTGTGGATGCGGTCTATGGCATACCGAACGACCGCGCATACACGCACTGGGACCTTCTTACGCAGATACAGCGCTTTACCATGCGGGCTATAAAGGGCATAAGGAAAGGCGACAGAAAGAAGGTGGAGATAAACATAATGATAACGTTCAGCTGGTTCACTAGCCTGATGAACCGCCTCCACATCAGCATATCGGATATAGTCTGGGAAAGGTTCCCGTACCTGTGCTCGTACTGCGGCGAGGCGCCGTGCAACTGCAGGGCCGAGAAGGTTGAGGTTCGCCGCAAGATAGTGCCCGATGGCTCCAGAAAGCCGCAGACGATAGCGGAGTTCCAGCTGATGTTCAATAAGGTATATCCTGCCGACAGGAGGGACGTGAAGGATGCAGGCATACATCTAGCAGAAGAGTCCGGCGAACTGTCAGAGGCAGTGCAGTATTACATGGGTGACAGGAGCGAGGCGCACCTCGACGAGGTGAAGCTAGAGGCTGCTGACTTCTTCTCCTGCCTCATGGGAGTACTGAACTCCGAAGGCATAGACCTCGCCGCGATTCTCGCCAAGGAGTTCCCCAACAACTGCCACGTCTGCCATAACGCGCCATGCACATGCACGTACGGGTCCGTTAGCAAGTACAAGTCCTGATGCGGCTCCCCTCCCCGCGCAAGCCATGGGAAGAGAGCCTTCGCCTAATGCATCCACGACCACGCTCCGAAAGAGGAGTAAGCAGGCTCGGCACGACCGGCAGTTCCACCCTGACTCTATTTCACGTAGTCCTTCATGTCAGGAGGGCTGTTCCCTCCGCCAGACTGGAATAGACCTCCGAAGATCCCGCCACTGCCACCTTGCTGCTGGCCTCCGCCGCTGCTCCCTCCCTTCTTTCCGGAGCCCCTCCCTCCGCCCTGCAGGCCGGTGGCTCCAGTGGTGTGCTTTATGGATGAAGTTATCAGGGTCTCGTCCATGCCTTTTGGCGCCTTGTGGTTCCTCACGTAATCGTAGACCACCAGGTAGTAGATATGCAGCGTCACGTAGTTGAAGAGCGCGCCTATTATGTATATCGCGAGGCCGAGTATGAAGGTGACAATTATCCATATCAGACTGACGTGTCCCATAAACGGTATCGTCGCGCCGCTGTCGATCATAAGGTCCACTACCCCCATGAAAATCGCGGCTACGATGAATACGCCGCCAACCGCCTTTATCACGAATGCGATTATGTCGAAGTAGATTATTCCGGAGAAGGTCTTGCCTATGTTGTTGATTATGAACATAGCGCTTCTCTTCACTGCCTGGATCGGGCCAACCTTATCCTCGTACATGACGGGTATCGCGAATGTCGTTCCGAGGAAGAGCCCTATCGCAATGACTTCCTGCAGCACAAGCTGGAGAACGAACCCAAGTGCCCCCCTGTTGTTCGACGCCGCGCCCTCAATGAGGCGCACTATCAGCATCACAATCGTGTAGAATATCGTCCACTGTATTATCTGCGGCAGGTACGCCTTCGCCTGCGAAAGCGCGGCTCCCATACCTATCTTCTTTCCCTGGACGAAGTTAGTGAACGCAATATATAGCGCAAAGAGGAAGTACGTAGCCACGAACGTGGTTATCAGGTAGTATATTATCAGGAGCGCAATGAGAGATAGCGGACCTGCGACCAGCCCTCCGAGGAAGATGAAGGGCACGAACACTACCACTAGCAGCAGGAACGCTATCAGCGCCATCACCACAGGGTAGATGAACAGCTCCTTGTCCTTCAGGAGCGTGCCTATGACCTGGTTGGATATCTTTATACCAAGTTCTATGTTCGGAAACAGTGCACTAAGGAAACCCATTTCTATACACCATGTTAAATCTTTATGTTGAAACCCCCGCCTCCAGGACCCATTCCTCCTCCACTGGAGAACCCTCCGCTGTTCGGCTGGTACATGGTATCGAGCACCACTACCAGTTCAAGTATGAAGAGCCTTGACAGGTCGTTTATGGACTTGTCCAATATCTCTACATTGTAAGAGCCCATCGCCTGGCTTATCATCGCGCCAGCGGCCTGCTTCAGCAGCCCGCCTAGACCGCCACCGCCCCCCTGCTGGTTCTGGCTGCCCGTGTTTCGATAGATTTTTGCCAGGGTCTTTTTACCCTCTGCATCCATCACCTCGTAGTTGAAACCCGCAAAATTGCCGGTCGCCGACGCTACGGCATTGCCGTTCGGATCCTGCATGGATATCGTCTCGCTCATTCCCATGAGGCCTGCCCTTATCTTCACCTGGCCTATCTGCTGGTTCTTCCCATCAAAGAACTGGTAGGTTGCCGAATTTCCAAGGGATATGCCCTTCTTCTGCACGTAGCCTACCATGTTCCCGCTCCCGTCCGCAAGAACTGCGTGCCTCCCTATCCCGCCCTGCTTCGCGGTGAGGACTACATTACCCTTGGCGTCCTTGAAGCCAAGCGGAGGATATCCCATCGACATCCCCCTGGCCATGACCTTCGACACGCTGTAGCTGTTTATCAGGTATGCTGGTTTGTCTCCCATCCTTCCACCCCTCTATCCATCGTCATTAGTATAGTTAGTGCGCAATGTTATTAATGATTTCCATGCCATCTCCTGAATTTTGCGTATATCGCGTCGACCCAGCGGAACGCCTTATCGAATCCTTCTGGAAGACCACCGGCCACGAAGACAACCGCACCGACAATCCCGAGCGCCTGGCCCAGCTGCCACGGCACATACCAATAGTACTGCGGAATGAGCTTCAGCAGGTACCCGGCTGCAACATCTACAGCCACCTCGGAAATCAAAACCGCAATTCCCATCTTGACCAGTGTGGGAGCGAAATCCAGGTAATCCGATCCGAACCGCTCCACGTCGGTCCCTATATTCTTCATGTATTCGCAGCTCACGGAGCTGAACCGTGCAGATGCGCTCACGCTTCTCCTGAGAGACTCCACGTTTCTCAACATCGTTCCTATCTTAGCCCTGCCCCATGTCTCCGAAGGGTTATCCTTCCTAAGGAGCGTAACAGAGTCGGCAATCGAATGCACATCCCGATAGAGTGAATAGAACTTCCCCCTCACGCGCTCAATGTCGGTATCCGAGGAGAGCGCGCCGTATGGGCGCCTCACAATCCTCTCAAGCTCCTTTGCGGTGCTGTTGGCTCTGCGTATAGCGCCTTCCATCCCCTTGGCGCCAGCATCGACGTTAGCAGATGACATGAAACTGCTCACATCTTTCTGATATTTATTTCTAACTACCAACGGAACGGCCGGGACAATCAGCGGCAGGCGTCGGCGATCCAGTAAACACTCCAAAAGCGCGGTGATAAGGGAACAAGCAGTAACCGATAGGTCGCTCTGCTTTCACAGTGCCCTCCTCACTTTTGCCACTCCTCTCACTACCTCACGCTCCACGACGAACGCTGCCCTCTCGAGGAACATCCTGACGACTATGAGAATCACCATCGCAGTCGCCACCAACACGATACCGTCCAAGCCGACGTCGTATATTATGAAAGCGAAGGCGAGCGATATTGCCGGGGCGTGCACGCTGTCTGTACCTTCAAGCACGAGCGCCGTAGCCGGGATTATCAGAGCTGTGGTTATGTAGATGCCAAGATACGGCAGGGCGAAGTAGCCCAGCTCGCCCAGTACACCCGCGGCTATGTACGACTTAACGAATCTCTTTATGTTCCCTCCCCTCGTGTTCGGCGCCATGAACAGGACGAAGCCGCTGCCCGCGAAGGATGCAAATATTATCGCGGATGCCCCTCTACCGTGTATGATGTCGAAGTTCGTGTAAGTCAGCGCATAGATGATGATGACCAGACTAAGCGCAAGCATTACCACAGCCACAGGCTTCTTGTCAAGCCTGTATGTTTTACTGCTCGTGCCTCCGGCGCCGTTTGCGTTTCCTCTGCGCTTACTTCTTGCCATCTCTACCACCAACAGGCGAAGCGGACAGGCGCAATCTAAAACGCTCACCGCCGCTGCCGCGTAGGATGAACCTGTCAAACAGGCAGACAGGCAGATCAACCGCGGCGAGATGATAATCAGATGCAACCTTTATATGCTTTTCACGAAAGGAAGGCAGGCAGGAACAGGAGATTTGGGGCCGCCGGGATTTGAACCCGGATTTGCTGGTCACTTCATATTATACGTATCGTATTTCCAGATTCTCATCATCGCCCCGAGGGGCTCAACTGGTATAAATATCTGGAGCCAGCCGCGCTGCCAGGTTACGCTACAACCCCAAAACACACATCATTCTACCTCAGATATTTAAATAACGTATGTATTAGCCTAGTCATGAAGAGAGTCGTGTACAGGTGCCCAAGGTTTTCGCTTGAGGAAGAGCGCATAATGGTCAGGGGCAAGCCGGCCACGGTGCGCAGGATAAAGAACGGCTCTGCCGTAATGGTTGTCCCGATACTGGGCAAGAACAGCATAATACTGGAGAAGCAGCGCCGCCCGGTGGTCAACGATACCATATACGAAGTGCCATCTGGCATGATAGAGAAAGGGGAGACTCCTCCGGAGGCGGCGGAGAGGGAGCTCGAGGAGGAGATCGGCTATACGGCGAAGAGGCTCACTCACATTTTCGACTTCTACACCGACGCATCTCTCGAGACGCAGACTACACACTGCTTTGTGGCGGAAGGGCTGGAGAAGACAAAGCAGAGACTCGACTCCGACGAGGTGATAAAGCCGATAAAGATGCCTGTGAGCAGGGCAATCACCCTCATAAAGCGGAACAGGATAAAGGAGGTAGGCTCCCTGGGCGCGCTGCTCTACTGCCTTTACATCAGGAGATGAAACGTCGTTGCCAAGCCTTATAATATTTGGTATTTAATATAGACGGTAAAGACGTTTTTTGGTGAGTGAATGGAGAAGCGAAACAAGATTTTCATCGCAGCCGCGGTAATCCTTATCATAGTGCTGATTCTGGCCTACACTTTCGTAAGCTCTGGCGGGAACTCCGCGAATATAGCGCTCACGGACCTGCCCGTCAGCCAGGCAGACATGTCGGCGCTGTCTGCGGCAGCCAACAACATGACTCTTGCCAACAAGATTGGTGTCGGGGCGATAGGTGTATTCCCAAGCCAGGTAAACGGCTCTCTGCTCACGGAGAACGGAAGCCCTGAGGTGTTCTACGCTGGAGGAGACTACTGCCCATTCTGCGCCGCCACGAGGTGGAGCCTGATAATAGCTCTCATGCGTTTCGGCACGTTCACAAATCTCCATTACATGACATCCTCTTCCACGGACGTATACGCCTCCACACCCACATTCACTTTCTACAACTCGATAAATCCTACCACGTATTCCAGCCAGTACGTCTCGTTCACTGGTCTCGAGATATACGACCAGAACAAAGCTGTGCAGAACCAGCCTAACGCGGAGCAGACAGCGATAATACAAAAGTACGGCACAACAGGCAGCATACCGTTCATAGACTTCGGCAACAGGTCAGTGCAGCAGGGTGCGGATTACTCCCCTAGCCTCATAAACCCGCTCACATACCAACAGATAATATCACAGCTGGACAACACCAACTCGACAGTCGCCCAGTCGATAATCGGCGGCGCCGACGTTTTCACCGCACAGATATGCAGGATGGACGGGTTCAAGCCCGCAAACGTATGCGACGCGCCTTACATAGGCAGGATACTCAACATGAGCTGAGCTGATGCTTGATGGCGAAAGAAGAATCCGTTTGGCACGCGATAACGCACCCTCGAAACATAGGGAATGAGCAGTATCGCAGGCTGATCCACAAGGCGCGGCTCTTCGTGGGCGGCGGGCTCCTTGTCAGCATTTGCGTGTTCTTCGTCCTCGCCTGGCTCGGCGGCATCAACACAGTCATCGACAAAATGCTGTCGGCAAACCCGTTCCTCTACCTCATGGCATTCATCTCCGTGTTCGTCGCGCTCGCGCTGCGGTACATAAAATGGTCGTATTACCTGCGCATGTACAAGCTCAAACCGCCGTTCTGGAAGAGCCTTGCGGTGTACTTCTCCCTGTATGCGATGGACATAACCCCGGGCCAGATAGGCAGGATGGTGGCGGCGTATACCCTTAGCAGGATATCCAAGTCCCACACAATCAAGGTGATACCCGTGGTCACCATGGACATCTTCACAGACGCGATAGGTTTCGCAATACTTACATTTCTCACCTCGGTATACTTCGACTCCTACGTGATATACGTAGTCATAGCCGACATAGTCCTCGTCGCGCCTATATTCCTCTTCCTGGTGAACAACTGGTTCTTCAATGCAGCGAAGGGGTTCATGAGCAAGCACGGCCTCTTCCGGATATTCACCATATACGGAGACGAATACTTTGCGTCGCAGAGCGTGCTGAACAAACCCTCCGTTTATCTGGTGTCGCTGCTCGTCACGATCCCGGCAACGTTCCTCTGGGCGTCAGCGTTCTACTTCACACTTCTGGCCATGGGCCCCCACGTCGCGCTGGGCCCAAGTATCTTCGTGTTCTCCACATCGACGCTCTTCGGCATGGTGTCAACCATACCCGGCAACATAGGCGTCACTGATGGCTCCCTGGTTGCCTTGTCACAGACATTCCTCAACTTACCGAGCTCCACCAGCTACGCAGCCGCGATAATGGCTAGGCTCGCCACACTCTGGTTCGGAATAATATTCGGCTCTATTTTCCTGTTCTACACAATGCGCTACTGGAAACCAAGGCGAAAGGGATGAAGAGACCTGCAATCAGTGTTATAATACCGACTCTCAACGAAGAGAAGTATATCCATTATGCGCAGGAGGGTCTTGCCAGCCAGGCATTCAGGGACTTCGAAGTGATAGTCGTGGATGGCGGGAGCAGGGACAGGACAAGGACTCTGGCGAAGAAGTTCGCGAAGGTCATACTCGCGAAGGGCGCGAACGTGAGCCGGTCGCGTAACATAGGCGCAAGGGCCGCGCACGGCAAGATACTGATGTTCCTCGACGGCGACACCAAGCTCAGCCCAGGGACGCTTGCCGAATACGACAGGGCGCTCAATAACGGCTACGTCGCTGCAACCGGCCCGATATACCCGCTGGAGAAAACGAAAAGGAGGGTCAGGATGGCATACAAGTTCGTCACTGTCGACCTTATCAGGCTTTCGATAATGTTCGGAGTGCCCTCCCTCGTCGGCGCCAACTTCGCAGTCAGGAAGGATGCCTTCGAGAGGGTACACGGCTTCAACGAAAGCTACATAACGTCAGAGGACTGGGACCTTTCGCAGAGGGTGAAGAGGTTAGGCAAGATAGCGTATCTGAACAAAGCGCTCGCGCTTACCTCCGCACGGCGGACATTGGCTTGGGGTATCCCGTACTATGCCAAGTACACTCTGAAGAACATAGTCAGATACAACCTCCTGAAGAAGCCGAGCAGCGACTACGAGAAGGTAAGGTAAAAGAAAATGGAAGGAAAGAAGGAGAAGAGAAGAAAAGAAAAGGAAAACGATGGAGCTTACAGCTCCATGTCCTCTTCGCTTGGCTCGTCTGCCGCTGGCGCAGCACTGCCGTCGCCCTTCGACACAACCTTTATCTTTCCGAACTTGCCAGTGGAGAGCTGCGGGTTGCCCCTGAACTCGTTCACGTAGCCATTCGATATCTCGATCGTGTCTCCCTGGCCGACCATGTCGATGTCCTTACCCCAGAGCGACATCGGTATTTGACCAGACTCGTCCTTGAGCACTATGTTGCATACCTGGAGCCTCTTGCCATACTTCGTCACGACTTCGCGCGGTTCGTCCTTCTGCGAGACCGTGCCCTGCACGGTCACATTGCTCGCGCCTGCCTTCAGTTCTGATATTTTCATTCTATCACTTTTTCCACACCCTTCCAATAAACAGAGTTACCGTTTCTAGTACTGGGTGTAAAAGATGTTATGAACATACGCTTATTTTAATCTTTGCCCGCCGCAGACGCGGCCCATAACTCCCCCATAAACTCCCCTTCTTCCACTCCATGAAGAGTCCAGGTAGCAGAAAAAACAGCCATGAGCAACACTCGGGATTTCTTGGCAGAATCAACCACGAGCAAAGCTCCCGCCGTGAGGCGGGCTTATGGAAAGGCGTATATACACAGATGAACTGATGTATCTGGTATGCGGATTCGGGAAAACCCTCAAGAAGGGGGCAGGGGGATCCGTAGCCTGAGAACGTTCACGTTATCAGTATCATTTATCTTTATTGCATACACAGCAAAACAAACGCTACCAAAATAGACGGAACCTACGAATGAAAAGGAACGGTCATTATGGAAGACAACGAACACGCTGGACACGCCGCACATACCGACCACGCACAACACCAGCACGGGCACCAGCCCGGCATGCACCCATCTTTTCTTAGGGTTATCCAGCAGAAGCAGAGGATAAAGCAGAAGCTGGCTAAGGTAAAGCACCGCATAGGCGTCTACAGCGCCAAGGGCGGGGTAGGGAAGACCACGGTGGCGATAAACCTTGCGTTCTCGCTCTCGAAGAAGGGCTTCAGGGTGGGCCTTCTCGACGCCGACATAGACTGCCCCAACGTGACTATGTTCCTCGGAATGGAGGACACAAAGATGGAACCGGTAATGCCGCTCAAACCGGTTGATAAAGAGGGGGTAAAGGTAGCGTCCACTGCTATGCTTGTCGATGAGCTCAAGCGGCCAATAATCTGGAGGGGGCCGCTGGTGGCGAAGATGATTAGCGACTTCCTCGAGAACACGGACTGGGGCGAGCTGGATTACCTCGTGGTGGATCTCCCCCCAGGGACTTCTGATGCACCGCTATCGATAATGCAGCTCCTCGACCTCGACGGCTTTGTCATAGTAACGAACCCGCAGCGCATCGCTGCGATGAACTCCATCAGGTCGGGGCTGATGGCGAAGCGGATGAACGCTCCGATATTGGGGGTGATAGAGAACATGTCCAACGGCAAGCCGAGCAAGAACACCGAGAACGTGGTATCCACCCTGCAGAGCGAGCTGTTGGGCATAATAAGGGCCCGTCCGGAAGTAGCGGACCTGACCGACAGGGGCGCCATCCATGTGCTTTCCAACAGGGATGTCGAGAAGGAATTCGACACGATAATAACCAAAATAACGTCGGGAGAGAGGAAGGTATAAATATCTTTTCCGGCATAGATTATCAGGGCCAAATCCTTTGTATGCATATATGTACATCTAAAATGTATGCGCAATTTCCGATAAAAAAATAAAACAAAAAGTGAATTCTATGGCAGAATCTCAGATTGGAGGTGGACAACAGGTACTTTTGCTCCCGGAGGGGGCCACGAGGCTTCTCGGAAGGGATGCGCAGCGCACCAACATAGCAGTGGCTGCAGCGGTGGCGAACGCCATCAAGACGACTCTCGGTCCGAAGGGGATGGACAAGATGCTCGTGAGCGAGCTCGGCGACATAGTCATAACGAACGACGGCGCCACGATCATGGAAGAGATGAACGTGGAGCATCCTGTAGCGAAGATAATGGTCGACATAGCTAAGACCCAGGACAAGGAGGTAGGGGACGGCACAACCAGCGTAGTGATAATGGCCGGCGAGCTCCTCAAAGGGGCGGGCGACCTTATAGAACAGGGCATTCACCCGACAACGATAATAAGGGGCTACAAGATGGCGGCAGAGAAGGCCAACGAGATACTTTCGCAGAAGGCGAGGAAGGTCGACATAAACGACGAAGCCACACTGCAGAAGATCGCAATGGTGTCCATGGGCTCCAAGAACGTAGGCGACGATGCGACGAAGTCACACCTGTGCAAGCTTGTCATCAAGGCGGTCCGCCAGGTAATGGACAAGAACGCAGCCGGCAAGATAACGATAGACCACGACTTCATAAAGCTTGAGAAGAAGTCCGGCAAGGCGATATCAGACACCGAGTTCATCAACGGCGTTCTTGTGGACAAGGAGATATCCCACCCTGGCATGCCACGCTCTGTGAGCAACGCGAAGATAGCGCTGCTGGACGTTGCCCTCGAGATTGAGAAGACCGAGGTCGACGCAAAGATAGAGATAACCAGCCCCGACCAGATGCAGGCGTTCCTGCAGCAGGAGGAGCAGATGCTCAAGGACATGGTAGATAAGGTGAAGAAGAGCAAGGCTACGGTCATAGTCACGCAGAAGGGCATAGACGACGTGGCTCAGCACTACCTCGCGAAGTACGGCATAATCGCAATCCGAAGGGTCAAGAAGAGCGACATGGAGAAGCTCGCAAGGGCCACGGGCGCAAAGATAATCACGAGCCTCGACGATCTCGACGAGAAGGATCTCGGATTCGCCGGCACAGTGGAAGAGCGAAAGATCGGCGGAGAACAGATGGTGTTCATCGAGAAGTGCAAGGACCCGAAGAGTGTCACGATATTCGTGAGAGGCGGGACACAGCAGGTTGTCGACGAAGCGGAGAGGTCAATAGTAGACGTAATCGGAGCCATATCCAGCGTGATAGAGACAGGCATGTACGTTCTTGGCGGAGGCGCAATCGAGATAGACCTCGCCAATGGCCTCAGGGAGTATTCCAGCGATGTGGGCGGAAGGGAGCAGCTCGCTATAGTGAAGTTCGCGGACGCCGTCGAGGTGATTCCGAAGACGCTAGCCGAGAGCGCTGGAATGGATGCGATAGACACCCTGGTGCAGATGAGGAGCAAGCACAAGAGCAAGGAGGGTTCGCAGTTCGGCGTCGACATCTTCAGGAACTCCATCGGGGACATGCTGAAGAACGGCGTCTACGAGCCGCTCAAGGTGAAGCAACAGGCTATATCGAGCGCGAGCGAGGCCGCCGAGATAATCCTCAGGATCGACGACATGATAAGCTCGAGGAGCAAGGGACCCGCCGGCGGAATGGGCGGCGGCATGCCGGGAATGGGCGGTCATGGCCACGAGATGGAGTAAGCAACTCCCTCTCTTCTTTTATTTTTCCTTTTTCTTTTCATTTCTTCTTTCCTTTCCCTTCTTCTCTATATTTCTCTTCAGCCCCTCGCTGCCTGTTCACGGACTCGCTTGGAAGCGCACGGGGAGAACCATACGCCTTCTATATACCGAACCCGCAGCGCACTACGCTAATTATCATTGCAAAGGGCTACCCAGCGCGGTTTGTCAGCCGGAAAGGAGCAGCACTGACCCGTGTGCCCTAGCGCCTTAGGGAAGCCGCCTTCAAAGTGTCGATTCTACTCCGTTCCACGCGAAGCGCATCCAATATGCGGTTAGGCACAGGATGCCTGCTTTCGAATATCGCCACTATGCTGCGGTCTATTTCGTGCGGGAGCCTCAGCGCATTCTCGACTGCACCTGCATCCGCTCCCATTGCTACCAGCGTCTCCGCGTGCCGTATCCCATCCCTGATCCTGCGAAGCCCTTCGTCGTAGCCCCCAGGGGCAAGCAGCCGGCCGGTCAGCTCCACGACGTCAGGCTCCTCTGTGCGGTCAACCATAAAATCATTTTAGATGTGACGAGCATTATATTTAAATGTTGAGATGTCTAACTATCTAACGGATTCTATGGGAAAGGCGGTCATTGTTGTAGGCATACGCGGAGTAGGCAAAAGCTCCGTCATGGAAGGGGTTGTCAAGAAATACAAAGGCGTGCGCCAGCTGACCTTTTCCGATTACATGCTTGAAATCTGCAAGGAAAAGGGCCTCGCAGAAGACAGGGACGACCTCAGGAAGCTGCCGTACGAACAGTATGCGGAAATAAAGGCCGAGACGTGGGACCGCCTTGCAAACCAGAAGGACGACATAATGATCGACACACACGCCTTCGTCGAACACACCGGGAGATACGTTCCCGGCCTGCCTCAGGAATCCATGCAGAAGTTCAAGAACCTCTGCGGCTTATTCTTTATAGACGTGGACAACGACACCATAAGGGCCAGGTCCGAGAGGGACAAGACCAGAATAAGGGAGGGGCACACGGACCTCGAGCTGAACAACTGGAGATATGCGAATCTTGCCGCATTGTCGTACTATTCGACAGCATTAAATATTCCCTTGTACGTAATATTCAACGAGGAAGGAAAGCTCAAACAGACGGTGGAGACATTCGTCTACCACCTGAAAGACGCCTTCGGGAAATAACATGACAGTATTGCTCGCGCCATTGCCGTTCAACGTAATACTAGCGGTAGTGCTGCTCGCGATCGCCTATACGTCGACGACCCTCAAGATACAGAGGAAGGTGTCGAATCCCAAGAAGATGCGCGAAATACAGGCGCGCATGCAGCAGCTCAACAGGGAAATGACCGAGATGATCAAGATGAAGCAGGACGTCAGGGCGAAGCAGGCCGAGCTGATGCCTCTGCTTAAGGAGAGCATGAACGGGCAGCTAAAATCAATGTTCATAGTCCTTCCGCTGTTCTTTGCCGTGTACTACGGGGCACTGCCGATGCTCTTCCACGTGTACGGCGGTGACCAGATAATGTTCATAGTGCCGCTGAGCTATTCAAGCCTTTTCATAGCCACGGCGTTCGTGTTCGGATTTTCCCTCGGAATGGCGCTCATGCTGCGAGACAGGATCAAGGCGAAGAAGGATGCCCTGCTGTCGCAGCTCCCGCAGCATAGCGCATAAATAGGTTTCGCTGGTAAATACTATCGTTCTGTTTTCTCTTCTTGAAACAGTAAAAGCAAAAGCAAAAGCAAAGAAGGTGCTCACGTGCCAAAACCAATGCATAGATCAAGGAGCTTCAAGCGCTCCCATCGACACATCAAGAGTGGAACGGTCATCCATTATAGGAGAGCGCCCTCCGGCCAGCCTCACTGCGCCATATGCAGGATAGAGCTCAACGGGATCGGCGCCTCGGGAGGAGGCAAGACGAGGAGAACGAACAGCAGGCTCTTCGGAGGCGTACTCTGCGCGAACTGCACCGCGGACGTGATAAAGCTCGGCAGCAGGGTAGAACAGGGCGACATGAAGCTCAGCGACATCGGCATGAGGCAGAGACAGTACGTGCTGCAGCTGATGGCTCACTGACGGTGTTTTCGATGGTCCTGAAGATATGCATATCAGGACTCACAGCAACGGGCAAGACGACAGTCGGAGCCAAGGTCGCAGAAGCCCTGAAGATAAGGCACCTGAATCCTACGTACAAGGACTTCGTGAAGGACACGGAGGGGCTCCTGGAGCTCATGCACCATGTGGACAAGAAGTTCGCCCAGAAATTCGACGATGCGCTGATAGAAGAGGCGAAGAAGCAGGATTGCGTCACATCAAACTGGCTCGCTCCATGGCTGATAAAGGACGCGACGCTCAGGGTGCTGCTGGTGGCGAGCGCCGAGGCGAGGGCGAAAAGGTGGGCCAGGGAACATGCGATATCGGAGAAGGAAGCAAAAAGGATAATAACGGAGAAGGACGAAGCAAACAGGAGGCATTTCACAGACGCATACAGGATAAACATCGACGATCATACAATATTCGACTTGACGCTCAATACCGAGAAGATGGCTATGGACGAAATGATAGCCACGATATCGATGTTGAGTTTGGAGCGCTCAAAAAAAGATTTCTAATGGTGGAAACATGTTGATAGAACCAGGAAGAATGTGCATAAAGAAGTACGGAAGAGACGCGGGAAGCCGAGCTGTAATAGTAGCTGCGGAGAAGGACGGAAACGTCCGCATAGTATCGGCTGACAGGCCGAAGGAAAGGAAGTGCAACCCTGCTCATCTGGAGTTCCTCAACGAGGTCATTGACGTCAAGAACAGGGAGACGATCAACAAGGCTCTCGGGATAAAGGAAAAGACCCCGCACGCGCAGGCCGCGCAGCAGGCGAAGGGGAAGAAGTAGACTTACTTCATGCATCTGGAAGCCCCCCTCCGGGGAAAACCCACACACACATCAGATTCCCTTCTCAAGGAGTTCGTTCGCCTCCCTGATCGTCTTCTCCTTGCTCTGCTCCTTGCTCAGCACCTCGAACAGCGTTACCGCATCCACCCTGTTCTCGAATTTGTGCTCCTTGAGCTTTGCGAGGAACAGCACCATGCCCTGCTCCTTTATCGACATGCTGTCCATTGTTCCAGAGCGCACCTCCTCAACTCCCTTTTCTACATCAGGGTTCTTCAGCTTGGAGTAATCTATCTCAACCACAGCCTTGTCGGCGTTCCTCGATATCAGGTTCCTCAATGGAAGGTCGGTGTTAGTGAACCCCCTTGCCAGGGTGCCCTCCACCACTATCTTTATTATCGGCTTCCCGTCCTTCTGCGAAAGCAGCTTTTCCAACGTCTTTTCGCATCTGCTGACAATCTCCTTAGGCGGAGCCTCCTCGAACTTCAGGTGCTCGACAACAAACTCCCTTGAGTTTATCGGGACGAATCTGTGCGAATAATCCTTCGTGTCGAACAGAAGGAAACCCTTCCTCTCCTGCTCGCCATCCTTCAGCTGCGTCAGCACAGTGCTTCCTGGAATCAGGAACTTCTTCCCGTGCACCTGCATCTCTACCCTGTTATGGATATGTCCGTTTATGTAGAGGTCGAATCCCTTCGGGAGGTCTTCGTTATGTATTATGTCGCTGCTGAACGGCAGCAGTTCGTACGTCGACTGGTGCATCATGAAGATGTTGAATGCACCAGCAATGGGCTTCGGGTCCAGGACACCAAGCACCTCCTTTACCCGCTCTTCCGATACCCCTCCGAGTCCGAATACCGCCACCCTCTCTTTATCGAGCTCCAGCACTGCCGTGGCCTCGCTCGCGTCCACGAGAAGTCCGGCAAGCCCGAGCAGTCCGAGAACGTTCTCCTTGCCCTCTGCGGTGCGCTCGTGCGTCCCCGCTATCGCAATGATAGGTACTGTTGTCCTGAGTTTCCTTCCGCTCCTGTTGTCGTACTCAACCACCGCTGCCTTCCACTCCTTCTCGGAAAGCTCCTTGAAGATATTTATCGCCTGGGCGATAACCTCGGGCTTCGGCGCCCTCTTGTCAAAAACGTCTCCTGGAATCAGTATCGCGTCTGCGATCCTGCTCGCGCTCTCGAGCGCCTCCCTGGCCTGGCGGAATGCATCTTCCTCGAAACGTTCGTATCCTATATGAAGATCCGAGACTATCGCAATCCTCATTTCTTCACCCTCCTTATTATCTCGGACATCAGTTTTCTTATGAATTCTGAAGGATCGGCAGCCTCTTCCGGTCCGTACGCCCCAGCCGCACACGGGTGCCCCCCTCCCGTCCCGTGCACCGTAGGCGCGAGCGCCTTCATCAGGACACCGAGATGTATTCCATACCTCTTGTCGAGAGGCGGGCGCATCCTGGCGGATACCGAGAACTCCTTGTTCTCCGTATAGAATATGGCCACGTCTGCGCCGTACTTCACCGCGGCGTCAGCCGCAAGGTTCGCGTGAGCATGTGCCCTCCCATACACGAAAAAGAGGCCCTCCATCACCTCTGCTGTCGCATGCTTAAGGTCTTCGAATGTCTTCTCCCTGGCCTGCGCCTCGGCTATGTGCTGCAGCTCCTCCAGGAATGACACATAATCGGTCTCTGCAATCTTGAGAAGTTCGCCCATCTGCACGAACGTCTCCGCAGTGGTGTTCTTCAGGTCTGCGCTGTCCGATATTATCCCCGAGAGGAGGAGCTTCGCGGTCTTCTGGTCAATGGTTCCGCCGATGCCTTTAAGCACCTCGTACACTATGCTCGACGCAGAGTTGAACGTTTCATCGTTGAACACCTGCACGTCGTCCTTCTCTATTCCCTTTGGCGCGTGGTGGTCTATCACCAGTATCTGTCCGCGGAACTCTTCGAGCCTGAAACGGAATGATCCGCAGTCCTCGAAATTGTTGACGTCGAGGAGGACCACCAGCTTTGCCGTGTCATCAAACTTCCTCCCTATCGTGGTATCCGGGTCAACGCCAAGCCTCCTAAGTATCCTGGCGCAGTTGGAAGTTATCAAATCGGGGGTGGCGACTGTGGAATTCTTCAAGTATGAGGCGAGAGCCAGCGCGGACGACACCGAATCCGTGTCCCCGAACGAGTGGAACGTGAACAGCACTCTCTGGTCCCTGTTCTCCTTGAGGATGAACTTAAGGGCTTCAATGTTGATACGTTCCATCGCACACACCCGCGCACGCAAGTGGCGCGTCCGTTATCTCGCGCCCTGCTCCTTGAGGGCGGCAGTTATCTCCTCCCTGAGGGATTTCTCCTTCTTCGAGGCGTCGTCGAACTGCTTGTTTATTATGGAAAGCCTCATCTCAACAGACTCCTGCCGTTCCTTTACGCGCTTGAGCGCCTCTTCCTTCCCGGTCTCGACTATCGCCCCGCCTATCGCAACGTAAACCTTTCCCTTGGCGGACTCCAGCTCCGCGAGCGCCTCCTTGTTCTCCTCTTTCTGGGAGTTGAACTGCTCCTTCTGTATGGCAAGCGCCTGCAGCTGCTCCTGAAGCGTCTGGTAGTCTCTTGTAAGTTTCTCGAGTTCCTGCCTGTCCATGATATCACAATCAGATGCTAACCTTCTCGTTGCAAAACATATAAACCTTCTTGTGTTCGGGTGCAAGTTTAAATATCAGGAGCTACAGAGAGGGTTACGATTACATGGCAGGAAGATGGGCTACAATAACGCAGAGCGATTTCGAAGCGAGGGCGAAGGGCTACCTGACAGCGGAGACTGTAAGCGAGGAAGATTGCATATGGCTCGCGAACGCCGCAATCTCGAATCCAGAGCTGCAGCGGTCGTTGAGGCAGATATACGTGGAGACGACAAAGACCGTAAAGCTCGGGAACGCGATGAGGGTGTACGACCGCATGTCTTCAGTTCTGGTAAAGATACACGACTCGCGTGCACAGCTGGCCGGCGCATCGCAAAAATAGGAAGACACGTCTGGCATTTTCACTCGTCGACTCATTTAAATATCAGAATAAACAGACGTTCTCTCATGACATTGCAAACTGAGAGGCCCCTGCAGACCGCGCTTGGCTATGAAAGTACACGACCTGTAGCCGAGGCTACGCGACTTCTCAGAGGACCGTTCCTTGGCAGGATGGAGTTCAAGAACGTGATTTTCGCAAGCGACATCCACAGCTCTCTATCCGTCACTAAGGAGATACTCGACAGGTTCTACGGCAAGGCCGACGCGATAGTGTTCCTCGGCGACTATGTCGACAGAGGTATGCAGGGGGTCGAGGTGCTGGAACTCCTGTGCTCGAAGATGCTGGAAGGCGAGCGGGGAGGCAGGACAAAGATAATAATGCTCAGGGGCAACCACGAGTCGGAAGAGATGAACAAAAAGTACGGTTTCACGAGAGAAGCGGGGGAGAAGCTCGGGTATGGCTCTTACGGAGTGTACGGGCGATTCTTCTCTAGGCTTCCGTTCGCGGCCGTGGTTAACAACTGGTTCTGCGTTCACGGCGGCCTTTCAATGGGCATAGCGAAACTAGACGATATATCTCTTCTTCCATGGCCCAACGTGCTTTCCATATACGATAGAGGGGTAGCCAACCAGACCGCCATGCAGCTGGTCTGGAACGACCCTACCGAAGATCCGGTATATTTCGGCGAGAACCCGAAGCGCGGCACAGGAGTGTTCACTTTCGGCAAGACCGCGCTCGCCGACTTCCTCTCAAGAAATGGGCTTATAGGCGTCATCCGCGGCCACGAATCCCCCGGAGGGATAAAGACGCAGATGGATGGCCGCCTGATTACCGTATCCACCACGTGGTACGTGACGGGTGAATCTGTAAGCGTCCTAGAGTTCGACAACGGTAGGATGTACGAGGTAGAGCTTTGCAAGGGCGGCGATATGTACGAGGTAGAGCTTCAGCTTCGCAAGAATCCTCCATGAATCTGCTTCACCAGAACACGAACCGCAACCGTTAAATATGAAAAACACCGCTTTTTCTACAGGGTGACTTTGGGATGGGAACTGCAGAGACGGGAAGGAGGATAGCGAGTTCCGTTGACCCGCTAGAATTTGAGCAGCGTGCGCTCGAATATCTCAGCACTGGCGAAAAAGAGGAGCACGAATCGTCCTGGCTCGCACAGTCGATTCAAGCGCAGCCGAGCCTGTGGAAACCTCTGGCAAGCGCATTCGCCGAAGCTGCAAAAAACGCGGTCGGAGATAAGGCATCGAAGGAGGTGCTTGCGCGGATGACGCTCATAACTGCAAAGTCCGTTGGCGCGCAGAACTACATCCGCGGAGGGAAGAAACAGGTGAATGGAGGATGAGCCCAGACGCTATAGCGGAGAAAGGACTTCACGGAGTCATGCCGCTTCCCGAAGGGATCAGCAAGGAGCAGAAGGAACGCTATGCCGCATTCGAAGTGGCCGTAAGGGATTTCCTTTCCGGGAAATCTCCGCATACAGAGGAGTCGATAAGGGAACTGGTCGACACCATCAATTCAGATGCAAATTACATAGCTGTTTTTGGGAATGCACTGAATTCCGCATTGAACGAAGCTCCTGACGACAGATGCGATGAAATCGCAGCAGAGGCCAAAGAGATACTTCTCAACAGGGAGTTCAGCCACAAGATATGGTTCAAGCCACCGCACGTACTGAACTACGACCGCTTCGGGAGAAAAGTGACTTGCAGCCTAGAGAAGGAATACTCGATGCTGGAGACATTCTACGCGATAGACCCGGAACATGTAGCCAAGCCTACCACAATGCTATTCAACTCACTGACCGGCAGTATAGCCGGATACCTTATGGAGTATGTGGAAGGTGTCCCCCTCTCCAAGTGGGTCCCAAGGGACGATTTGCAGGCCATGGACGTCGCGCACCAGATAATATCATTCACAAAGAAGCTCCAGAAGCGGGGGCTCGCACACCTTGACCTACAAGAAAACAACATAATGGTAACGAGGAATGGCGTCATAAAAGTGATAGACCCGTATGGCGTGGTCGAGGTCGACGGAAAGCCTGCGCACGAGGATAATAATAACAACAAAGACTTCTGGGAAACGGCCTTAAGGAACGACAGGGAGTACGCGGCGGGGCACTGCTTTTCAATAATCGCCAGTATGCTTACAGAAGAGGATGTGCGGCGCAGCGAAAAGCTGCATGAAGACACGTCGGCTCTCCAGGGGAATGGCGCCCCAAAAGAAGCCAGCGCGTATCTGCTAACGGAAATCAGGGAGTTGAGAGCGCAGGAGAGCGCAGCTCAAAATAGAAAAGAGGAGGCATTCCGCAAATTTATGGATGAAGAGGGCATAGCCGACTGGCTCTGATCCGTACGGCTTACCTGTCGGTTTCCCCGAACACTATGTCAAGGCTCCCGAGTATGGCGAATATGTCAGCGAACTTCGCACCTTCGCACAGCTTCGACAGAACGGAGAGGTTGACGAAGCCGGGAGCCCTGATCGAAATCCTGTATGGTCTCTGCTTGTCCGGCACCATGTAAATCAGCCCCTCGCCCTTCGGCAGCTCCCTTCTCGTTATCACCACATCCGGCTTTGCAGGCTGCCCTATCAACTTTATCGGCGCTCCTACCATGTCGCCATGCGGCATCCCGTCAAGGCACTGCCTGATTATCCTTATGCTCTGGAATATCTCCTCATACCTTATCCTGTACCTAGAGTAGCTGTCTCCGCCGGTCTTCACCGGAACCCTGAAGTCGAGCTTGTCATAGATATAATACGGCTTTGACCTGCGGACATCTTCCTCGACTCCGGATGCGCGGAGAACCGGTCCGGTAACGCCGCAGTTGATCGCCTCCTCCCTCGAGAGCACGCCTACGCCCACCAGCCTTTCCTTGAATATCCCGTTCCTGTCGAGCACCTTTTCGTATTCCGCCACGCTCTTCTCCAGATAGTCGACAAGCGCGTAGGCGCGGTCAGTGAAATCCGGGGAGAGCGGCCGCTGCAGGCCTCCCAGCCTCATGTTCACGTAGAACATGTGACCTCCGGTCTCGTCTTCGAGCAGCTTCAGTACCTTCGCCCTGTCGCGGAAGCACCACATGAACACCGTGAACATCTGTCCTATGTCGTTGCATAGGGTGCCTATCCAGAGCAGGTGGTTGGCTATCCTCTGCAGCTCTAGCATTATTACACGCGCGTACTGCGCCGCCTCCTTCACCTGCACGCCGGTCGCTTCCTCTACGGAGGCCACGTAGAGCTCGTCCCACGACAGCGGGCTCACATAATCGAGCTTCTCGAAGTAGCTGGGGTTCTGCATGTACATGCGCGTCTCACAGAGCTTCTCCACTCCCCTGTGCAGGAAGCCTATGTGCGGCTCCACATGCTTTACCGTGTCTCCGTCGACGTCCACAACTAGGCGCAGCACGCCATGTGTGCTCGGATGTATCGGTCCTACGTTTATGCGCATTATTGCCATG
>JAJZNR010000009.1:4538-34609 GCA_021811605.1 Microcaldota archaeon | reverse complement strand
CGCTGACAGAAAATCTGAAGGCCAACAAGATAAAATACGAAGTGAAGGAGAAAGAGGGCGCGTTCTACGGGCCGAAGCTTGAGTTTCACATCACCGATTCGCTGGGAAGGGCGTGGCAGTGCGGTACCGCACAGGTTGACTACAATATGCCGCGTCTCTTCGGGATGGAATATGTCGGAGAGGATGGAAAGGCACATATCCCTGTCAACATACACAGAGCCGCGCTAGGAACCCTGGAGAGGTTCATTGGAGTTATGATAGAGCACTACAAGGGCAAGTTCCCTAGTTGGCTGGCTCCGGTGCAGGTGCGCGTGATAACGATATCCGAGCAGGCAAACGATTATGCGAAAGAGGTTCTTGCGGAACTCAAGAAGAACATGATAAGGGCGGAGCTGGATGCGTCTGACAAGACTCTCGAATACAAGATACGCGACGGCCAGCTGATGCAGATTCCTTACATGGTCATACTGGGAAAGAAGGAGATGGACGGAAAGAAGATATCCGTGAGGAGTAGGTCCGGAAAACAGAAGATGGGTATTTCGCTTGGAGAATTCCTCGCTCCGCTCAAGGACGAGATAGCGAAGAGGAAGAACGAGCTGATGCTCTGATGACGGAAGGCGAGTGACCGAATGAAAGTTAATGCGATAAACCCGGCGACAGAAGAAACCATCGGGGAGTGGGAAGTCTCTGACAATAGCGCGGTGAAGGGCGCCGTGAAGAAGGCTCAGAGCGCGTTCGAGACTTGGTCCAGGACCGATATATCTGAGAGAATCGGCATCCTGGGCAAGGCTTCCGTGGAACTTAAGAAAGACAAGAGTGAACTCTCTACCTTGATAACGAAAGAGATGGGCAAGCCCATATCGGAGTCGGAAGGGGAGGTGGAAGCAACGCTTGGAGACATGGCCTGGTTCCTTGAAAATGGGAAGAAGAGTCTGGAAGACGAGATGGTGGACCTCGGAGGCAGCAGGGGGAGGATAGCTTTCGAGCCTCTCGGAGTCGTTGGCGCAATCAGCCCGTGGAACTTCCCGCTCAACAACCCCTTCTACAAGATAATGCCAGCACTCATATCCGGAGACACGGTGGTGTGGAAACCATCCGAGCTCACTTCGCTCGTCGGGATTAGGATATACGAGATATTCAATAGGATAGGGCTTCCAGAGGGCGTACTGAACATCGTGCTTGGCGGCGAAGAGACCGGAAAGGCGCTTGTCGCCTCCAAGGTGGACCTTGTCTCGTTGACGGGCAGCACCGCAACTGGCAGGGACGTGATGAGAAGAGCCAGCAAAGGCCTCAAGAAGGTAGTGCTAGAGCTCGGCGGAAACGATTCATTCATAGTGCTGAACGATGCAGACCTCGATACTACTGTAAAGAGGGCAGTCCGAGGAAGGTTCTACAACTGCGGGCAGGTGTGCTCTGCCGATAAGCTGTTTTACGTTGAAGAAGGCATATACGACGAATTCGTCAGAGGATTTAAGGAGATAACAGAAACGCTAAAAGTTGGCGACCCGCTTGACCGCTCCACAGACATTGGTCCGCTTGTGAGCAGGGAACAAAGGGACACGCTAGAAAGCCAAGTCAACGATTCCGTGGAAATAGGTGCGAAGGTGCTGGTTGGCGGCAAGAGAAGCGGAAGCCGCGGATACTTCTATCAGCCTACCATACTTACGGGTGTCACAAAGAGGATGAGGGCATTGCGCGAAGAGACATTCGGACCTGTAGCTTCCGTGATTTCGGTAAAGAACGCCAAACAGGCTGTAAAGATGACAAACGAAAGCCCGTACGGACTGGCCGCCTCTGTCTGGACAAAGGACGAGAACAAGGCAAGGGATATAGCAAAGTTGCTCAACGTCGGCACGGTCTGGATCAACAAATCCGGAGAATTCCGCGCGGAGATGCCATGGGGCGGAATAAAGGACAGTGGGATGGGGCGCGAGTTCTCGAGGTACGGTTTCCTTGAGCTGGTGAATATAAAGTCCATATTATAGCCGAAATAGACTGCCCATTACACCCGTGCATGGATGTGGACGCCACGAATATAAGACAAAAAAAGTCTGGCGAAACGCTAATGGGTTAAGAATCCCGATTTATTTACCTTTTACCTAATAGAATCCGAGCTGTCCCCTCATCGGCACGAACTGGAATGCCCCTTCCGTGAACTCTTTTGTGCGCTTCTCGTCGATCTTGTCTATCACCTTAAGGGTCTGGAGCAGCCTCGTTCCGACAGGGGCCACCAGCCTGCCGCCAGCCTTTAGCTGCACTAGTATCTGCTTCGGCACATCCGGAAGCGCTGTACTGTAGACTATTTTGTCGTATGGCGCCTCCCTTATGTAACCCAAGGACCCGTCCCCGGAGAGAAGTCGTACGTTCAGTATCCCGGCGCGTTCTATATTCCTCTTCGCGAAGTCTGCCACGTCTTTGGCTATCTCGACTGTCACGACCTGGCCTTTCGGCATTATGCACATGGCCATCAGGCTCGCGACCCAGCCGCTTCCTGTGCCTATCTCAAGTATGTTTTCGCCAGGCTGCGGATGGAGCAACTCCAGGATGGTCGCAACTGTCGACGGTTGCGGGATTGTAGACTCCTTGGCCATGGGAAGCGCTATATCCTCATACGCCATGTCGAAATATACCTGCTTGACGAAGTTATGACGAGGTACCTTTCTGAACGCCTCCGCTATGGATTGGGTCTTGATGAAACCAGCGGCTGTCAGGTATTTTATAAGCTCCTCGTTCTTCGCTTTCACGTCGGCAGGCATCTTATCAACAGGCAGTCTCGCTCCGCATATTTATATCTTTTTATTCGTCACTGAAATTCGCCAGATGACGTGCTTACCCACCTATATAAGTATTTTGAATGGGATTAACAAATAAGGGTGAGGGATATGGCCTTAATGGCAGGGGTACGCCCAGAGCGAAGGCAAAGGTATGGATCTCTGGTCTCGGCAAATGCCAGAGACAGTGATAGCCCCGCTACCAGGCTGCAGCGCGCCGAATTGGAATCGACGCCCGTAGAGCCGCCGATGCTTACCAGTGCGAACGGGGAGAGCGACAGGTTGATTCAGGCGCACAGGCAGATGAAGGGTTTTCTCGACATCCTTAATGTCGGAGTGGGCATTTCTACCCAACAACTTACCGACTACCTTGAATGCCTTGATGATAGGGCAGTGGTGGCACCTGGAGCATACACCTATGGATCGCTCCGCCTACTCGATGGAAAAGGGTTGGCTCCGGAAGAGTTTTCCAGATTAAGCCTGATAGTGTTGCACTATGGGCTTAACGAAGATGACACCGCCTCCCTGATTAGGCTATACAGCAGGTTTAAAACAGGACGGCTCATACAGTTGGCAAGGAGAGCTGCAGACATCCACAACGATGTGCGGGACAGGCTCGCGCCGCTTCTGAGGGCGGCGCACCGTTATTCTCAGCGGGAGGCCTGTATGCCGGAGTTCCAGAGGCTCCTCCGTGTGATCAGCCTTCAAAACGAGGGCATATTGGCGGGACTTAATGACGGAAAAGCAGGGCAGTAGATAACAGATAGTGATAGTGATGGTAATGGTCTCAGAGGGTTTGCCTTAAAAGTTTGTCGAAAAATATTCGAATAATCAAGATTTATCCGAAAGATTTATATATTTATTGTTTCATAATACTCTACGATGAAGATCATCATAAGGACAGTAGAGCAGCCAAGCAGTGGCGACAGCCCACAGGAGCTCATACACTGGTTCTGTGAAGCCTTCGGCTTCTCTTCCGGAGAGGATGAGAATAGCATCGAAGAGCAGATTCTCAAGAAGTTTGTGGAAGCCGCTTACAGTGGCAGGGGTCTCTCCAGTTCAGAGTTGAAGTTCACCCCCCCTGTCGCTCGTTCAACGGTCATATACCACCTGAACAGATTCATAGATTCGGGGCTACTGGTGAAAAGGGGCAGGCTCTACTATCTCAGAGCCGCGGAGATGAGCAAGGCGATACAGGAGATAGAGTACGATATAGACAGGGAGATGAGGCGCATGCTTGACCTTGCTAAGGAGTTCGACAGCCTGATGGAGAGAAGCTTCCAGATGGACTTCAGGCAAGGTAACGTTATAGACACCGTAGGCAGGCTGAGCAGGCAGCAGAACGCCGACGCAGGCCAGCAGAAAGCAAGAAAGAGGAAAGGGTGATCCTGTGGGAAACGGGAATGGGAACGGAAACGATAAAAATAGGCAAGGGATAGAGACAAAAAAGGAGAAACAGGAAGCCTCACCTGAAGCCGAAGAGCCGGATTACAAGGAGAGGCTGATTAGGCTGGCTGCAGAGTTTGACAATTACAAGAAGAGAACCAAGACCGACATCGACAATGCGAAGACCATGGGGAAGGCAGAGCTCACGTCTAACCTGCTGTCTGTGTTGGACGAATTCGAGGTGGCTCTGATTGCGGTAGGCAAAACAGAGGACAAGACGATTGCGAGGGGGGTAGAGCTCCTCTACTCTAACTTCTTCGACGCCCTCAAGAAGGCGGGACTGGAGGAGGTAAGTGCGAGCGGGCAGGCAGACCCATACAAGCATGAGATAATAATGATAAGGGAATCCGACAAACCGGATGGGACCATACTCGAGGTGGCGAAGAAGGGCTACATATTCAAGGGTATGCTCCTGAGACCGGCTTCTGTAATAGTATCGAAAAAGAATGAGAAAGAAGAAAAAAATGACGCTAAAAAGTAAGGTGAGAAAATGGCAAGAATAATAGGAATAGACCTTGGAACGAGCAACTCCGCAGCAGCGGTACTTGAAGGCGGTCGCCCCGTGATAATCCCAAGCACTGAGGGAGTGACCCTTTACGGGAAAGCATTCCCGAGCTACGTGGCATTCACGAAGGACGGCGAAAGGCTCGTTGGCGAACCCGCGAGAAGGCAGGCGATAGCGAACTCGGCAGGTACCGTGAGCGCGTTCAAGAGGAAGATGGGAACGGACTTCACTTACAAGATATTCGGAAAGGAATACAAGCCGCAGGACCTCTCAGCGATGCTGCTGCAGAAGATAAAGAAGGATGCAGAGGCGTTCCTGGGGGAGCCCGTTACAAAGGCTGTGATAACAGTGCCTGCGAACTTCAACGACAACCAGAGGCAGGCGACAAAAGACGCGGGTGAGATAGCCGGACTCGAGGTGGTGAGGCTGGTGAACGAGCCCACAGCAGCGGCTCTTGCGTATGGCCTGGACAAAGCGGGCAAGGACATGAAGATACTTGTCTACGACCTGGGAGGAGGAACCCTTGACGTAACGATAATGGAGTTCGGCCATGGAGTGTTCGAGGTGCGTGCCACGGCTGGAGTTCAGCAGCTCGGCGGCACGGATATGGATAATGCCATAGTCAACTACCTGATGGAGGAGGCGAAGACGAAGAATGGCGTGGACCTCACAAAGGACATCCAGGCGATGCAGAGGCTGAAGGAGGCTGCAGAGAAAGCGAAGATAGAGCTGTCGGCCTCGACGACGACGGAGATAAACCTCCCATTCCTCTCGAAGGATTCGAAAGGCAATCCGTTCAACTTCACGCACCAGCTCAGCAGGGCGAAGCTGGAGAGCCTTGTGATACCGATAATCGAGAAGTCAGCGCAGGCGGTGCGGCAGGCGCTCAAGGACGCGAAGATGGAAGCGAACCAACTCGACAAGATTATATTGGTAGGAGGACCCACCCGCATGCCGATAGTGCAGCAGTACATAGAGAGGCTCCTCAGCAAGAAGGCGGAGCGCGGCATAGACCCGATGGAAGCTGTTGCTTTTGGAGCCGCGATTCAGGGAGGAGTCCTTAGCGGTGAGGTTAAGGACATAATACTTCTCGATGTCACACCGTTGTCGCTGGCTATCGAGACTCTCGGCGGTGTGGCAACGCGCCTGATAGAAAGGAATACCACGATACCGATAAAGAAGTCACAGATTTTCAGCACTGCCGAGGATATGCAGACCCGCGTCGACATAAACGTCGTACAGGGGGAGCGCCCGCTCGCAAAAGACAACATCGAACTCGGGAGGTTCACGCTGACTGGAATACCGCCCGCAAGGAGGGGCGTGCCGCAGATAGAGGTGACCTTCGATATTGACTCCAACGGAATCCTGCACGTCACTGCCCAGGACAAGGCAACTGGCAAGAAGCAGGGCTTGGATATAGTGGCGCCGCACAAGATGAGCAAGGAGGAGATAGAGAAGAGAATGAAGGAAGCCGAGCAGTTCGAGGAGGAGGACAAAAAGATCCGCGAGAAGATAGAACTGAAGAACAATGCCGAGTCGCTTATCTACACCACAGAGCGCACCCTTGAGGAGTACAAGGACAAGGTGCCAAAGGATGTGGCAGATAAGATAAACGAGGCCAAGAAGACGCTCGAAGAGGCTGTGAAGAAGGACGATGAAGACGCCATTAAGTCGGGAGTCGACCAGCTCAAGAGAACGCTTGAAGATATTGGTGCCAATATGTACAAAGGCGCCGGGGGCGAGGGAGAGGCCCCCGGCGGCGGAGACGCCGGCGCAGGCCAGGATGGAGGCAGCGACAACGTCAGCGGCAACGGAGGAGGTAGCGACGCTACAGACGCGGAGTTCAAGGTAGAGAAGTGAAGTAGAAGGTGCAAATTGATGGAGAGGGACTATTACGAGACGCTTGGCGTGAAGAAGGACGCTTCGGCAGATGAGATAAAAAACGCATACAGGCAGCTCGCCCTCAAATACCATCCCGATCGTAATAGCGACAAGTCTTCAGAGGAGAAGAAACAGCTCGAGGAGAAGTTCAAAGAAATCAACGAAGCATACGCGGTTCTGAGCGATCCGGACAAGCGCCGGCAGTATGACACCTACGGCTCGGACACGTTCCACCAGAGGTTCAGCCAGGAGGACATTTTCAGGGGTACGGACATAAATGAGATACTGCGCCAGATGGGAATGGACTTCGGCTTCGACAACGACATATTCAGCATGTTCGGCTTCGGCGGAATGGGCGGCTCGCGCCGCCAGGCGCGGATGGAGGATATCGGGAACGACATCCTCACAAGAGTGAACGTGACGCTGCAGGAGGCTGCCGCAGGCACGGAGAAGAAGATAGCGCTTGAGCACGTGAAGGCGTGCGACCGCTGCAAAGGAGCCGGATCTGAACCAGGCAGCAAGACGGTGACCTGTGACCAGTGCAAGGGTAGGGGACAGGTGGCGACTACGCGAAGAACGCCGTTTGGCATAATACAGACGGTGAGCACATGCGGGAAATGCGGAGGCGCAGGCAAGTACTTCGAAAAGGCGTGCAAGATGTGCGGCGGACGTGGAAGGGTAACAGGACAGGACAAGATTGACATCAAGATACCGAAGGGGGTGCAGTCAGGTATGCGCCTTAGAGTAAGGGAGATGGGGGACTTCGGGAGGGATCACACCGGCGACCTGTACGTAGATGTGAACGTACAGAAAGACAAGAACTTCAGGCGTGAGGGAGACGACCTCTATGCAGAGCTCCACGTTCCATTCTACATTGCGGCTATAGGAGGCAGCGTGAACGCGCCAACCCTGAACGGCGAAGAGAGCATAAAGATAGAGGCTGGCACGCAGAACGGCGACGTTGTTTCGATAAAAGGAAGGGGTATGCCGCACATGAACGGCTCTGGTTCTGGAAACGAGGTTCTCACTGTGGTAATTGATGTCCCGAAGCACCCAAGCAGCGCGGAGAGGGAGCTTTTCGAGAAGTTCCGAGACCTGGATTCCGGAAAAAAAGGCGAAGGCAAGAGGAGGTTCTTCGGTGTCCTATGAGTATGAGCTTGCACGAGGCGAGCCTGTAACGCTTTAGAAGAAGCGTCTGTCCGGCTGCCCGTTAATAAAGCTGGATATCATGTCTTCCATTCTCTGCTTCTCTCTGACGAAGTGCTGCGGGTCGTTGCATTTGAATCCGCTTTCGGCGTTTTCGCAGCGGGAGACTCCTGGATCAATCAGGTATACGCGGAGTTTTCCGTCCACATGCCCTACAAGCACGTTGGTGTAGTTCAAATCCGAGTGGTGTATACCGTGAGCATGCAGCTCTTTCAGGGCATCCCTCATCTGCGAGATTATCTCTCGTGTGGAAGGATCGAGAATATTGGAAGATGCGGATGCCGGTGCCGATGCCGGTAGCATAGGGCTCTCGTTTCTAGCATCTGTCAGCGCCCTAAGGTCCTGTGCGTCTGGAATGTAATCCATGGTAAGGCCGGCTATCCTGCAGCCCATAAACACCGGCCCATGCACTCCGACGGTGTGGCTTGGAGACGCCTTGTGCAGCGCGCCCATCTTTTCCATTTTTATCATGACGTTTTCCGGGTTCCTGAAATACTTCACGTATAAGCCGGAATCTTTATCGAAAAGAGATACGCCTTCGGCGCGGTCTTTGAATTCGGTACCCTCTGGTATGGGAAGGCCTAGCGTGTTTGCAGGCGCCTGCGCCTGTCCATGTCCACGTGACGTTGAAGCTGACACATATAATTAGCGTCGCTTCTGATATAAAAAGCTTACTTAAGGCGTATCGTGTCGAGGTTCATCGGCGCCCTTGCGTCCGCATGCAGCATGCGACCAGCCAGCCTTGCGAGATCTTCGCACTTCTGCTCCTCGCCGTGCATCGTGAAAACCGTGTGCGGACGCGGCCTTATGTTTTCTAGGAAGCTCATAAGCTGCCGCCTGTCGCTGTGACCGGAGAATCCCTCTATTGTCTTTATGTTCATCTTTACCTTTATCTGCTGGAGGTGTCCGTCCTCGTCAGGAAGCGCCACCTCGCTCACCCCGTTCTGGAGCCTTCTTCCGAGCGAGTTTGCGCTGTTGTATCCGACGAATATAAGTTGGTTCTTCTCGCCGTCTGCAAGCCTCTTGAAATATTCCACGCTCGCCCCTCCGTTCATCATTCCACCGCTTGCGAGTATCACAGCCGGTCCTTTCTCGAAAACCTGCTCGCGCTCGCCCTTTACCACTTCGAACATCGGGTTCTCGAACGGGCTCCTGTTGTTGAGTATTCTGTTCCGTAGGCCTTCCTTGAGATACTCCGGGTATGCGGTGTGTATTGCGGTGCAGTCGAGTATCATGCCGTCGAGATAGACCGGTATGTTCTCCTTGTTTTCCTCTACGCCCAGCATCGCCTCCAGTGTCATCATCAACTCCTGGCTTCTCCCCAGCGCGAAGAGCGGAATGAGCACCTTGCCTCCGTTCTGTATCGTCCGCCTTATCGTGTTCATAAGCTCGGGTTCCGAATCCCTCCTATTCGGAGTTATGTCGTTAGGCCCTCCGTAGGTGCTTTCCGTGAACAGAGCGTCGATTCGCGGGTACTTCGTTATCGCGCTGTCGAACAGCCTGGTGAACCCGTACTTCATGTCCCCGGTGTGGACTATGTTGTACATGCCCTCCCCGGCGTGCAGGTGCACGGTTGCGCTGCCGAGCACATGGCCCGCGTTGTGGTACGTCAGCTTCAGCTCATCCGTTATGTTCGTGACCTCGTTGTAGTCTCTTGTCACCATGTGGAGCAGCATCTTCCTTACGTCTTTCTCATCATATAGTGGCGTGCCACCGTTTCTCTGCACCAGCCTTATGTAGTCGTTGAGCAGCAACGCCGCAAGGTCTCTGGTCGGCGGCGTGCAGTATACAGGTCCGTTGTAGCCGAACTTGAACAGATACGGCACGAATCCTATGTGATCCATGTGTGCGTGTGTGAGCATGACTGCGTCGATATCGTTTATGGATATGTTCGCGCTGTCCAGGTACGGGAACGCGTCGTTGCCATCCCTTCCCTGGTTTGCCTGGACGCCCCTGGCCGATGGCTCGGGGCTCAGCCCGCAGTCTATTATCACCTTCGAGCTTGGCGTCTCGAGGAGAAGGCTACTCCTTCCGACCTCGCGGAAGCCGCCGAGCGCCGTGGCCTTGAACCACTCGCTCTTAGCTATCGTCTTGTTGACGTTCTTGCCTACATTTAACAGAAACTTCTTCCTGAATTCGGCCTCGTTGAACATCAGTTGGCGCACTCCGGATATGGTGTCGCTGTGCATAGTTGGAGTCCTCAGTGCCTTCGGCGTCCAGTTGGTCTGCATCGCTATCGCCTTCAGGGTGGATCCGCCCTTCCCGATGACAAGACCAGGCTTCATTGTCTCTATGTAAACCTCGCAGAATTCCGGGACGAACTTTATGTTTGTTATCCCGGCTTCCTGTGGCACCAGCTGCTTTATTATCTCGAGCGCCTTTTCAGGCTGCATGAGCATCGAGCTGTCGCTCCTTATTATCAGCTTCTTCTTTATCGAAACGGCGATGTTGCGTATTACGCTGTCGTCCTCGTACGCCCTCTTGGCATTCTTTGCGTAAACCACTATGTCGGGTCCCTCGAATTCAGCCTTCACGAACCCTACTTCGCCCGGGAGCATCTCCCCGATCTTCTTGAAGATGTCCTCCGAATGCTTTTTCTCCTGCTCGTTTCCGTTGCCATTGGTCGTCTTTTTCTCCTCCAACAAATCACAGTTAGTCTAAGAACTACTTTACTACAATACAATCGATGAATGCAAATGAACCAGCCTTGCGGGATTTGCAATCGTTTATCAGGTCTTTTGCTCTGCCTCTCTCTCCTGTCTCTCCTGTTCTCACTTGCCTTTCGCCGGAGCGGCGATTACCTTTTCCAGTTCCGCCCCTGTGTACTCCGTGTAACCGGATTTCGTTATTACAGCGATAATCATGTCGCCTCCTGTGGCTGCGTCCCTCCTCATCGCAATCTGGAGAGCCCTCGCCACCCCCTTCACCGCCTCCTTTGTGGTGACGCCCTTCTTGTACATGTCTTCCAGGTAACCGTAAGCGGTGAGCGAACCGCTGCCTGTCGCGGAGAACTTCGATTCGCTGACGTAACCTCCATAGAAGTCGAGGTTGTAGAGCTGGGGTTCATCGCCGTCCATTCCTGCGACCATCAGCTGTACCTCATAAGGGAACATCTTATTGCCCTGGAGTATTATGGAGAGCAGCGAGTTTGCACTCTTCGGGGAGAGAGGCTTGTCCTCGTTCATCTTGTATATCTCGTTCTGGGCCTTGAGCGTCCTGATGAGCTCCTGTGCATCGCCCACGCCACCGGCTATCGTCATTGCGAGGTTGTTGTCAATCTTCCATACCTTCCTAACATCTTGGCTTGCTATGAATGTGCCTCCGGTAGCCCTCGTGTCCGCGCCCATCACGACCCCATCGGTGCAGACTATGGCCACTGTAGTCGTGCCTTTGAGCTTTTTCTTCTCTATTCCATCAAACTGATCCATTTATTCACCAGTAACAAACTGTTGACAAGCATTATATCGATAATATTTGCTGCCGCCAGATAAACCCAATAACCCCCAAATCCAGGAAAAATAAAAAAGAAAGGTCTGCCGATTATAGTTGATACTGATAGCTATTTAAGGCTTTCTTCAGACCGTTCTGTCCCATACGCTCGATTCGATCGATTATGCGAACTCCACCAAGCTGCCGGAGCCGATGAACTTATTTGTCCGGTCAGCGAGCTCTGCGTAGGCGAAAGTTCTGTACACCTTTGTGACCTTCACCTTGTAGATATTCCCGATTCTCGTCTTGGCGTTCTTCACAAAGATGACGAAATCGCCCACACGGCCTATCCCCTCATCCCTCGCACCTTTCGCATCGACGCGCAGGTCATGCACGGAGCCCAGTTCTACCTCTCGTTCGTCCATATTCTTACCACCCCTATTCCTATTCTATAGTAGATTTCAACGCATAACCTTTTAAAGCTGTTATGCTGTTTTTCGAAATTATGTCATATGACGTATCAGACCGAAAGCCTGCGTTTTTTCGACGTCATTTTCGCTTTTTTACGCGGCGACATTGCCATGAAGAGCGAGACTGCGCTTACAAAAAGTAAAACGGCGACAACGATTATCGCATCGCTTTTTTCCGAACTGAGGATGCTTTGCTGCTGCATTGCTGACTCGCTCGCCTTGGTTAGAAGGAGCTGGGCATAGCTCGGGCTTTTCCTGGAGGCGTTCCTAGCTTGGTCGAGATACGAGTACGCCTGTGTCAGATTGGGATAGAATACCAGGTAGGCGCTCATGTTGACCTGTTGTATGTACTGCGCGGTGTCGTTGATCGCGATGGTTATGTTTGGATTGTTTGCCTTCACAGTGCCCTGCGCGGTCGTCGGCAGGAACGACAGTAGCAGCAGCGCCAGAATGAGCGAAAGCCCTCCTATCACGTATTTGTGGTTCACACCCTCACGCCAAAAAGTAAAGTAAAAAAGAGAAAAATAAAAAAAGACGGAACCTACAGGTTCACGTCTATATTGAGCTGCTCCTTGAGCTCGCGGTAACGGTTCCTGATAGTCACCTCTGTGACTCCGGCAACGTCGGCAACTTCCTTCTGGGTTCGCCTCTCGCCAGCGAGCGCTCCCGCGATGTATACCGCAGCTGCGCTTACTCCGGTCGGGCTCCTTCCGGAGACTAAGCCTTTCTTCATCGCGTCCTTGAGCAGCTCTATGGACTTCTCCTGCGCCTCTCCGCTCAGCTTTAGCGCGTTCACGTAACGCGGCACGTAGCTGATTGGATCCGTGAGCGGGATCTTGAGGCCGAGCTCGTGTGAAATGACACGGTATGCCCTGCCTATCTCCTTCTTCGGAAGTCCGGATATGTTCGAAATCTCATCGAGCGTTCGCGGCATTCCCGCACTCCTGCATGCGGCGTATATCACCGCCTGCACGACCGTCTCGATAGGCCTGCCTCTTATCAGGTTGTTCTGAACGCACTTCCTGTAGAGAAGGGCAGCGCTCTCCCTTATGTTGTCCGGGAGCCCTAGGTAGCTCGCCACGCGGTTGAGTTCCGGCAGAGCTATCAGGTAGTTCCTCTCCGAGGAGCTTGCTATGCTGGCACGCTTGTGCCACTTCCTCATCCTATATAGCTGCGCCTGCCTCTTTGATGGAATCCTGACCCCGCGAATGTCCTTGTTGTAAAGGTCGATTTCAGTCACAAGACCCCTGTTGGGCTTCGTGTACTTGATTGGGGCTCCGGTTCTTGCACGTGAGTTCCTCTGGTCGGCGTCGAACGCTCTCCATTCTGGACCTGTATCTGTTACGTTTTCCTCAATTACGAGACCACAGCTATTGCAGACGAGCTCGCCCCTCTCGCTGTCGAAGAGAAGGTCTGTGCTGCTGCAGCTCGGGCACTTGTCGACGCGTGAGTGCATCTTTGCCCCGGATGGAGCGGACGGTACAGGCATGCTCCCAGGCTGCATAGCCTCTCCGCTTCCAAACATGCTGGAAGGGCGGGGCTGGGACCTGGAGCTCTCGATATTGAGCTTGTTGCCTTTCACCACTATCTTATTCGCGCCGGGCTTAGCCTTCTTTTCAGGTTTAGCTGCAGCCCTTGCAGTTGCCTTTTTTGGTTTAGACTTTGCCATCTAATTTCACCGAATATTGGTAAACATGAATTGTTGCAAAAAGCGTTTCCGCACCGTGAATTACTAAAATCAGCAACAATATAGTGAACAATAAGATATTTAAGCTTTTCGGTGCCCTTTCCCTCTGAAATCCACATAATGTTTTTATAGCTATTTATACGATTTTGGGACAGGAATCTGTTTTGGCGGATTAGCAAAATCCAGAAGTTCGCTTTGTATTTTTTAAAAATTAGAGAAGCATAAATACTCCAAATGCGTTAATCTTATTGTAGGGAAGTGAATCTAATTCTAAATCCCTACATCCACCCATCCACCCGGGGCGCGGGAAACCGCGCCTCATTTTTTGGCCCTTTAGCGAAGCTCTTAGGGCTTGGTTCCTATGCAAAACCGGGAGCTTTCGGGAGACAACCAAAACTGAGTTGCCTTTTCAATAAAACCCGTTCCACGCCATGATTTAATATCTTCACCGCCATAACCTGTGCATGGATCCTTCTTCCCTAAAGGGCAGGCTCCCGAACGAGATACTCGAGTCGCTTCAGGCAAGGGGGATAAACAGGCTTACCCCTCCTCAGGAGCAGGCAGTCGCAGAGGGACTGCTGGACGGCAGCAACATCGTGGTATCCGCACCCACCGCGAGCGGCAAGACGCTCATAGCGGAGATGGCATGCGTCAGGGCAATACTCGGAGAAAGGAGGAAGGCGGTATACATAGCGCCGATGCGCGCTCTCGTGATGGAGAAGTTCAACGAGTTCAAGTCCGCCTACCCGTACCTAAAGGCCGTGGCATCCATCGGCGACCTTGACTCTAACGACCAGTTCCTCCAGAACTACGACATACTTTTTGTATCGACGGAGAAGTTCGACAGCCTGATGAGGCACGGGGTCGAGTGGCTGCCCTCAATAGGCTGCGTTGTCTTCGATGAGATACATATGCTTGGAGACGCGTCGCGCGGACCCACTCTCGAGATACTGATAACAAAACTGGCGAGCAGGTACGACGCGCAGATAATCGCGCTCAGCGCCACAATCGGCAACTCCAAGGAAATAGCGAAGTGGCTCGATGCGAAGCTGGTGGAGAGCGATTACAGGCCTGTTAGGCTGAAGAAGGGGATAATCAATAACGGAACCGGTTACTTTCTGAACAGCGACCTGCCACTGGAGATATCCGAGGAAGAGCTCGGAGGAGGGAGCAAGATACCAGAAATCCGGCTTCTCGAGGATACACTCGCGCGGTCCAAGCAGATGCTCTCGTTCTACGCTACGAAGAGGAACGCAGAAGCCGGAGCGGTGAAGCTCTCTGCCACTACCGAAACCGTGCTGAAGGAGCCCGAGAAGAAAGCGCTCGAAGAGCTTTCCGGAAAGATTCTGAACGTTCTCGAACGTCCTACGGAGCAGTGCACCAAGTTGTCCAACCTGGTGAAGAAAGGCGCGGCCTTCCATCACGCCGGTCTCATAAACCAGCAGCGGTTCCTTGTAGAAGATGCGTTCAGGAGAGGGCTGATAAAGGCGGTGTGCTCAACCACCACGCTTGGAATCGGCGTCAACCTCCCGGCACACACCGTTCTTGTGAGGGACATAAGCAGGTACGATGGCAGCGGCAGCGAGATGATGGGCGTCAACGAGGTCATGCAGCTTTTCGGGCGCGCCGGTCGCCCGAAGTACGACAGCGAGGGCAGGGCGCTGCTCATCGCGGCTTCGAAGGAGCGGGTCTCCGAGCTCTACAGGAGCTACATTCTCGCGCGCCCTGAAGAGGTGGATTCTAATCTCGGCATAGTACCCGTCCTTAGGACGCATATCCTCGCCTTCATAGCGGAGAACTTCCTGAACGACAAGAAGGGCATGGAGGAATTCCTCCTAAAGACGTTCTACGGTTTCCAATACAGGAACAAACGGCACATCTCGGAGCTGATAGAGGAGATAACGGAAGAGCTCGCTGACTATGAGTTCATAGCAAAGGAGCGGGACGGTTACATCGCCACGAAGCTCGGGAAGAGGGTGAGCGAGCTGTATATCGACCCCCTCTCTGCCAAGTGGATAATAAACCAGCTCGAAAGGGAGCAAGACGAGCTGGGAATATTGTTCACGATAACCAACACCATAGAGATGCGGCCGTACGTTCGCGCCACAGAAGAGGCGTACGCGATGTACGCGGCGCGCAGGGCTATGTATTACGACAAGAAGCTTACACGTGACTACGAGAACATAGAATACGGATACTACGACCCGGCCAGGGCATTCAGCACCGCTCTCCTTCTCAGGGACTGGGTGAGGGAGAAGAGAGAACAGGAGATAGTAAAGGAATACAGGACGACTCCTGGAGAGTTATACGTCAAGGTAACCAACGCCGATTGGATAATCTACTCTGCCATCGAGCTTGCCAAGATACTGCACAGGAGCCAGCACGACCTCATCAACATGAGGGTGCGCCTAAAGTACGGGATAACCGATGAACTCCTCGACCTGGTTCGCCTGCAATACATAGGGCGTGTGAGAGCACGCACGCTGTTCATGAACGGTATAAAAAAGGTGTCGGATATCCGCGAGAACAGAGAGAAAGTAATAAAGCTTCTCGGCAGAGAGATATCTGCAAAGGTTTTTGAGCAGCTCGGTGGCTGAATGGAGGTCCGCGCAAAAGGATTCAGAGTATACCTTTCGAGCCTGGGCCTTGACGATGCCGAGGAGATAACAAGGATGGCGAACGACAAGGAGGTTGCGCGCGGGTTGTCCGAAGGCTTTCCGCACCCGTACGAAAAGAGGGACGCACTATCCTTTGTAGAAGCGGCGACTCGGCAGATGTTGAACGGGGAGGGCTTCCACTTTGCGATAAGGAGAGAGGGAGACAACGTTCTCCTCGGTGTTTGCGGCGGAGGGCTAAAGTCGAAGTGGAAGAAGTGCAACATAGGATACTGGCTCGGAAGGGAGCACTGGGGCAATGGTTATGCAAAGGAGGCGACACGGCTGATGCTCTACTTCTGTTTCAATGAACTTGGTGTGAACCGCGTATACGCCGAGGTGCACGATTACAACGAGCGCTCTCTTTGGCTCTTGAAGAAACTGGGCTTTGTGGAAGAGGGGAGGAACCGCGAAAGCTCATTCTTCGACGGAAAATTCATGGACGACATGATGTTCGCGTTGCTGAAGCGCGAGTACAGCGACAGGATATCGGCGAAGGTGATACGGTAGCCGTTGGCAGTTCCGCTAATCGCAAGGCCGGTCTCTGTTTAAATACCTATTCCTGACCATTTATTCCGTTCGTTTTCAGGGTGATGATTTTGTACATAAGGCGATCTGTTATAAAGAAGATGTTGAAAGATGCGGGCGCAAAGCGCGTTAGCAACGATGCACTCGATGTCCTCCAGGTGAGCGTCAACAGGATTGCTTACTCTCTGGCGTTCAGGAGCGTTCAGCTCACGAACCACAGAAAGGCGGACACCGTCGCGGAATCCGATGCCAAGCTCGCAGTGCACACGAACATGTGAACTTGTCCTCTCGGGTTTTGGCGTTACAGTATGCCAAGAAGGTGCAGTATGACTATAACGAATACCGCAGGCAGTCCGAGTATGGCAACCACTATCCACTCCAGAAGCGAAAGGTTCAGTCCGAGACCGAAAACGGAGTTCAGGATGAACAGGGAAACCAGCCCCAATATGCTGTTCATCAGCAGTCCGCCGATAACCCTGAATATGAACTTCCCGATCTTGAAAATAAGGAAAAGGACTACAGCTATCAGTATGATGAGTATTATCTCGCTTAGCAGCGGGCCCAGCCCGGCAGCAAGCAGCATTGTCAAGAACACAGTTTAACAATGGCGGGCAAGGAATAAAAACGGTTCGGTACAGTTAGGTCTGACCGGGTCGCGAATTACATTCCGCACTTGCACCTCATTTCTGGAGTGTGGCAGTGGCATGTGCAGCTGGCTACGTTGCCCCCGCACGGGCACGGTGCGCCGGTGTGATGGTGGCAGTCGCATGTGGAAGGTCCAGCGCCCTGTCCTGGCCCCTGCGGGCTCTTCTTCTTGAGGAAATCAAAAATTCCCATGGCTTAACACTGCCAATCGCTCTTTAAATAACTTGCCATTGCGTACGCTAAGCATTTATATCACGGCGTGGAGACCCTATCAGTGGCAGGCGGGCAACCAACCGAAAGGAGGAAGCTCCTCCCATACCGCTAAGAACGCATATGGCTTAAGGCCATCTTCGGAGCAGAAACGATACCAGAACACAGGCAAGCGATGACACTACGAGCGCTTGTGCGATGGATGAAACGTGCCGAATTTGTGCGTGGGGTATGCAAGGCCTTGCGCCGCTCAGTCTAATGTTGCCTAAAACAAAAGGAGGGCTACGGCCTGCCACTACTTATTTATATCTGGAATCTGCAACGATATTGGTTCTATGGCAATAATGGCGATGAGGAGAAGGCCTCAAGAGGCAGAGGTGAAGGGTGGAGGCGAGCGGAAAGAACCGCGTGTTCTAGGTAAGCCTGAGGGCGAACCGAAAGGCGATCTGAGAAGAGAGCCGCATACCCTGGCCGAGCACGCTGAAGCCGACTACTTCGAAGAGCATCTCGATGAGAGCTGAGAAATGCCGGAACGGCATGGATATCCGGACACATGGATGGTGATGGCGAACAGGGTTTGCAGCCCTGCAGGTTCTGCCGCAAAAACCGGTTCTCAGCCTGTTCTGATACGACACACTGCACTTGCTGACGATAGTCACCGATAGTTTCTTATATCCACCCATTGTATTCCTTCTAGTGATTCCAATGGGAATAACAAGCGATCTCAAAGCTGGTCTGCAGGTAATGCTGCATCCGGGAGATAACACGAAGAAGCCGATGGAGGTAGGCGAGGCATACAGCTGGTACTTCAAGGTGACCTTGATACCGCTGGTGGCGCTGATAATAGTGGCGCTGATCCTCACCTCCGCATTCACTTCTTCGCCGATATACAGCCTTATCGGCCTGCATCTCTTCGGGATTGGCATAGCCTCGGCCATAATAGTGCCCTTACTGTTCGTATGGGTCCTGATACCAGTGGGAATTCTGATAAGCGCCGGCCTGTACCACATAGTGGGAACCTGGAGCGGAGTATTCAAGGGCGATTTCAACAAGACGCTCACGGCAACTATGTTCAGCAAGATGCCGACAACGATATTCCTCTTCACGGCCATAGTCCCGGCTGCCGCCGCATTCTACCTGCTCTTCGCAGTTTGGGAGCTCGTGGTGCTGCTGCTCGCTCTCGCGAACCAGCAGAAGGTGAAGTGGCAGACGGCACTAGGAATCGTGGTGATGACCGTCGTGATTGTGGCTGTTGTAATAGGTGTTGTTGTAACGGTATTCGCTGTCACGTTCAACAACGCGATAGTGAATGCGGTGCTGCCGCACATACTTGGCAACAATGGCTTCAACCAGACCATAACCGGGCTGCCCGTACGCTGACTTTGTTTTTTTTCTTTTCTTCTTTTTTAGAAAACAGATGGCAGCGGAGCTCTGCCAGATTTAGCTTGGACTGTGATGCAATGCCTACAAGTGGCGCTCACGGTCGTGCCAGCCGCCGCCTCCGTGCCTTCTCCTGTCTCTGAAACGGCCGCCTCCACCTCCGTGGTGTGGCGCCCCATTGCCGCCTTCGCGCCTGTTGTCGTAGCCGCCTCCTCTGCCGCCGCCAAAACGCGGCCGTCCCCCGTATGGCCTGCCACCCCCGCCGCCTCCGCGCGGAGGGCCCCTTCCGTGTTCGCGCCTGGCGAAATACTGCCTGAAATCGGTTGTAATGTTGGAGGTGTCGAGTTTTATCTCTTTCATAGTAATGTTGGCATCAGCCATTATGAGGTCGACAAGCCGGCGCTCATCGTTCGCGAAAAGCGTGAAAGCCCTACCCTCCTTGTCCATTCTCGCACTCCTTCCCACCCTGTGGATATAAACGAACGGGTCGTCAGGCGCATCGAAGTTGATGATATCGCTTATGTCCTTTATGTCGAGGCCGCGTGCGGCTACGTTCGTCGAAATCATGTACTGCGCGCCGCCGTGGAAGCTCTTTAGCGAGCGCTCGCGCATCGCCTGGGTCATCCCTCCGTGCAGCATTATAGCGTCGAGCCCCTCTCCGCGCAGCACCCTGTGGATGGTCTCTGCGCCGCGCTGGGTCATGGAGAATATTATCGCCTTCTTCGGCTTGTACTGCTTTATGTATGCGATAAGCGCGGCGAACTTCTGGCCTCCGCTCGCAATCGCATAGTAGTGCGTTATCCCGGTCGCGGTTATCTGCTCCTCGTCGCCTACTATTATCTGCTCCGCCTGCTTCATGTAGTTATTCGCAATCGAGACTATCTTGTGCGGCATGGTTGCCGAGAAGAGCATGGTCTGCCGCTGCTCCGGAGTCTGGTCCAGTATATAGACAACGTCATCGAAGAATCCCATGTCCAGCATGGTGTCTGCTTCGTCAAGAACAAGATACTTTATCTGGCTCAAATCGAGAGCGCCGCGTTCGACAAGGTCGATTATCCTGCCTGGCGTGCCCACCACAACCGTAGCGCCGCGTCTCAACGCATCTATCTGGACATTTATCGAGGCGCCGCCATAGACCGTGACGGTCCTGTAGCCCAGCGGAGTGCATATCTTTGTCGCTACCTGGGTAATCTGGAGCGCCAGCTCTCTTGTGGGGGCGAGCACGAGCGTTACGGGGCTCGTTGGCCTGCCGTGCATCATCTGTGTTATAGGTATCATGAATGCGCCGGTCTTTCCCGATCCTGTCCTGGCGCGGACTACAACGTCCTTGCCCTTCAATACCACCGGTATTGCCTGTTCCTGCACCTCCGTGGGCTTTGTCCAGCCAAGCGCAACGAGCGCGTGGATGAGCTCCTGCTTTAGAGGCATCTCTGCATAGTCTGTCAATCAATCACTAGAAAGAGTCTGTTTTACTTTCTCTGTAATAACTCATGGGGTGTAAGATATATAGATGTATCTAATGCCTGCTGCGGCTCCTGCAGGCCAAGATGTTGCCGCGATTTCTGCATGATTCTGCGTGTGTTATTGCCGGATATTCATCTGCCGTCCATCTTCATCTCTTCTCTAGCCTTTCTGTTCGCACACATGATACATATGTTCATAGCCGAATTGAAGTGGGAATCGCAGACCTCTTTACCGCAGTTCCTGCATTTGTGCTTCGCGTCATTGTTGCACACCGCACATTGACCGAGTACCATAGTCGCATGGGGGACTGGAGCGCTCTCCTTCCTCACCTTTGCAGCGTTGCAAATCGTGCAGAGACCGCTCTCGCTCTTGAAGTGGATGATGCAAACGCTCCTCCCGCAGTTCTTGCACGAGTGGTGCGCGTTCCTTGGGCAGAGGTCGCAGCTCTTGCTGAGATACGTGCGCCTGTTATTTGGATCCGGCCTTGATATTCCGTGCATGTGCAGTCTTGGGACTCTGGATTTAAATTTATGCGCGTGGGCAGAAGGTAACAAAGGTTAAATAGATTACATTGCTCAACATTGTTGTGGTAAGATGGATAAGAATCAGGAGGCGGGTTCAGCTACCAAAGCAGGGAAGGGAGGCAGCAGTGTGCTCCTTGCCGGTGGCGTTGTAGTTATTATAGCAGTAGTCATAGCGGTCGTGCTTCTATTTACCGGTAACGCTGGAGGGACCGGGGGAAACGGGAATGGAACTGATGTGATAGCGCAGGCGTTCTCGTCAGGACAGATGCTAACCGGCGCGCAACTCGCGAACATAACGGCACAGTACAGCAAGACAGCCGGGCCGCTGAACGTGACCTATACAGTAAACACTCATGCAGTATCATCGTCGCCAAATTTCACAGACACAACTACAGGAGTCCTCGATGAGAGCTATCAGAGAGCAAACGGAGACTTCAGAGCCAATGTAATGATATTGTCGCTTGCGAGCTTGCACAGCCCTTATTACGCCAGTAACGTCAGCACAGAAACACAGGCCGTGGTCATCGGCTTCAGCAATGGAACTTCGTATGGATGCAACAAGGTGCTAAACATTACGCCGCCTGATACGCAGATCAGCAAGAACTTCACCTGCTACAAGGGGACGTATTCGAACAACACACTCTTCAATTTCAGCAATCCGTTCGGCTCAACCCCCTATGTCAAGTACAGGCTAGTCGGAAAGAGCAGTGTCCTTGGCATACCGTGCGACATCCTTGCCGGCAACGGTACCCTTAGCGCACCTGCATCGCTGGGGTTGAACACAACTGTCAACGTAAGGACCTGTGTCTCATACAAATACCTGGTGTGGCTCAACTACAGCATAGGCACCCTTGAGTACCAGAACGCTCACGGATTGCTGTCGAACAGCTCCTCAAGCGGAATTGCTACAGCGCTGAACAACAGGGTTTCGTCGAACCTGACACAGCTGCCGCCAAACGCGATTATAATATAGAATGAAATGTAATCTGCAGTGGTGCCGTGCGTGAAGTGTCGTGCGGAATGGAAGCGGAAGACAGCGTTGACTACCTAACGACGGCGACGCCCGCCTACTTGCCTCTTACGAGCGAGAATATGCCTGCGATTATTATGAAGAAGAACGCTACCGCAAGGGCGATATGTATTCCGTGTATGAACACGTCGGATATCCCGCCTATGACCGTAGTGGTACCGACAAAGAGCTGCTCCGCCATTGCCGGAGGTAGCGAGGCGAAAGCTATGAATATCGCGATGACGTAGCTGAAGAGGACGCCTATTCCGCTTATGTTTCTCAGTATCCCGTTTATGACACCGTAAGAATCCTGAGGCGCATTGCTCATCACCGCCTTGTTGTTCGCCGGGAAGAACATCGACACCCCAAGACCGGTGAACACCGAGGCAATCATCACTATATACACGTCGGTGGAGGCGTTTAGCGTAATGTATACCAGAGTCGCAGCCCCGAAACAGAGGATTCCCACTGTGGCAATCTTCCTCACGCCGTAGATGTCGGATAGGCGGCCCATTTTCGGGGCGAGGACCCCGCTTATGAGGTAGCCTGGTAGGAACAGCAGCGCCGCATTGAGAGGCGAGAGTCCACGCACCCCCTGCAGATACAGTATGACAAGGAAGGTCACGCCCATGTAACCCACGGACATGAAGAATGCGGCGAGCATGGAGTACCTAAGCACGCGGTTTCTGAAGTGCTTCAGGTCTATGAGCGGATCCGGATGCTTGTGCTCGTACACAAGGAATAGGATGCCGAATACCAGGCCTGCCAAAACGAGGTATGTGCTGATACCAGTCGTGTTGACTATCAGATCAAGAACGCCGAAAGATACCAGGCAGAGGGACGCCGCTAGGAGCAGCATGCCAACTATGTCTAGCCTGCGCTTCTTGATATTGACATCCTTGAGATACCTGAGTCCGAGATACAGCGCAACGGCACCTATGGGCAGGTTGATGTAGAAAATGTACCTCCAGCCCAGCAGCGTCGTGATGATGCCGCCGAGAGCTATTCCCAGAATGCCGCCTACGCTCCATCCGGAGGCTATGTAGCCGAATGCCCTGCCAAGCTTTTCTTTTGGGAACACGTCTGCCACTATGGCTCCGGAATTTGAAAGCATGAGCGCAGAACCGATAGCCTGCACCCCTCTCGATATTATGAGCGAGAGGATGTCTGGCGCAAAGCCCGCAGTGGCGGAGGCGATGGTGAATACCACGAAGCCGAGGTTGAACATCTTTGCACGGCCGTATATGTCCCCTACTCTCCCGAGCTGCACGGTCAGCGTAGCTGATACTATCATGTATATGAGAAGAGTCCAAATCGAAGAGGAGAGGTTTGCGTTCAGGTCCTGGGATATGGTTGGGAACGCCAGGAGTACGATAGACCCGTCTATCGCTGCCATTATGCTCCCGAGAAGGAGGACTATCAGTATCTTCGTGCTGTTTTCCACATGGCCGCCTTTTCTAGAAACTATATATTATAACAGCTATAAAACATACTGTCTTCTTTATGTTTCATTCGCGAAGAGTTAACTCGTTGTTGTAAAGATCCTTGAACATCCTGCTTCTCCCGCGTCCTATGATGATAATGATACAGACTCGGAATAAATAAGTTGCTGTTAGTCTCTTACAAGGTGCTCCAGTAACGCCATCCTTATCGGAATACCGTTGGCGGACTGCCTGAAATATGCGACACGTTTATCGTCTTGTTCTACATTCGGAGGCAGGTTTACCTCGTCAGTCTTCGGAAGCGGATGCATCAGCCTGGCAGTGGGTTTCATCTGGGAAAGCTGTTCTATTCCTATGATTAGCTTGCCTTTCGCGGCTTCGTACTGTTCCGGAGTCATACGCTCTTTTTGAGGCCTTGTGGCGTACACTACGTCGACGTTTGGAAGGATTGGTTTCCCGTCAACCAGACTTTCAAAGCTGTCGACCTCCCAGTATTCTACGTTATGATGCTTGAGGGTGGTGTCCTTTATGTCCTGACCTATACGAAGGTGCGGTTGGGATATGAATATCATCCTTACCCTGCCAACATGCGCAAGCAGGTACGCGAGCGATCTCACGGTTCTCCCGTTGGCGAGGTCTCCTACAAAGGCGACAGTTATGTTTTCGATAGTGCCTACCTCTTTCTTTATCGTGTAGAGGTCTAGGAGCGCCTGTGTCGGGTGCTGCCCTTTCCCATCACCGGCATTTATAACGGGAATGGGGCTCGCCGCTGCCATCCTGTCGGCTGCGCCTTCCTCGTAGTGCCTTATGACTATTACGTGACCGTACGCCCCTACAACTCTCGCGGTGTCCTCAAGCGTTTCTCCCTTGACGGCCGATGAGAACTCCCTGGCGTTCTCGGTGGCGATGACGTTTCCGCCGAGCCTGTGCATCGCAGAAGCGAAGCTCATCCTTGTCCTCGTGCTAGGTTCGTAGAAGAGTTCGATCATTGTCTTTCCGGTAAGGACTCCGGAAGCGGGATTTACCCTGAATCGGTCGGCCCTTTCAAAGAGTTCCGCGACAAGCTCCTGGCTAAATTGCTGAGATTTGGTAAGGTGCTTAAGCCTCGTGCTGTTTATCGTCCAACCACCAACCAGACTCGGTCCAACTAGGTATTTATACATGTGGTTTTTGGGGGAAAGTGCGGAAAGTTCATCTGAGGCGAGTCCCGAACCTTCTTGGTTGATAGAAAGGAGGCTTGGCGCACTTCGGCTCGTTTCTTACCCTCTTTATGGAGAGTCCGCCTCCCTGAAGCTTGCACTCGTCTACGCATTTCGCACAGCCCGTACACTTCCTGACCTGGACCGGATAACCGAACATCCTCGCAAAGTAGTCGTAGTTCTCCGTCATGTTCTGCGAGACGTCCTTCTCCTGAAGCTTGAACGCTATCGATCTCTCACCGCACACTTCCGCGCAGGCAAGGCATCGAGTGCATTTCTCACGGTCGATTTCTATCCTATATGGCATCGGCATCATCAGACGAACATCACGCCTATCCCAGGACTGTTGCCCGCCAGCAGCTCTTCGTAGCGGTAACCTTTCCGTGCACTGTGCCAATAATCGCGCACATGGTCCCATGTTATGTCGTGAAATGCTATTATCCCGCCTTTCCTGACTAGGGGCGAATACATCTCGAAGTCCTTTCTGACCCCTTCGGAAGTATGATCGCCGTCTATGAATAGGAAGTCTAATTTTGAGCCAGCGAGAGCCTTCTCCACAGCATCGAGCGCAGGACGAGTGTGCGAATCTATCTGTATCAAATCCATCTTCTGCCCTCCAGTAGCAAACCGCTTGAATAGCGTACCGCGAACCTCGGGATAGCCCATCCTGTTCACCCCGTGGGGAAGGTCCAGGCTTATTATGTGGGCGTCTTTCGCCGCCACATTGGCGAACAGGAAGAGCGTGCCGCCAAGGTAGGTGCCTACCTCGAGCAGCCGCCTCGGTGGATCGCGTTCCAGGACTTCGAGCAGCTGACTTATCTCCTGCCTGTTCTGTCCCGGTTTTATGCTCACGCCGAAATACTCGAAACCGAAGGCGAAGTCGAGCAGCTTCTCCCTGGTTTTCGGATTTATCTTGGAGTATCCGCTCTCGAATTTCTTTATTGCAAAGGGAATGCGCAGGCTCTCGCTCGGGTCCTTTACCACTCTCCTGTATGCGTAGTGCGTCGCGGTCCTGACAAACTCCGGAACATCGTAGTGGTCGTTCATTATGTGCAGCTTGTCCCTGATGAGTCCCATAGTGTCACAGAAGAAGCATAGCTTCTATAGATTATGATATTGCTGGCTTTATATATTTTAGGTTAGGCGCACCTCATACTGTGTGTCCGCCCGCTCCTAACCTGGCGATGCCTGCGGCTATTTTTTGGATATTACCAGAGACATGCCGCATTCCTTGCACTTACCGGGCTTGTTTGACTTCTCCTTTGGATGCATCGGGCATACATATGTTGCCATGTTTACACCATAACATTCTGAGAAAGAACTCTTATATCTCTTTCATCAATCGATATAACATCATGCTTTGAACCTCGCCAACAGCAACGAGTTTGAAACGACCGTGACAGAGCTGAACGCCATCGCAAGCGCAGCCAGCATCGGCAGGAATCCGTATATGCTTATTGTGAAGAACGGTACCAGAGCGCCTGCCGCGATGGGAATAAGCACTATGTTGTAGCCGAACGCCCAGAATAGATTCTGCTTTATCTTTCCCATTGTGCGCTTGCCAAGCTCCAGGGCCACAAATGCATCGTAGACGCGGTTCCTGATGAGGACTATCCCTCCCGCCTGCAGGGCCACTTCTGTGCCGGCACCTATGGCTATTCCAAGGTCGGCCTTGGTCAGCGCCGGCGCATCGTTAACTCCATCTCCAACCATTGCCACCGTCTTACCTGATTTCTGTAACTCGATTATCTTCTTCATCTTTTCCTTTGGCTTCGCATGGGCGATTACATTCGCGATGCCCAGCTGTTTTGCTATCGCACCCGCCACCCTTTCGTTGTCTCCGGTGATCAACCATACATCAATTCCGGATTTCCTGAATGCGGTTATCGTCTTCCTGCTATCCCCCTTCAACACATCCGCAAGCGCTATTATACCTGAGGCCTCACCACCAATCCCTACAATCAATGCGGTTTTACCCTGGCTCTCCAGGATTTTTAGTTTCTCCTCCAAAGCGTTCAGCTGGGCTTTGCCGAACAAATCCCTGCTGCCTACGGTTATATGTTTCCCTTTTCTATCGACCACGGATACTCCGCTGCCCTGCACGTACTTGAACTTTTTCGGGAACTCGGACCTGAGCTTTGCCCTCTTCGCCTTCTCGATTATCGCCGCCCCGAGCGGATGCTCGGAATTCATCTCGGCGATTGCAGCGTATCTTAATATCTCTTTTTCGCTGTAATCTGATACCGAGATTATATCCGTTACCTCGGGCTTTCCCTTTGTAAGGGTGCCTGTCTTATCGAGCACTATCGTATCTATTTTGCTTGCGACCTGGAGGCTTTCGCCGCTCTTGACGAGTATCCCCTCTTTTGCAGCCCTTCCTGAAGAAACGAGAAGTGCGGCAGGCGTCGCTATGCCAAGAGCGCATGGACATGCAATTATGAGCACACTGACGAATATGAGGACGGCTGTGTTCGCTCCTATTCCAGAAAAGTACCATGCAAATGCCGCAACAATCCCAATCAGTACTACAACCGGGACAAAATAAGACGATATCCTGTCTGCCAGCTTTTGTATTGGCACTTTGCTCGATGCTGCGTCTTCGACTATCTTTATTATCTGTGACAGCGCAGTATCCTCGCCTATTTTCGCAGCCCTGACGGTCAACGATCCACCCACATTTATGGTGCCGCCTATCACCTTCTCGCCGGTTTTCTTCGTGATAGGTACGCTTTCTCCTGTAATCATGGATTCGTCCACCGAACTGTAGCCGCTTACAACAACGGAATCGGTTGGTATCTTCTCGCCTGGCCTTACAAGAAGCAGATCGCCTACCTTTATCTCCTCGATCTGCTTGTCGACCACCTTGTTTCCCACCACGATGTGCGCGGTCTTTGGTTGAAGCGCTATCAGCGCGGAAACCGCAGTAGACGCCTTGGTTTCAGCGAGTCTCTGCATGTAAGTTCCTGTGAGTATGAGGGATATTATTACCGTTGAAGTATCGAAGTATACGCCGCCGGTGGGAAAGGTTGCGGGGAAGAAGGCGACCACAGTGCTGTACGCCCATGCAGCGCTTGTGCCTATCGCGATGAGCGTATCCATATTCGCCGACCTATTTTTCACGGCGTCGATTATCCCGGCATAAAAACGTTGTCCGGAATAGAACTGCACTATGCTCGCGAGCGCGAACATCATGTAATTTGCGTACTGGATGTGCAGTACATATGTAAACAGCACAATGGTTATTGTCAGGGGCCATGAAGCGAGGAGGGCACGCCTGAGCGCCTTCATCTCTTTCTCGGGCTTCTCAAACTGTATCTTGCAGTTGGTGCTGCAGAAATAGTATTTCCGCCCCTCCCTCTGCGAAGTGAGCTTCGACTCCTTCTCATTCACGTTCATGCCGCAGATTGGATCCGTTGCCATATATCTATTTCACCTGACGGCATTTAATTGGTTTTGGATTGCTCCTGCTGGAGGAGAGCGCTGACCTGTTGCCAGCTCGATTACACACCGCAACTACTTTCGCCACCACTTCCATTTCTTCAGTTCTTCGAGTCGATCTTTCAACTGCTGTCCGTCCATATTAGACTGGTGAGCAAGGTGGCCATACTGTGTACTTTGTTTTTATCTGCTTCTATCATGATTAGAGGAAATATCTGAAAACTTTGAATATTTTTCTTACAGGGAGAGGTCGCTGCGAGAAAGCCGGGAGGCGATAGCTACTGGGCGATAGACCTTTCATTAGTAATGAACACTATTGTTCACTGCCAATGAACGAAATCAGATGGCGGGGGCGTTACTCGGGAAGAAATGTCGAGGTAGAAACTATAGTGATTGATATACTTTGATATTGCTTGCCGTTGATAATCAGCTGTTTATTAACCCTGGACGTCTGGTTCTATCCTCAGGAGCTCTTCGTTTCTTGGCATTTCTCTGCCGGCCTGCTCCATTGCAGTAAACGTATGTACCTTTCTTTGAGTCGCCATGTCCTGTTGCGCGAGTTTAAAGCGCTCGTCGTATTCCGGGAATTTTTTGGCCGCTTCTCCGTACAACGCAAATTCCTCTCTCCATCCACCTTCGAATCTGAGTTTTCTCGCTACTTGCATTACCTGTGCGGGGGTTTTGCATTTATTCAGTAGGTCGGAGACTACCTTCGGATCAGCCCTTACCGGTCCAGATGTCTTAGCGTCTTCAGTTTTTGATGGCATACCAAGCACGTCTATTGCTGACACTATATCACTTTCCTAATTTTTATATCTTTCCCAGGACTTCGTATTTTGGGCTTTTCATATGGCGGATTGCCTCCGCAGGTGTAGCATATATCTACTGACCTTTCCACCGCACCGGCGCACCAAGAGCATGCATATTGTGTTTGTGCGTCCATCACAAGAGGCGGAGTCAATCCTGCTTTCTTATATATCAGGTAGAGCCCAACATGTGCGCCTTTATCGAGAGTTTCCCAGAAGCTTAAGCCCTCTTGTTCGAGCTTTAGAATCGAATCCTCTCCATCGTCATTCAGACCATTCGTCAGTTTGTAAGTCCATGCTCCGTATTGCAATGGTGCCTTCATCCCGTATATGACGTCATTTGGCAGTATTCCATACACTGCTCTGCGCAATGTAAGCTTGGTCCACACATACCCTGGTTCTATCGGAGGCTCAGACGAACGCGATCTTTCGTATTGCTGGTACTGGTCTGACGGAACATCCGTGTTTATGTACATCATGTTGTCCTCCCGTCTTAAATTTTGTGCTATTTCGCGGACTTCTTTTTTGCTGTAAGGATGATCGATATTGAGCCCTAATCTAGTGGCTATTCTTTCAGATTGTAAATGCAATTTTCCTGGGATGTCTGCTCCGCCCATTTCAAAGTATTCGTCCGCGGGGTCTCCTGTCCTAACTGTCGTTATACCATTCTCCTTTGCCTTTTCCATGCACGCATAGACGACCATGTCGCTAAGCAGGCCAAGATCGTAACTTTGCATGAAGCTTACTGTTTTCTCAAGGAATGCACGGGCATCGCTCAATGACGCCCACTCGACTGAATTGATATCGCTTTCCTTGACACCAGAAGCTTGGGCGACTTTCCTTGCGAATTTCAAATCTGGAGAGCCTCTGAGCCCGGCTGTGTAAACAGGTATGTTTGGGTTAATGCAGCAAGCGCGCTGGAATCTATCCTTCCGGATAAAAGAAGCGCTGTGTTTGGAGAGGCCTCTCTAGCTGCAATGGTAAGTTCCCTTCTTAGCAACTCGGAGCTCGCAGTGGGCTTGTCCAATTGCAACTGCTGCCGCCATAGAATCTGCTTCCCCATCCAGTAATAATATACGTCATAGGAAATATTTAAAGATGTCTTTTGGGCCTATCGCTAATAGTAGATTGAGGTGTGTTTTCCAGCTAAAGCGCCACCGATTGCGCTATTCACTTAATTGAGAGCAGCTACGTCTACGAAATTTCGTGTAAAGTAGAATAAGGCAAAGCAGAAAGAAAATCCCTCCACCTGCAATATGTAACCACCAGCTTGAATTGCCAATAACGTAGCTCAACAAGAATAGGCCTGTGAATAGGACTGAGAAAAATGGTCCTAATCCATGCAACATGTAGGATATAAAAGTCGTGGTAGAGTTG
>JAJZNR010000009.1:0-4438 GCA_021811605.1 Microcaldota archaeon | reverse complement strand
GCTTAGCTGAATCGTTTAGTATCGCTGCGCACGCCTTTGCCTGAGCATTGTCAAAATATTTCAGCAAAACCTTTTCCCATCGTTAGTGCTAGATTTGAACTACCCTCTCTCGAAGGACGTAAATGGCGGGGGCGGGATTTGAACCCGCGACCTCACGATTTCTCGTCATCGCACTGTGTGCTCATCACTCATGATGCTATGCATATGAGTCGGGCGCTCTACCAGGCTGAGCTACCCCGCCACGTAAAGATGCATTTATTGAAGGTGCAGAATATTTAATGCTTCGCTGATGACGACTTGGCCGGAGGTTTATAATCCACTTTAATCCAGTGTCGCCCTAAACGTTGCAATATCATTAAAAAGCCACCTTGAGAAGTACCCTCATGGAAAGGGGCAAAGCTATGCGATACGTAGTTGCAGTTGCGGTAGTCATAATACTTGCAATCGCAATACTTGAAACCTCGAATCCTTTGGTGTTGACAGGCCTATTCAGCGGTGGGGGCACCACGTCATCAACGCCTATCACCGGTAGTTCCTCTAGCTCGACATCCGGCAGCACCAGCGGATCTACAAGCGGCTCGACCAGCAGCAGCACAGGAAGCACAAGCAGCACCACCCCTGGCGGAAGCACCTCTGGATCTTCGACTCCCGCTACAACAAGCAGCACCATGACCACCACGACTACCACTACTACCACCACTACAACCACGACAACGAGCTACACGACTACGATACTGCCATACGTATACTGCGTGGGCGCATATCCGACAAATGGGGGAAAATCAAATCTTGCCTATTATGCGACCATTAACAGCACCAGCATAGGAACCTGGAAGAGCACCGCATCGTACCCGTACGAATTTGGGGGTTCTGACGGTCATGGTTGCAACATATACGACAACTACATCTATTGCGTTGGGAACAGCAACATGACAAACGCCTTCAACTACAGCTACTACGCCCCGATAAGCAGTTCCGGAATAGGCTCGTGGGTGAACACGACGAGGTATCCCATAAATCTCAGTTCAGGTTATTACTGGGAATTTGACTGTTCGGCAGCTAGCGGCTATCTGTACTGCCCATACGATTATCTTGCCGGAGGTGTGCCGTTCAACTACAGCCACTATTCAAGCATAGACAGTTCCGGAATAGGCGTTTGGAAGCCGACAGCAGGCAATACCACAGCCATAGGCTCGAACGGCGGCACGACGCTCATTTACAACGGCTATCTATATGCGGTAGGCGCCGCGGCGAGCCCATTCACACAGGTTAGGTATGCGCCAGTGTCCAGCAATGGAATAGGCGCGTGGAGTCGGGGCACTACGTACCCGATAGGATTCAGCTATGGAAGCTGCGTGGCCTACAATAGCACAATGTATTGCGTTGGCTCTTACAACGGCACTCAGGGCTCAACCAAGTATGAGAATTACACCTACTACGCGCCAATACAGCCCAGCGGTGCGCTCGGCTCATGGACCAGAACTACCAACTACCCGACACCGTTCTATGATGGAAGCTGCGACGCTTATGGCGGTAGCATCTTCTGCATAGGCGGCGAGGGGTCCACTTACCGTGATTTGGTCTACAGCGCTCCGCTGACCGCCTCTGGAATAGGGGCATGGAGCACACAACCTTCGCTGCCGGCTTCACTCGTAGATGGTTCTTGCCAGACTCCTGCAAGCGGAGGCGGCTACCTGACAGGTGGTGGTTACTATCAGCTTGGGACAACCAGCACCACGACAACCACCACTACAACTACAACTACCACTACAGTAGCCGGTAACTATTACAACTGCAACCAGTGCTACCATACCCCAATTGCAGGTTACAGCTGCCCACCGAGCTGCCCGACAAGCACATCATGTTCGCTCGGAGGATTCGAGTGCGTGTAGTAACGCAGATGAGGAGCAGCGAATCACACCATGAAGCCGGAGTCCTCACAGTCTATCTCTCTGCCGCAGTTCTTGCACTTCTGCCTGCACGCCTTTATGTTCTCCATCACATTGCCGCAGACCTCGCACTTTAAGACCGACATGATTATCAATCACTGCGATACTTTTTATCCTTTTGCAGATATTACTGATAGGTTCCATGTACAAGATATACAAGTCACCGGTAGGCTCCAGAGAATTCAGGAACCTGATTATAGTGATATGTTACTTCGTGTTCCTAGCCTTACTTCTCTACTTTGCGAAACTGGGGCAGCTATCATGGGACCTTCTGCTTGCGAGCGCGATATTGTGGTTCGCCATAGAATTCAGGGATGAAAAGCACAGGAACAGGCTCCCAAATGCGCTGAAGATCGGAGCATTCCTCCTCGTCTTCGACTTCGCGTTCGAGAACTCTGGATGGCTTGCCGGGCTTTGGCAGACGCACAGCAGCTTTGCCTTTGGCGTGGTGCCGATACAGGTGATGGGCATTGCCTTTTTCGGAGGCGCGGCATGGGCCGGATACCTCCCAAGGAAATTCAACTTCTGGCACTCGCTCTCAGACTGCGTAGTATTTGGAACATTCGGAGCACTTGGAGAATGGCTGCTAATCCAGCAGGGGCTCTTCACATATTCGCTCTGGTGGACCAGCTCGTTCGCTTTTGCGGCGTATTTCCTTACGTGGATCCTGTTGCACTTTGTTAGGTACAGGGTGTTCGCAGATACGCGATGAAGATGCTGCAGCAGGGCCAAAATGCCTGAAAATGAACTGACTAAGGTTCCCTCCATCTTACTTTCTTCACAGCTACAGCGAGAAGGACTATCGAAGCCAATATCAGGACCAGCCAGTCGGCAGTGAGATTGAGCTGGGAGATGTTGATTGCACCTATGGCAGCCTGAGCGATCTGCGCCGCATAAGTCGTCGGCGATATGTACGCTATGTACCGATATGGGATGGGTATGTAAGTTATCGGGTAGTAGACTGGCGGGATTGTCGAAAGCAGCGTGGAAACGAGCCCTGTGAACGCCCAGCTCTGCACTATGTCGGTGGAGAGCGTGGAGAGCAGGAAAGAGAGCGCAATCGCGAAGACGAACATTATCATCATCACGATGATTACGGTCAGGATTATCGATGTAGTAAGCGGCACGAACAGTAACATCAGTATCGATAGAAGGACGATATTTGGAAGGAAGTATATCAGTTCCGATATCCCCATCCCGACTATGTAGGTGAGAGCAGGCGTAGGGGAGGAGACCACCATGTCCTGGAATCGCATGTCGTTTTTGAGGTGGGATAGGTCTCCCTGGAGCGCCATGCCTGCCGACACCATTGTGCTTATGAAAGCTCCCGTTATGGCAACGCTGAGGAGCGCACCATGGCTTATGAAATCGATCACTATGAGGAAGGAAAACGGACCAAGCATGGAATTGAGGAGCATTACAGGGAAGTTCTGCATAGCATAGATAGTATTCATGAGTATCGATGCCAGCAACTGGCTGCCTGCGCTCCTGTGTTTGATGTCCATCTTCCTCTCCGTCTTATCCGCCATCGTTTTCTTCGTCTTCGTCGATGTTCCTCTTGACTATATAGTAGAATATTTCCTCCAAGGAAATGGGGCTTGTGGAGAAACGCACACCCTTCTCTATCAGCTTCTTCGATATCGAGTTCGCTTCCATCTGCGAAGTGAGTATCTGCTTGTTCCCATCAAGGCCCACTACCACCTTTCCGTTTTTCGGTTTTGTTAGCTTTGCATTCTTGTCGATGAGCTTCACTGAATATTCGTATCTTATCTTTTTCCTGAGCTCGTCGAGGGTGCCCATCGCGAGGAGCTTCCCGTTCTCGATGATGCCTATGTAATCCGCAAGGCGTTCGGCTTCCTCAAGATAGTGTGTGGTGAGGAATATGAAGTGGTCTTTCTTCAGATCGTTGAGAACGTTCCACAGCTCCGCCCTTGATATCGGGTCTAGACCGGTTGTAGGTTCATCGAGGAAGAGGACGCCCGCCTCGGATGCGATTACTGATGCGACCAGCGCCTTCCTCTTTGTGCCCCCTGAAAGCTTGTCGCTCTTTTTGTCCGCATATCTGTCTATCTTAACCCTTCTCACTGCTGCTTTGGCGCGTTTCTTTGCCTCTTTATAGGTAAAGCCCCTGTACATAAGATATGAGAGTATCATCTGCTTTGGGGTTACCCATGAGATGAGCCTTGCCTCTTGCGGGACAATCGATACGAATTCCCGCACCATTGCCGCATCTTTTACTACGTCTACGCCGTTTATTGTCGCGCTCCCGGAGCTTGGCATGAGGTCGGTGGCGAGTATCCTAACAATCGTAGTTTTCCCGGCTCCGTTCCTGCCAATCAGCGCGAATATGCCCCTTGTCGGAATCCTGAAGCTCACCCTATCAAGCGCAGTGGCTCCGTTCTTGTAGGTCTTCGATATCCCGCTGCAAACCAGCTCGCCCATGGTTATAAAGGGAAAGAAAACAATAAAAGCATAGAATGCGACCGCCG
>JAJZNR010000018.1 GCA_021811605.1 Microcaldota archaeon | reverse complement strand
AGCTTCCTACACATTCCACGAAGCCCATGCTCAGTCTCAGTAAAACTAGCACCAAAACGTTCTAGTATGGAAAGTATATGTGACATAGGTCGCACTCCATCCATTGAGGAATCTCCTATCTGGTCACCTCCAGAACCTCCAAATGTTACTTCTCCAAAGCGGGCTAACATTGCAGGTACGGGGTTCACAGACCCGTGTATAAGCCTGCTTAGGTTTGCTGGAACTTCTGCTGATTTGACGTTATCTGCGTCTATTTTCAATGTGTGCCCATTGAATGAGATTTTAGCACCGAGATCTACAAGCATCTTTAGGAAGACTCGTGTTTCGAACATGTCCGGAACATTAGAGAGTACGGCTTTGGAGCTAGTCATAATGCACGCAGGAAGCAACAAAGTCATTGCATGCTTGTATCCGGCTATTGGCACTTCCCCGTTCAGCGGTTTTCCACCGTACACTCGCCAAGTAGTACTCTTTTCTCCTTGGACTTTAAAACCAAAACCAACTCCCATTTTCCCACCAATAATTAGTATGGAAAAATATCACTAGTGCAATGTGGTGCAATGTAGTGCAATGTATAAGGTAGATAGAACTTCCGTATCGATTCTGTTGCACTTGGACTGATCATTTTTCCCACCTTTTTCCCACCTTATTAGATAAGCTCTTTTAGAGGTGTAAACTATTACATATTTAATTCTGTCGTGTAGTGTTTGCACATTGTCGAAGAATTCTAGTATAATGCTTTATCTCTTGTGCATCGGATACAAGGCAAAAGAGCACTAGAGTAGCTTGGTCATCTGTATGTCTTCGTGTGCGATGTGCTTATGAATATCCTTGCTTAACCCACGCGTAGTGGTCGTGTTCTTTCATGCTTATCTTACCATGCTTCCCAAAAAGTATCAAGGCTGCAGATTGCAAGTTTCGACTGCTCGCAGGAAATGTCCTGTCGCCTTATGTGATTATTTCGACCGCCTTCTTTTTTCTAGATATTCTGTAGATATTTCGTTGCAAAATCACCCGCCGCCAGCGGAACTGATGCAGATCCTGACGCAGTGTTGATAACAGTTGCCGTTAGGGACATGAACGACATGCGTCTAACCGGCAATCGGCATTTATAAGGCTTGATGCCAAGCCTTCCTCACAGCGACCGTGATTTAATGGCAATGGCAGACGCTAGACCGAAGAGCAACATAGGGATCAACAAGATGGTAGTGGCGACCCCGGGACTCTCCCTCTCCCCAGAAGCGCTAGCTGATGTAATCGGAAGGGACCAGCACATGACACGGGGAAAAGATTATCAGAAGATGCGGGAAAAGCTGCGTGGAGACATCCTGAAAGAGCACCCGATGATATTTGAATGGGAGATTGACGAGCGCGTGAATCCAGCCATAGAGCCTGCGCTTATCGCCGATAACGTGGGAAAGATAAGGTCTGGTCTAGGCGTTGACATGATCCGGATGCCGGGTTATTCGGAGAGCAACGTTACCTTCGTCGCGAACATGCTCTACGATTTCGTCAAGAGACTTGGTTCCGACCGAGAGTCCCTCCATAGACTTGAGGAGACTCCGGTAAAGACGATTTACTATGCGACTGAGAGCAATCCTGACAGGAGCAGGCCAGAGCTTGAACCTGCTCTCCTGCTTGCGGGTTCGAAGCTGTTCGCGGAGGACGAGACAAAATACAGACCGATAATAGAGATGCTCAGGGAAGCTTCTGTTGTCCCAATCACGTTCGCGTGTGTGGGGGGCGTTGTTGCAATCAATGAGGCGATATCGCGGGTGAGGTTCTCTGCTGAGAACGGCCATAAGGAATCCGCAGTAGTCATCACCGCAGATACGGCATGTTATGATTCGAAGAAGGCGCCCGGTGCGGAAGCGACACAGGGGGCGGCAGGCACCTTGATGTGGATAACAAAGGACCCGAACTTCATAGAGATATTCGACAGGTCGGGACGTTACCACATGCCGCTCTCTGACTTCACTAAGTTCGTGGACGAAACGCCTGTGGTACACGGGCGGTTCTCGGAGATTGTGTACGTTTACACCGTAGGTAAGGCGCTGCAGATATTGGAGCGCGAATACATGTCTCTCGATGCGAGTAACGAAAGAGCTAGAAGCGCGATAATGGATGAGATAGGTTTCTTCGTCTGCCACGTTCCCTTCCCGAAACAGGCCATATATCTGACCAGCTTCCTTTTTGCGCACGAGATGAAGAGGAAGAATCCGGAACTCTTCGCCGCGATGCAGATGCGCAAAGGCGTGGGAAGGGAGCCACTTCCGGAAAACATGAGGCTGACTGATCTCATCGAAGCGAAGTTCAGGATGTTCAACACGAACGGTCATGGAAAGCAGCACGAGAGCGCAGTTATCGATTACATCGAGACTGACCCAGAAATACGCGCCTACTGGGATTGGCTCAAGAAGTTCAGGGAGACGCCCGAGTTCGAAGCATTCCTGAAGAAGCTTCATATAAAGGAGGCGCTCAAGTTGCCGTCCATTGTGGGAAACTCGTATACAGGATCGTCGCTAATCAGCATGGTGAGCCTTGCACTGCACAGCGTGGACCTGGATGCACTGCTGTCCTTCATAGGGCTGCTCGCAGGTTATGGCAGCGGAGCGCAGTCGATAGTGATCCCGATAAAGCTGCTTGCGCGAAGGGAGAACATTTTCGACCATCTCACGCTCGATATAGACATGGACAACAGGTACCCGGTTACACCAGAGGCTTACAGGGAACTGCACCCAATCCATCTACAGGGCGATTCCGCAAGGCTCACGTCCGGAGAGAATCTTGTCGAGAAGGACCTGAAGTTGCTGAGAAGCCAGACCCTGCCGAAAGGGTTCCACATAATAAGGAGGAACGTTGACGGGACAGGCGAGTATGCATACTCCGATGGAAAGACGATAGAGCCGGTGACAATCAGGTTCTGATTACTCGGAAGTCTCGGCTTTCTTGCCGGCACCCCTGCCTGGGGGTTTCTTGACCTTCAGGTCTTTCCAGATCTTAGACATCGCCTTCTGGTTTATGCTGGTGTCGTAGCCGGTATTCGTTATCATCTTCCCGAGCAGATATATCTCGGCAAGCGGCTTCAGCTGCTTGTCATCGCAAGCCTGGTCTATCGCTGCCTTTGCGCCGCTTCCTCCGAACTTCTGGGCCACGTCTGCAAGAGAGTCGGCGTTCTTCTTTAGCCCCTTCGTAGCCTCGTCTGCGAACGAATCGAGTACGCCCACCTTTATGCCGAGAATTGGGAATGCCTTTGCATCTATAGTGCTGCGGATACCGGCGAGATGGAACACCACCTCCTCTGGGCGGGTGCCATCGCGGATGCCGAGCCTCTTTATCGCTATCCAGTCCTTGTACTTTGCCATGAAGTCGATATATTGCTCGGGATCGTCCATGCGCTCATACCTGGGCAAGTATATAGTAACCCGAAGCCTTCTCGCGGGCGACCCTCTTTATTACGCCTTTGTTCACGAGGTCGACGAGAACGTTGTTTATCATCCCCTTGGGGCGGTTCGTCTTCTTCATTATATCGTCCGCAGTCTTGATCGACGTGTCCTTTGTAGCGCCAAGCTCCTTCATGGCGTTTATTACCAGTTGTTCGTTAGGATTGAGCTCTACCATTGTCTCACCTTGAGCGTCACGGTCACTTCTTGGTCTTGATGTCCTTGTGCTTCGCCCTTAGGACACCATAACCGCACCTTCGGCATTTCTCAGCGCCTGCCCTGTTCCTGCCCTTGCACCTCTTGCATATCCAGACTTTGGCAAGCTCTGCGTCTGCTATTGGAAACTTTCCCATTTTGAGCACCGTAATTAGACCTTAGTTCTACCTTCTATAAGAAGACAGTTTTATTGGTGGATTAAGGTTATTAAAGGTTGCTATGAGAGGTATGAGTGGTATGGGAGGTGTGAGAAGTATTGAGAAGGGATCTTTCCATGGAATATCATCTTAAGTGTTACGACTGCGGGTCGGTATACGGCGCAGATGCCGCGTTCGCGAGGTGCAAAAGATGCGGCAGCATACTGGAAGTCAAATATGACTATGCAACTCTCGGGCTTCCAAAGGGCTTTGAAAGTCAGAAGCCGCGTCACAGGAAGTACCTGCCGTTCTATCCTGTGAAGAAGCTGGTGAGCCTTGGCGAGGGGGAGAGCGGGCTCGTGAGAGCGGGGTATATCGGCATACCTGCCGATGAGGTAAACCTCTTCCTGAAGGTGGAGACTGGAAACCCCACAGGAAGCTTCAAGGATAGGGGTTCGTCTGTGGAGATCGCGAAGGCTAAGGAGCTGGGCTTTGGCGAGGTATGCTGCGCCTCTACCGGGAACATGGGGCTCTCGATTGCAACCTACGCGGATTATGCAGGGATGAAGTGCACGGTGTTCATCAGCAGGAACGGCAACAGGGAGAAGATACATAGGATCAGGAAGGCAGGCGCCAAGATTGTACTGGTCGATGGGGATTTCAACAAATCCATAGAGACTGCGGAGAGGTTCGCTGCAAGAGGCGGGCTGTTCCTATGCGGTGACTACCACTACAGGAAGGAAGGGCAGAAGAGCGTAGGTTTCGAGATAATAGACCAGTCCAAAAAGACTCCTGATTATGTGTTCGTGCCAGTAGGCAACGGCACTCTCCTGGCTTCAGTATATAAGTCGTTCTTGGAATACAGGAGGATGGGAATCCTCGGGAAGATGCCGAAGCTTGTTGCGGTGCAGTCCATGCAGTGCGATCCGTTCGTCAGCGCTTTTAAGGAGGGCAGGGAGATAAGGCACATAAAACCCAGGACAAAGGCGGATGCCATCGCAGTGGGATTCCCCACATTCGGTTTCGAGGCGCTCACAGCTGTTAGAAAAACCGGGGGCGATGCAACGGCAGTCCACGACAACGCGATTCTCTGGGTTTCGCAGAAGCTGAAGAAGCACATGGGTATAGGCTCTGAACTTGGGGGAGCGGCGGCGCTTGCGGGTTTCTTCGAGATGAGGGGTGATGACATGAGAAGGTTCGATGGAAAGACAGTTGTCGCGGTAATAACCGGCGACAATTAGATTGACTTATCACTTCGGAGTCATGGCGTGATGGTGCAGTTTTGTCTGCCCCTTCCTTCTCCTCCTTTTGCCTCTTGTGCCGTAGGCAGCCTGCGCAAATCTGTCGATTATCTTCTCGTAGTGCTCCATGATTACTATAGCGACTAACAGCAGCGCCGAAATGATGAATATGACACTTAGCGCATCGTTGAGTATTATCTGGATTCCCAAAAAGGCGTGCCCCGAACTGTTTGCGGAGATGAGCGTGACGGCGGTTATCGCCATATCTATTCCAAGCGAGCCGTAGGCTACAATCTCGAAGATTCTCTTCATCTTTTCCACATGCGGCAGTGATTCTCTTGGCATACGTCTCGCATAGACGCGCCTGTTCACGAATATAATCCTTTTGTTCGTCCATGGCGCAGGACACAAAACCCATTTAAGCCTTCTTTAGCAGTAATAACGATACTATGGGATACTATGGCTGATTTTAAGGTCACACCGTGGAAGGTAGAGGGTAAGATAGACTATCAGGTGTTAGAGAAGCAGTTCGGCATAAAGGAGCTTGACGGTGAGCTCCTCAAGAGGCTGGAAAAGCTTGCCGGAGGTGCACCGCACTGGTTCCTTAGGCGGAAGATCGTCTTTGCACACAGGGAACTGCCGTGGCTGCTCGATGAATACGAGAAGGGCAATAGGTTCTATCTCTATACGGGGCTTGCTCCTTCTGGACCGATGCACCTCGGCCACCTGCTTCCATTCATGTTTACACAGTGGCTGCAGGAGAAGTTCGACGTAGAGGTATTGATACAGATACCTGATGAGGAGAAGTACTGGGCAAGGCAGAACCTCGGGATGAAGCTGGAGGAATATCACGAACTTGCAAAGGAAGCCGCCCTCAACATCGCGGCAGTGGGATTCAACCCCAAGAAGACGCGGATATTCCTTGACACCGATTATGCTAAAACGCTCTACAAGCAGGCGGTCAAGGTAGCGGGACACATCACTTACTCGACCATAAAGGATGCGTTCGGAGTCGGAAACGATACGAACATCGGATGGATATTCTACACAAGCATGCAGGCAGTGCCAGCGTTCCTGAAATCTGTGGAGGAAGGGCACAACGTACCTTGCCTTATTCCGCTTGGAGTTGACCAGGACGTACATTTCCGCGTCGCCAGGGACGTGATAGGTAAGCTCGGTTATTACAAACCCGCTATCATGCACAACATGTTCCTTCCATCGCTGATGGGTGAGGCGAAGATGTCAGCCAGCGAGAAGCTCAACGCGATATACCTGAACGACACCCCCGAAGCTGTCGTCAAGAAGGTCAACAAGGCGCTAACTGGGCAGCAGGACACTGCGGAGCTGCAGAAGAAGCTGGGCGGCAACCCTGACAAGTGCATGGTCTGCCAGTACTACAAGTTCCTCTTCGAACCTGACGACAGGAAACTCGAGAAGATATTCGATGCGGAGAGGAAGGGCACTATCCTTGCCGGGGAGCACAAAGCCGACCTGGCCAAACGCATAAACGGCTTCCTGGAGATACACAAGAAGAGAGTGGAGGAGCTGAGGAAGGGGAAGATAGACCAGTTCATTGCACACGATTGATCGCATGGCACAGGAGGATGAAGCTCAGGGGGAAGTCCAGGAGCTGGGGATGAGCACCGCAAAGCGCGGAACGGTGTATCTTGGCGGGAAGTTCGCCACCTCGCTGATTGCGTTCGTTTTGCTGATAATATTGGCACGGCTTCTTGGAGCCGCGGACTTCGGTTTCTACAGCATAGCGATAGCGTTCTCAGGCATACTCGCCCTGGCTGCGACGTTCGGCGTCGGGACAGCGTTCAGGAAGATGATACCAGAGCACCTGAAAGACCACAGGAAGGTAAGCGAACTGCTCAGCAACGGTTATGCGCTTTCGCTCTCTATCGGAGTCGTAGTGGCAGTGGCGGGGTATCTGGCAAGCGGGCTCATCGCCACCACAGTATACGGAAACCAGTCGCTTGTGCTATCGCTCCAGCTGGCCTCGATAGCGGAGTTCCTCTCTGTGCTGTTCAACCTTGGCCAGGCTGCGACGGTGGGCATGCACAAGGTGCGCGAAGCCACGATAAGCAATGCGCTGTATTCGCTGTTCACGCTGATCGGTTCTGTCCTGCTCGTGCTTCTGGGTTATGGGGTTCCTGGAGCCGTAGCAGGCACCCTGATTGGCCTGCTGGTTGGTTCCGCTGCGACGCTGTACTATCTGATGAGGAGCATAAAGCTGGTGTACACAAGACCGGACAAGAAGACCATGAAAGAGATAACGTCGTTCTCGGCGCCGATGGTTGCCTCTCACATAGCGATGAACGGGGCGCAGAACTTCGCGATACTGCTGCTTGGAGTATACGCAGCCGCTTCTGTGGTAGGCGACTACAGCGTGGCGTTCAAGCTTGCCAGATTCGTAGACGTAGCGATAACCTCGATAACTTTCATCCTGCTGCCCGCGTTCTCCACAGCGCTGTCGAAGGCCAAGCTAGCAGAACGAATCGGAGCGATATACAACTACAGCCTCTACTACACAGGACTGGTGCTTTTTCCGGTAGTCGCTTACCTGGCATCGGTATCTGCGCCGCTGATACGGCTTCTGTTCTCCAGCTCGTATGCGCTGGCTCCAGAGTACTTCGCGTTCATAGTTATAGGAATGGCGCTGGGCCTGATAGGGACGTATGCAGGCACCCTTATAGTGGGGCAGGGGGACACAAGGCGATTCATGAGGTACCAGGTAGGCGCCACATTCATACAGGTTGCGCTGCTGTTCGTGTTTACTCCGTACTTCCAAGCGCTGGGAGTGCTTGTCGCGCTCTTCGCGATAACCCCGATAGTGCTCAACGTAGTCTACATGCGTGCACTGGAGGACCAGTTCAAGGTTAAGCACACACTCACGCAGTTCTACCTTGCGGCCCTTGCTGCGATACTTCTGGGGTTGGGGTTGTATGTGGTTGGCGATTTGCTCCACTTCGGCAGCCTGTCGATTGCGGTTAACCTGATTCTGCTCGCACTCCTCTATCCGCCTCTCCTTGGCATAATCGGGGCGATAAACAGGAAGAACATCGAGTTCATAAGGGGAACTGCAGAGAGGATGAAGCCGATAAAAGGAATCGCTGAATACTTCATCAGGTACAGCGAACTCTTCGTAAGGGATTCAAAATCTTTATAAACGTGGACGGATAATAGAATGCACTGTGCCTCAGTAGCTCAATGGCAGAGCGCCAGTTTTGTAAACTGGATGTTGAGGGTTCGATTCCCTTCTGAGGCTT